>JANWKN010000220.1 GCA_025451355.1 Pseudolabrys sp. | reverse complement strand
TTGAATTCGAGCGCGGCAAGTACGGCCTGCTGCTGTTCCGGCGTTCTAGCATTGCGCTTGACGAAATTGAGAGCGAAGTCGGCGTCACGCTGCGCCTGCGGTGGACGCTTGTCGAAATAGCTCAACGTCTCGCGCGTTATAAAATCGTAGTTCGCCAGCATGCCCGCCATGCGTTCGCTGATGATCACCGGCGAAAACATCTCGGTGAGCGACGAAGCGATTGCCTCCAGCAATGTCTTTTCGCGCACAAAATGCACGTACGCTTCGACCGCGAAACGTGTACCGGGCAGAATCCCGCGCAGTGACGTAACGTAGCCGCGCTCGAGTCCGAGGCCGTCCGTGAGCTTGAGCCAGCGCGCAATACCGCCGTCACCTTCATGCTCGCCATCGTGGTCCACCAGCCGGGAGCGCCATTCGCGGCGCACGGCTGGATCTTCGCAGCGCGCGATCAGACTCGCGTCCTTGATGGGGATCATCGCCTGATAATAGTAGCGATTAAGCGCCCAGGCCTGCACCTGACCCCTGCTGCACTTGCCGCCATGCAACAGCCCGTGAAACGGATGCAGGCGATGGTAACGCCTTGCGCCGATGTCGCGCAGCGCGCCTTCAAGCTCTTCCGGAGAAAGCAACTTCACAGCACGATCTCCATACCATCCTCGGCGACCTGCCACCCGGCATTCTCAACCCTGCGGCGCTCGGCCGAGCCATCGATCAGGACCGGATTGGTATTGTTGATATGGACAAATATGCGCCGCGCCGACAGCCCGGCTAAAGCGTTCAGGGAACCGCCCTCGCCGTCGATTTGCATGTGGCCCATGCGACGACCGGTTTTATGTCCGGTGTGCGTGCGGATCATCTCGTCATCGGTAAACAACGTACCGTCGAACAGCACGACGTCCGCGCGCGCGAAACGTTCGCGCATTGCAGGGGTCACAGCCGCGGTGCCGGGTACAAACACCATGCGGGCTCCCTCGCGGTGCAATTCGATGCCGACATTGGCTGCGCTTTCGGTATCGAGTTCGGGCGCCTCACCTTCGAGATAGAGTGGAAGTTTGCCGGGGACCATGAACAACGTCGCCTCGATACCTCCCGCCAAGATGAAACGCTCGCCCGGATTGACCGCTCGCCGTGCCATCATGCCCATTGCGCCGAACATGGCGTTTCCGGCAAGGGCCGCATGACTTGCCGGCGTGGCGTAAAGCGTGAAGGGCGAACTCTCACGCAAGGAGAGTAGCCCGGTGATCTGGTCGATTTCCGCGCCGGTAAGGACGACGGCGTCGATCGGACTGCCACGTAAGCCGCCACGTGGGTGCAGGGCAGGCGTCGCGCGGATTTGCGCCGACAGGTCAGGAGAAGCGTTGATCAGCGTCCACTGCCCATCGCCCGCGGATACGGCAATACCGGTTTGGGTGCGAGGGGTGACGCGCGAATCACCGGCCCACGCCAAGGCGCAGACCGGGCATCGACAATTCCATTGGGGAAAGGCGCCTCCGGCCGCCGACCCAAGCACAATGCCGGTGAGGCGCCCCATCTAAAGGGGTCTTAAAAAAGGGTCAGAAATCAGAACTCGGCCGGAAGGTAGCCGTTGATCTCAAGTCCAATGCAGATTTCAACGAGAACCGGGGTCGTCCAAGCCATGGCGTTTCCTTTCGGCCGCATTCAGACGGGCGGCTCAGGGGCAGACTATCGCAGCCCTGTGTGGCCGCAAGGGGCTCCTTTTTCATAGGAGCCATCACATGTTTGTCATGGTGGCCGCCATAACCGTGCCGTAGATAAGAGTCATGGGTATATAAGTTCTAAAGTGTGTCCGGAAACCTTATACCCAGACGCCTGTTGACTTACGCTCTGCCTACCTGTCCAGCTTAAAGCTCCCGATTCGTTCGAACTGTTCGCTCGTGCAAAATAGCCACAGTTGACGCCTGTTCTCGCTGGGCTGTTGGGAAAAACGTAACTAGGTGCGCGCTATCAGTTAAACTGGCTCGAACATTTATCGGGGCTCAGGCCCCTGACAATATTGGGAGATACGCGGTGAAAAGTGCACGATTTGACCGTTTGCTGGCCTCGACGGCGCTGGTCCTTGTACTGGCCCTGTCCAGCCAAGTTGGCGCGGCCCAGCAGACGGAAAACCCGACCACTGCGTCCGTGCCTGTGCCGGACACGACGCTCCCTGCACCGCTGACGGCCAAGGACATTGAGGCGCCTGCCAAGCAGGTAGCCCCGGGTCCGACCAAAGAGGAGCCGAAGCAGAACGCCACGACCGCCCCCACCGAGCCGACCAAAGCGGCCACCAACGCCGCGCCTGCGGACGCCATCGGCGAGAAGCTTCGAGAGCTGATCACGGGTCGTCAGTTTGATCGCCTCGTCAGCCGAAAATCCGATCGCGCGGGCATCGAGGCTTATTACAGCTCGCACAACTACGCGCCGATCTGGATCAGCAACAACGCCGGTAGCGATCGCGCCAAGGCGGCGATTGCGTATCTCGGTCTGGCTGACGCGGTTGGTCTGGACCCGAACGATTATCCGACGCCTGATTTCAAGTCTGCGACGACCGCCGATGCGCTTGCCGAAGCTGAGCTCAAGCTCACCGCTTCAGCGCTCACATTTGCGCGGCATGCGCAGATCGGGCGCATCCATTTCACGCGCGTCAGCGCCGATATCCAGTACGACTTGGCCGCGCCTGAACCAGCCGACGTTTTGGCAAAGCTCGGCGACAGCAGCGATCCGGGCAAGGTACTCGACGCTTACAATCCGCCGCAGGCCGAATTCAAGGCGCTCCGAGCCAAGCTCGCCGACCTGCGCAAGGGGCCAGCGCCTGCCGAAACCAAGACCGCGCAGAAGCCCGAGCTGCCACGCGTCCATGTTCCGGATGGCAAAATTCTCCGCCCGGGCATGAAAGATCCGCGTGTAACTGCGGTGCGCAAACGCCTCGACATCGCAGGCGACAAAGAGAATCAGCTCTATGACGACGCGGTCCGCGATGCGGTAAAAACTTTCCAGACGGAAAACGACATCAACGTCGACGGTAATCTCGGGCCGAATACTGTCCGCACGCTCAACGGCGAGCGCACGGAAGTGCGCCAGACGGCCGCCGACCCGACCGATACCATTATCGTCAATATGGAGCGCTGGCGCTGGGTGCCGCGCGACCTCGGCAACCCGCACGTCGTCGTCAACGTTCCGGATTACACACTCTGGCTCTACAACAACGACAAGGTTTACTGGCACACGAAAATCGTGGTCGGCAAACCGAACCTCGTCACGCCGATGGTTAGCGCGGAAATGAAGTTCATCACGGTCAACCCGACCTGGAACGTACCGCCTTCGATTATTGAGAAGGAATACCTGCCGGCCCTCGAGGCCGATCCGCAGGCTCTCGATCGCATTGGCCTCAAGCTGACCCAGGACGCCGACGGCACGATTCACATCTCGCAGCCGCCCGGCGCCGGCAACGCGCTCGGCCGCATCCGCTTCAACTTCCCGAACAAATTCCTGGTCTACCAGCACGACACGCCGGATAAGCATCTGTTCTCGCGTGACAGGCGGGCTTTCAGCCATGGCTGCATGCGGGTGCAGAATCCGCTGACGTACGGCGAAAAGCTGCTGTCGCTGGTTTTGCCGAAGGAGCGCTACACCGAAGCGCGTCTGGAATCGATGTTCGGCGGCAGCGAAATCAACATCAACTTCCCGAAATTCATTCCGGTGCACCTAACCTATCAGACCGCTTTCGTGGACGATGCGGGCAAACTGCAGCTGCGTGAGGACATCTACGGCCGTGACGCCAAGATGCTGTCCATCCTCAAGAGTAACGAGCGCAAGGTTGCCGATCTTGCGGTCGAGCGCGCGCCGAACACCTCATCCAAGCCGGTGCGCATGCCGGCCGGAATGTATGGCGGCGGCTACAGCAATGGCGGCGGCAACAACTTCTTCGACTGGATATTCGGCGGACAGCAGGGCGGACCCCGTCCCTATCCGCCACGCAGCGTTCCACCACCACCGCCGCGCAATAATGGCCGCTACAGCTGGCGCTAGACGCTAGACGGTGAGAAATACGAAACGCCGGCGCATTGTCGCCGGCGTTTTTGTTTCGACAATTTGCGAGGATGGTACAGGCGGGTGGACTTGAACCACCGACCTCTGGTTCCACAGACCAGCGCTCTAACCAACTGAGCTACGCCTGCATGCGCGATCGGCTCGTTCGATGCTCGATCCGAGCGGGCGGAACCTAGGTGTCGCTTGGCCTTTTGGCAAGCGTCCTGCAGACCACCTGGCCGACAAACGAAAACCCGGGCATTTGCGCCCGGGCCTCGCACCACTAATTCCAGGCGCTGACTTCGTAGGGGTCAGGCCGCCTTATTGAACGTGCTGTTGATGCTTTCCTTGATCGGCTCGACCGTCTCGGTCGCCACCTTCTGCGCGTGCTCGGAGAGTTCCTTGGCCTGAGCAATCATCGCCTCGAACTGTTTGCGCATGAATGCGCTGGAGAGTTCGACCACCTCAGCATAGGACTTCGCACCCATCAGCTCGCTCATCAGATCGAAGGCGGCATCACTGTTGGCGCGGGTGGTCTCGATCACTTTGAGGCCGTAGCTCGCATAGCCCTTGGAGGCCGTGGAGTAGGTGTCCTCAAGGACATCTGTGGCCTGCTCGGCCGCACTCTTGCACTTCTCGTAATTTTCCTTGGCCTGCGCGATGCCCTTCTCGGCGAACTCGCGAAACACAGGCGGAACTTCGAATTTCGGCATTTCAAACTTGGGCATTTCAAATTTCGGCATCTCGAAAGCGGGCGCAGCGATAGCGACCGGCTTTGGCTTGGATTTGGTAGATGCGGATGAAGCAGTGGTTTCAGACATGAGAATCGTCCTTTGGCTGGCGGAGGGCGTGGTCCTTCCAGGACCCTGCACCTCGGCAATTGCGCCCCATTTTGCGTAAGCCGCAGCGCACCTGCTTTCCGATACGCCGCGATCTAAGGTTACAACGCTTATACACCAACTTTTGGTGCAATGCAATAAAAATATTGCACCGCACAAAAATACCATGGCGCAACGCTCCGGCAGTCCTTGCCAGATTCAAGGAACCCTTTCTGGCGGCCGCGTTATCAATACTGAGCGCTTTGCCCAGTTATTTTTGCCGCTCGTTTGGCCGGTTCCTGCCCCTGCTCGGTGAGGGCGGCGACCTGGGTACTCACATACTCCGCGTGCAATGCCATGACGTCCTTAGGGTCTTTGGCCCGCAGCAACTTCTGTGCAATTCAAACGACGAGGCGATATTCCGCTCGGCGAAATTCACCGCAAGTTCGCCCACTTCCTTTGCGCCGGCTCTGATTCTCAGCGGTGCTGACTGCGTGTTGAGCCGCTGAAATGAAAATATCAAATGCCTGCTTGGCCTGCTCGACACTCTTTTCGGCCAATGCACGCATGTCCGCCGGAATTTCGAAGCCGGCGTTGCCTTCCTTCGCCATGACACTCCTCCTGCACGTCCTCCCACCGCCGACGGCGGCCCCACTATATCTAGGTCGGCATGTCGAACGTGCCAGTCATGCGTATTCAGTTGCATTAACGATATTGTTGCTTGGATCGGGTGGCCACCAGTTGTGCCGTGGACGTCGCTCTTCACCGGCCGTATTAAGATTTTATTAGCCGTAAATTCTGCGACACCGGGATGACTGAAGCCAATTTGCAGCTTGCATATCTTCGTGATCCGCGGCTGGCGGCGCACGCGGTCAACTCTGTGCCAGTTTGGCTTTGGAGTTCCGACGCCAAGCACATTCTGTGGGCCAATCCCGCAGGCGCGGCAATTTTCGACGCTGCCTCACCGGGCGCCGTGGCTGCGCGGAAATTCAATGCGACGCATCCGGCAGCCGCCCTGGTGAGGCGCCTTGCCGCCACACTCCCGCAGGGAGGAGCGCCAAGGCTTGAACGCCTACGCGGCTTCGGTGCGGCGTTCGGTGGTATGTTGATATGTCTGTGCTCGCGCGTCACGCTCGCGGACAACGCCGCGGCAATATTGATCGTGGCCACCGAACGCGCTGGGCGCGAGATCGCCTTGCCGGACCGAGCACACCGTCTGCTGGCGGACATCGCCAGCCCCGCCGCCATGTTCACGGCCGACGGCGAACTCATCGAAGCGCGGCCAGCGACGCACACGCTCCTTGGCGAACGGCGCGACCTGCTCGCGCTTGGCGCGGAACCGCTCGCGCGCGAAGCAAGTGTGAACGGAGTTGCCGAAGGCGAGATTCCCGCCGGACAAATCAGTATGCTGAAGCTCGGCGCCGGATCGACTTTCACATTGCTCGTCGTTTTCGCCGAACCTGCGGCGACGTCGAGCATCGATTCAGAGGCGGCTACCATGGCTCTGAGAACGTCGGATTCCGCACCCCTGGCAACACGCCAGCACCAACTGCCTTTGCGCTTCGTCTGGCAAACCGATGCGGACGGTCGATTCAGCCTCGCAACTCAAGAATTCTCAGAGCTCCTCGGACCGAAGACATCCGCAGTGCTTGATCGCACCTGGGCCGAGATCGCACAGGCGCTGGAGCTTGATGCCCAGGGTCAGGTCGCTGCAGCCATGACCGCGCGACAGACCTTCAGCGGGATCGTTCTGCTTTGGCCACTCGATAACTCGGAAGACCAGATGGTGGTCGAGATGTCGGGATTGCCCGTGTTCGATCGTGAGCGGCAATTCAAGGGCTTCCGCGGCTTCGGCATTTGCCGCGAGTTGAAACAGGCGCAGCACGGCGTCGATCAACCTTCCGATTCCCCTCCGTCGGAGGAGGATCCGGCAGCCATGGTTCTTCCCTTCCCCTTCGAGCCTCGTGGACAGGAGCCTAAACTCGATGCACGCGAGCACAGTGCATTCCGGGAACTGGCCCGCGAACTCAGCGAGCGGCTAAAGCGGCCGCCAGGCGGTCGGTCCACGACTGCTTCAGACGATTTCGGCGACGAGCCCCCGACCCCCCTTGCACAGCCAGCACGTGAACCGCCGAAAATGCTTCCCGACATCCAGGAGAGCTGGCCAATTCTCGATCGGCTGCCTGTGGGTATCCTGGTCTATCGCTTGAGCACGCTGATCTACGCAAACCGCGCATTCCTCGAGTGGACTGGCTACGCCACCTTGGATGAGCTGAGCGAGGCAGGAGGTCTCGACAGTTTGTTCATCGAGAGCAAGGACAAGTCTTCGTCGCCGGACAGCAAGGGCGCGGGCAAATCGCTGACGATTGCTACAGTCAGCGGCAAGCAGAAACCAGTCGACGGCCGTTTGCTCAGCGCGGCCTGGAACAACGAGAACGCGCTCGTTTTGATGGTCGATACGCGAGCTGGTGGCGAGGAAAAGGCCACGGATGCACCTATCCCAGACGCCGAATGGGAAAATCGCGAGCTAAGAGCAATTCTGGATACCGCCACCGATGGTGTGCTGATGCTCGATGAAACCGGCCGCATCCTTTCCGCAAACCGCAGCGCACAAGCACTGTTCGGTTACGACGCCGTCGACTTCGCCAACCACTCACTCGACGATCTGCTTGCGCCGGAAAGCCGCTGCGCCGCCCGCGAGAATCTTGACCGGCTGATGCACAAGCGGGGCGCCAGCATGCTCGATGCCGGCTATGAGGCGATCGGCCGCGTACGGCAGGGCGGTCTCGTTCCGCTGTACATCACTATGGGCCGTATCGAGGGGAGCGAAAAGCTGTGCGCGGTGCTGCGTGATATTACCGCCTGGAAGCGCAGCGCGGAGGAACTCAACAGCGCCAAGCAGGCGGCCGAAAAAGCCTCGATCGCCAAGTCGGAATTTCTCGCCAAGATAAGCCACGAAATTCGTACACCGCTCAACGCCATTATTGGGTTTTCCGAAGTGATGATGGACGAGCGCTTCGGCCCTATCGGCAATGAACGCTACCGGCAATATCTCCGCGATATCCACGCATCCGGCGGGCATCTCATCTCGTTGCTCAGCGATCTTGTCGACCTGTCGAAAATTGAGGCGGGAATCCTTGATCTCACCTTCGTAAGCGTCAATCTGAACGATCTGCTTCAGCAATGCGTGGCCATCATGCAGCAGCAGGCCAACCGCGAGCGCGTCATTATCCGCACGGCGCTAGCCGCCAGCCTGCCGCACATCATCGCTGATGCGCGTTCACTGCGTCAGATCGCGCTCAACTTGTTGTCGAATTCAATTAGGTTCACAGGTGCAGGTGGTCAGGTGATCGTTTCGACAGCGCTGACCGACAACCAGGAAGTAGTATTGCGCGTGCGCGATACCGGCAATGGGATGAGCAAGGAGGACCTCGAGACAGCACTCGAGCCCTTCCGTCGGGCAGACGCCACCGGCCAATGGAGCTCAACCCGAAGCGGTCTCGGTCTGCCGATCACCAAGGCTTTGGCCGAAGCCAATCACGCCCGTTTCAGCGTTGCGAGCGAAGTCGGCGATGGAACGCTCGTCGAGGTGGCATTTCCAACCACCCGTCTGCTGGCGCATTGATTTCAAAATCGGCTAGGCTCCAGGCATGAGCCAGATGTTCTGCCGCGCGATTGTCGCGCTTGCGCTTGCGAGCGCAATCTTTACCACATCGCCTGCACGGACCGAGCCCGTAGACCTGCTTCTGGTTTTGGCGGCCGACGTCTCGCGTAGTGTCGACAGCCAGAAATTTCAGCTCCAGCGCGAAGGGTATGCCGCGGCACTGGTTAATCCGCGCGTGCTTGACGCAATCCAATCGGGTCGACGCGGCCGGATCGGCGTAATGTTCCTCGAGTGGTCTGGATTGGGCAACCAGAAGGTCGTGATCGACTGGATGGTAGTCGACGGCCCGAAAGCGGCTCAGGCCTTCGGTGACCGGCTGCTCGAATCGCCGCGTTCCTTTGCTGATCGCACGTCGATCAGCGGCGGCATCGACGCCGCAGTGGCCCAACTCGCGCGCGCGCCGTTTGAGGCTCAGCGCCGCACCATCGACGTCTCGGGTGATGGGACCAACAATGCAGGTCGCGACGTCGGACAGGCGCGCGATGAGGCCGTGGCTCTGGGTATCAGTATCAACGGACTGGTGATCCTCAGTGAAATTCCGCTGCCATGGAATCCGGAACACACAAATCCGCCGGGCGGCTTGGCGAAGTACTACCGCGACAATGTTATCGGCGGGCCCGGGAGCTTCGTGCTTGAAGCAAAGGATTTCGATTCATTCGGAGAGGCGATCGTCAAAAAGATGATCGCTGAGATCGCTGCGCTCCGCCAATAGGCGCGCGACTGTCGTGGGTATCTTAACCCTTTGATCTCTCAGCCTTGAAAGGGTCACAGAGCCCGTCCAGGTTGGCGGTTGCGGGACCGATGCTATAGTCCGCCGGCACCAACAGCACCTAAACAACCGGATTTCTCCCCTTTGACGACGGCTACCGGCTTGAAACGCCTGGGATTTGTCCTGCTCGCGGTCATCGCGGGGGGCTTGGCCGTGCTCACGACCGCCGGGTACCTCATATCCGCCGATACGGTGCGGCAACGGGTCCTGGCGGAGATCCGCGAGGTTACCGGTCTCGATCCGGTTTTGCGCGGCAAAGCCAGCGTTTCGCTTTTCCCGAGCGGCAGCGTGAACTTCGCTGATGTCGCACTTGGCGACACGAAGCAGCCCGCCCTAATCGCCGAACGTTTGACGGCACGTTTGCGGTTTTTCCCACTGCTGATTGGTCGCGTCGAGATTGCCGACGTTTCGCTCGATCATCCGAGAATCATGATCGACTTTCTGCCGAACGGCCAATCCAACTGGTCGGGCCTGATCGAGGCCCTGACGCGCAGCCAGGCGGCGGCGCATCGGGTCGCTGCGTTTTCAGAAATGCGCATCGACGGCGGCACTGTGACAATTCGCGACGAAGCATGGCAGCTCAACGAGACATTATACGGTGTGGAATTTTCGCTGGCCTGGCCGTCGATCTCGAAGACGTTCGGCGCCACCGGTCGGTTCGTCTGGCACGATGCGCCCATGGACGCGAGCCTGACGCTCGCCGACTTTGCTGCCGCCCTTTCCGGCAGCCGCAGTGGCGTAAAACTACGCATTGCGGGCACGCCGATGAAGGCCGCTTTTGATGGTGCCGTCAACTTCAAACCCACGCTGAAGATTGAAGGAACCCTGGCCGCCGACGCACCCTCGTTGCGCAATGTATTGATCTGGTCGGGCCAGAAGCCAATGCCTGGCGGCGGCTTCGGCCGTTTTGCGATCAAGGCACGAACGAATGTCGTGGGCGGCACCATCAGCCTGTCTGGCGTAAATGTTGAGCTTGATGGCAACACCGCGGAAGGCGTGCTCACCTTCGCCGCCGATGGACGACAGACGCTGCAAGGCACTCTCGCCGCAGACGCGCTCGACCTGACGCCCTATGTTTCGACCGTCCGCCTGATCGCCGCCAACGAGCGCGCGTGGAATAACGGACGCATCACGCTAGACGGTCTGGCCGGGCTCGATCTCGATCTACGTTTGTCGGCGGGGACCGTCGTCGTGTCGAATGCCAAGCTCGGACGCACCGCAATCGCGGCAAACCTGCGTAACGGTCATCTGGTGCTGACCGTCGGTGAGGCACAGGCCTATGGCGGAGTGATCAAGGGCTCCATGACGCTCGCCAATTTCGAGCAAGGGGTCGACGTCAAATCGCAGTTGAATTTTACCGATATCGACCTCGAAAGCTGCCTGGGCCAGTTGTTCGGTCTGCGTCGGCTCGAAGGCAAAGGGAATATTGCGCTCGTGGTCGAAGGCAGCGGCGACAGCGTGCTTGCAGTGACGCAGACCCTCAATGGGACGGCAAACCTCACCGGGACGAACGGCGCGCTGGCGGGCCTCAATGTCGAGCAATTGCTGCGGCGGCTGGAACGTCGTCCGCTTTCGGGCGGCGGCGAGTTCCGCAGCGGTCGCACGCCATTCGACAAGATGACGGTCACGCTGAAAATCAATCAGGGTATGGTGACGGTCGAGGACGTAAAGATCGAGGGCGCTGCGGTGGTTCTCGGACTAGCCGGTTCGGCTTCGATCCCGGCGCGTGAGCTTGATCTGAAGGGCACAGCGGCCCTTGTCACACCACCCAAGCCGGGCGCAACACCCTTCGAGTTGCCATTCATCGTCCAGGGCTCGTGGGACGACCCGATCATGCTCCCCGATCCGGAATCGCTGATCCGCCGGTCCGGCGCCGCCGCTCCTTTGCTCAATGCAGTGCGCGAACGCAGCACCCGCGATTCGGTTCGCTCGGCTATTGAGCGCCTGACCGGCAGTACGCCGGCCGCCGGAAGCGCTCCCGCGGACTCGTCCGCACCGGCGGACCGGGGAAAGACCGAGTAGTTGCGAACGGCCGTGCCTCCGCACGCCACGCCCGCCCGGCAAGAGCAGCAGCGACTAGATCGCACGACCGGGTTCCCTGGCTATCAGACTTGGGCACCCAGCGCCTCACGCTGACGCCGTGCGGCCCCGCCCTTGGTGATCAGCGACGCCACAACGGTTCCGGCCGCGACGACCGCGATCATGATCGTACAAACGGCGTTGATCTCGGGTTTTACGCCCAAACGCACTTCTGAATAGATACGGATCGGTAAAGTCGTCGCGCCAGGTCCGGTGGTAAAGCTCGCGATCACGAGATCGTCGAGCGAGAGCGTGAATGCCAGCATCCACCCCGCGGCAATAGCTGGGGCGATCAGAGGCAACGTGATTGTCAGGAAGGTCTTGAGTGGCGGGCACCCGAGATCCATCGCCGCCTCCTCAAGACTGCGATCGAAGCCGATGAGTCGCGATTGCACGATGACCGTGACGAAGCACATGGTCAGCGTGGTATGGGCAATCGCGATGGTCCAGAAGCCGCGGTCGACGTTGAAGGCGACGAACAGCAGCAAGAGTGAAAGACCGGTGATGACTTCGGGCATCACCAGCGGTGCATAGACCATTCCGGAAAACAGCAATCGGCCGCGAAAGGATCCCAGACGAACAAGCGCCACGGCCGCAAGGGTCCCGAGAATGGTAGCGGCCGTTGCCGAAAGCGCCGCGACGCGCAGACTAATCCAGGCGGCCTGCAGGATAGCGGTATCGTTCAATAACTCGCGGTACCAGATCAGCGACCAACCAGCCCAGACGGTGACCAGTCGCGAGGCATTGAACGAATAGATGACCAGGATGGAGATCGGCAGATAGAGAAATGCGAGGCCGATCGCGATCGAGACGATATTGAAGAGCGAAGCGCCGCGCCGCATTACCGGCCCCCTTCCAGCGATCGCTGCTGCAGACGCTCATAAAAGAGCATTGGTACGAGCAACAGAGCCAGGAGTGTGATGGCAATGGCGGACGCGACCGGCCAATCGCGATTGGCGAAAAACTCAGTCCACAATGTCTGCCCGATCATCAGCGTTTCCGAGCCGCCGAGCAGGTCGGGAATGACGAATTCACCGACAATCGGAATGAAGCAGAGCAGCGCGCCCGCTGCCGCACCTGACAGCGACAGCGGCACGACCACAAGCCAAAACGTCTTCCACCGCGGGCAGCCAAGATCGGCGGCCGCCTCCAGCAGGCTCTCGTCCATTTTTTCCAGAGCCGCATAAAGCGGCAGCACCATGAACGGCAGGTACGAATAGACAATCCCGATGTAGATCGCGGTGTCGGAGGACAGCCAAATGAGTGGCACATCGACGATGTGCAATCTCATCAGCACATCGTTGAGCAGGCCATCCCGTTGCAGAATATTGATCCACGCGTAGACGCGGATCAGAAACGACGTCCAGAACGGCAGCACGACGGCCATCACCAGCAATGGTTGCCAGCCGCGGGGCGCGCGGGCGATGCCGTAGGCGAAGGGGTATCCGACCAAAACTAGTATGAGCGTGGAGATTGCCGCGACCTGCAGACTCTTGAGATAGGACAACAGATAGATCAGGTCGGTGAACAGCAATCGGAATGATTCAAGCGACAACTGCCTCGCAAAATCTAAGAAACCTGCCCATCCGGCCGACAAGTCAAACACCGGTGAATATGGCGGCTGCGCCAGCGCGGTTTGCGACAAGCTGATCTTGAGAACGATGACGAACGGCGTAAGAAAAAAAACAACGAGCCACACACAGGGCAGAAGCACGACGGCTCGCCTGCTCCACTTTCGCCCCTGAGGTTCTCCCCGCATCGCTACTCCGTCAAAACCACGCCGGCTTCCGGCGGCCACGACAGCCAGACGAGGTCGTGCAGCGAAAAAGGTGTCTCGCCCCGCGCACTGACATTGGTGAGCGCAACTTTCATCACTGACCTATCGCTAAGGAGAATCTTGTAGACGGACATGTCGCCGCGATAGCCAATCTCCGACACGGTGCCCGCGACAGCATTGAGGCCTTCGTTTGGGCGCTCGGCGGTCATGCTGATCTTCTCAGGACGTAGCGCCAGCCAGACCTTGTCGCCCGACCTGGCGTTACTCGATCCAGCGACCCGCATGCGGCCGAGCACGCTCTCGATATTGCTATCGGAGCCAAGCCGCCCTTCGATCATAGTCGTTTCCCCGATGAATCCGGCGACCCAACGCGAATTTGGTCGCTCATAGATTTCTGCCGGTGCCGCGACCTGCATCAGGCGACCGCGATCCATCACAGCGATGCGATCGGCGATGATCATCGCTTCTTCCTGGTCGTGCGTGACGATGACAAACGTGGTGCCGAGCTTGCGCTGCAGTTCCATCAGCTCGAATTGGGTCTCCGCACGCAGCTTTTTGTCGAGTGCGGCCAGAGGCTCGTCGAGCAGGAGAACGCGCGGACGCTTGATCAGCGCACGCGCGAGCGCCACTCGCTGGCGCTGTCCGCCGGAGAGTTGATCGATTCGTCGTCCGCCGAAGCCCTGCAAACGCACCAGCACAAGCATTTCCGCGATGCGATCGGCGATTTCTGCCCGCGCAACATTTTCCTGGCGCAGGCCGAAGCCGATATTACCCTCAACGCTCAAGTGCGGAAATAACGCGTAGCTCTGGAACATCATGTTCACCGGTCGCCGGTGCGGCTGCACCGGGACGATATCTTCGCCGTCGAGCAGGATGCGGCCTTGGGTCGGCGCTTCGAATCCGGCCAGCGTCCGTAACAAGGTTGTCTTGCCGCAGCCGGACGGGCCAAGCAGCGCGAAAAATTCGCCATGCTTGATATCGAGCGAAAGCGTCTCCACCGCCACGACCGAGCCGAACCGCTTGGTGACGGCCTCAAAGCGCACCAGCGGCGGCTTTTCGATCGATACCGGTTCCTGTGCTGCCTGGCCGCCGTCCGCCATCGAATCCCCGTTTCGCAGGAGTTACGCTAGCGGGGCGCGAGAACGCACTCAACCCGGCGCGTCGGGCTCGCTGTTGCCCACGGGCTCGGTCAGTCTTGGCACGTCAGCGTGCGCTGAACGGCGTCGCGCCAGCCGGAATACTTGCGCTCCCGCGCTTCGAAATCCATGCGCGGTTCGAAGCGCCGATCGAGCTGCCATTGCGTGGCAAAGCCTTCCAGGTCTGGGCAGATTCCGGCGGCGCGCCCCGCGAGATAAGCAGCCCCCAGCGCAGTCGTTTCCATTACGACGGGTCGATCGACCGGACTTGCCAGAATGTCGGCGACATACTGCATCGTCACGTCGCTTGCCGTCATCCCGCCGTCGACCCTTAGCACCGTCGCGGAATCTTTCGCGGAAGGCCAGTCGGCTTGCATGGCTTCGAGCAGATCGCGGGTTTGATAGGCAACCGCCTCAAGCGCGGCGCGGGCAATCTCGGCCGCACCGGAGTTGCGGCTCAAGCCGTAGATAGCGCCGCGCGCCTCCGCATCCCAATAAGGCGCACCAAGTCCCACAAAGGCCGGCACCATATAAACCTGCTGAGCAGGATCGGCCCGCTGCGCCAGGAGGCCAACATCTGATGCCGCGTCGATAAACTTTAACTCGTCGCGCAACCATTGCACCGCGGCGCCCGCGACAAAGATCGCCCCTTCCAGTGCATAGGTCCGCTGGCCCTCGAGTTGATAGGCAATGGTGGTGAGCAGCCGATTGCGTGAACCGACACGCTCGCGACCGGTATTGAGAAGCGCGAAACATCCGGTGCCGTAGGTCGACTTCATCATGCCAGGCCTGAAACAGCCCTGCCCCACCGTAGCGGCCTGCTGGTCTCCGGCGATGCCGAGAATACGGATCGGCCCTCCGAACAAGTCGGGCGTTGTTTCTCCGAATGTGCCGGCACAATCACGCACTTCGGGTAGGAGACGATGTGGCACGCTAAACAGGCGACAGAGGTTGTCATCCCACTCCGACTTGCCGATATCGAACAACAGCGTGCGCGACGCATTGGTGGCATCGGTCAGGTACACTTTACCGCCCGTGAGACGCCAAAGCAGGAAACAGTCGATGGTGCCGAATGCGAGCCTGCCATCTTGGGCCGCCGCGCGGGCGCCTGCCACATGATCGAGCAACCAGGCGATCTTGCTCGCGGAAAAATAGGGATCGAGCAGAAGTCCCGTCTTGGCGACAATTTCCGGTTCATGACCGGTACGTCGCAGCGACTCGCAAAACTCGGCAGTGCGACGGTCCTGCCACACGATCGCATTGTAAACCGGGTCGCCGCTTTGGCGGTCCCAGATGACCGTGGTTTCGCGTTGATTGGTGATGCCAATGCCGGCAACGTCTTTCGCCGTGAGCCGCGCTTCGGCCATGACGGCCCGCACTGTTGCGACGACTGTCGTCCAGATTTCCTCCGGGTCATGCTCGACCTCTCCCGGTGACGGATAGATCTGACGCAGCTCCATTTGTGCTGTCGCGAGAGGGCGCAAGGCCGCGTCGAACGCGATTGCTCGCGTCGAGGTCGTACCTTGGTCGATTGCAACGAGAGCGGTCGGCAAATGAAATCCCCCAGGTCGTCAACGCGCGGTCATGGCTGCCTTTCCACCCATCGACACAATGAAGCAATCTAGAGCCGCGCTGCCCTCAGTCGTAGCTTTCAGCCCGATCTTGCTCCGGCGCCAGAGCACATCGTCAGCATTCTGCGCCCACTCGTTTTCTACCATGTAACGCACCTCGGCAGCGGTGAGGTCGCCTGCAAAGCATTGACCCAGATCGTCCATGCTTTTGGCATCTCCGAGAAATCTTTCGGCACGAAGGCCATAGGCGCGCATGAGCCGATGCACGTGTGAAGTCGACAGGAATGGCCATCGTTTGGCGGACTCGCTCACCTGCGCTTCGAACTCATCAGGAGAAAACTCGCCGCCGGGCAGTTTCGAGCTCGCAGTCCAAGACGGCATCGCTCCGAAGAAATGGCCGATCTGCCTCATGGCCGCCTCCGCCAGCTTTCGGTACGTCGTAATCTTGCCGCCATAGATGGTGAGCAACGGGGCCTCGCCGCCGCCGTGATCGAGAACCAGTTCGTAATCGCGCGTGACATCCTCGGGCTTGTCGGCGTGATCATCATAAAGCGCGCGCACTCCCGAAAATGACCATACCAGTTCGTCCGGCACGACCTTATCGCGGAAATACTGATTAACCGCGTCGCAAAGATAGGCGATTTCCTTCGGGTCGGGCGCCACCGAACCGAGGTCGCCGACGAAGTTACGATCGGTGGTGCCGATCAGCGTAAAATCCTGAGTGAAAGGTAGAACAAACACGATGCGCCGGTCTGCGGCCTGCAGCAGATAGCCGTAGTCGTGATCGAAGCGCCGACGAATGACGATGTGGCTGCCCTTGATCAGCCGGACAGGCGTCGGCAGTGGGCGGCGGATGACCGTGTCCGCCACGGCGCCGATCCACGGACCAGCCGCATTGACCAGAACGCGCGCCGTCTTCACTTCGCGCCTGCCGCGCGCGTTGAGCACCAGTTCCCATTCATCCCGCCGCTCCACCCGAGCACAGCGAGTACGGGTACGGACGACGGCACCACGCTCCGCGGCATCGACCGCATTGAGCACGACGAGACGTGAATCGTCGACCCAGCAGTCAGAATATTCGAAGCCATAGCGAAAGGTTCGCTTTAGAGGCTGACCGACCTTGTGGTGGGTAAGATCGACACTGCGCGAGGCGGGCAACAGCTTGCGCGCACCCAGCAAATCATAGATGAGCAGACCGAAGCGCAGCAAAAGGGACGAGCGCAGCCCGGGCATGGGCGGCAACATGAAACGCATCGGTCGCACCAGATGCGGTGCCATGCGTAAAAGTACTTCACGCTCGCTTAGCGCCTCGCGGACCAGACGGAAGGCTCCGTGCTCAAGATAGCGCAGACCACCATGAATCAACTTGCTCGAAGCTGAGGATGTGCCCGAGCCGAGATCGTTCATCTCGACCAGCAGCACTTTTATTCCGCGGCCGGCGGCGTCACGGGCGAGGCCCGTTCCGTTTATGCCGCCGCCGATGATGGCGAGGTCAAAATCGGCCATTGCCTGATGATTCGCTTTGTTCCGCAGAATGAGCGGCTTGGGTAGAGCACTCAAGGACAGAGCGTGTTAAGTTTGCGTTTGCGTTATAGCATTCACCGCAATTGAAGAATCGCGCCGTCGGAGCCATATCGAGCCAATTAATGCCCCAATTCGTTGCTTGAACGCCCGCCAGGGAACATCCAGCCACCAAATGCCCTCGCCCCGCCTGCTCGTCATCGAAGGCAATTCACCACAGACAACGTCCGAGCACGTGGCGGTCGGCGGCACCGCGGCGAGCAAGGGTTATTCGGACCTCCTGCGTGAACTCCTTCCCGGCACCGTGGTGGATATCTGCTATCCCGGCGACCCGGCGGCGCTGTTGCCGGAAGGCTCCTCACTCGAAGGTTATGATGGCATCGCTATTACCGGTTCGAGCCTGCACGTCTACAACGGCGGGCCGGAGGTGATGCGACAGATCGATCTGGTGCGCGCCGCGCTCAAGACTGGAACGCCGCTGTTCGGCTCCTGCTGGGGTCTTCAGGTCATCACGGCGGCGGCCGGCGGCAGTGTCCGGAAAAATCCGAAGGGGCGCGAGCTCGGCTTCGGCCGCGGTATCCGCCTCACGGAAGCCGGGCGAAAACACCCGATGTATGCGGGCAAGCTTGATGTGTTCAACGCGCCAACTGTGCACCTCGACGAAGTCGAAGCGCTCGCACCGGGCTCAACAGTGCTGGCGACAAACGCCATATCCGATGTGCAAAGCGCGGAGATCCGCACCAATGGGTCGATCGCCTGGGCCGTGCAATATCACCCGGAATATCCTCTGCGTGAGGTAGCGGCGATTGTCCGGCGCATCGGCACGCGGCTTATCGAGGAAGGTTTCTTTGCCGACACTGCGGACATCAAAACATTTGCGCAGGATCTCGACGTCCTCGATTGCGATCCGGGCTGCAAGCGGCTGGCCTGGCGGCACGGCATCAGCAAGAATGTCCTGGACAAGAAGTTGAGGGTCGGCGAGGTCGCCAACTGGATAGAATTTCAGGTGCTGCCGACGCGCGTGAAACGAGGGCGCGGCTAGCGATGGATTTATCGGGCAAGCAGATTGTCGTGACCGGTGGCACTGGCGCCCTCGGGACCGCCGTCGTGAGCAAATTGCTCGCCGCCGGCGCGACCTGCATTGTTCCCTATGTGCATGAGACGGAAGTACAGCGCTTTCCCCATCGCGAGGACCCGAACGTCAAGCTTGTGGCGGTTTCGGACCTGTCCGATGAGACTCAGGTTGCGAAGCTCTATTCCGGTGTGAAGCCCTGGGCTTCGATCCACATCGCCGGCGGATTTGCGGCGGGCAAGGTGGCCGAAACTGACAAGAACGCTTTGATGGCGCAGATCGACAGCAATCTTGTCTCGTGCTTCCTGTGCTGCCGCGCTGCGGTCAACGCCATGCTGACGAGCGGCGGCGGTCGCATCGTGAATGTCGCCGCACGCCCCGCCCTGGAATGGCGTTTTGGTGCAGGCATGAGTGCTTATACCGTGGCCAAGACAGGCGTTGCCGCACTCACGGTGGAACTGGCCGAGGAGGTCGCGAAAGACGGCATCCTCGTCAACGCCGTCGCGCCCTCGATCATGGATACGCCGGCCAACCGCAAGGCGATGCCGAAGGCGGATTACTCAGTCTGGCCGAAGGTCGAGGAAGTGGCCGCAACAATCGTCTTTCTGGCTTCGCCTGAAAACCGCGTCACGCGCGGTGCGATCGTTCCGGTCTATGGAAAATCCTAGCCGGTAACCGGGACCAGCTCGAGCGGTGGCCGCAGCAACCGCTGCACGGCACCAGAGGCGACGACCGTGCGCCCTTCCGCATAGGCCTCGTGATTTTTCTCGATGTGATCGAGGTCGTACTGATAGTTCACCATCAATCCATAGGCCTGTTCGATAGCGCGTTCGGATGTATCGGCAAGCCAGTTGATCCGCTCAAGCCGCGCACCATTGCCAAGGTGGAATCGCGCGACGGGATCCACGGGTGT
>JANWKN010000219.1 GCA_025451355.1 Pseudolabrys sp. | reverse complement strand
CTTTACCGTCCAAACGACTCCCATTGGAACATCGCGGGTAACGAACTGGCGGCGCGGCTAATTTTGCAACACGTGTCCGCTCAACTACGGCCCGTTGATAAGAGCGATGTCCGCTTTACCCCCAAAAACGGACATTGGCCGGATCGTCGGCTAAATTCCTCGGGTCAGGATTTTATAAAAATTTTGCGAGGGTGGTCTACAAACTATCCAAGCTGGGAATTTTGGCCCCCCATCAAGACGGCTACGCGAACAAACGCTCGGCGATCGTCTCCGGCTGATCAACGCTGCTCCGCGGTCTCGAGGCTCGACACCAGGCCAGCACTGCCGCTCGAGCACATAACGATCCTATTCCGCCGATGTGAGGCGCAAGATTGATTCAAGATCCCAGCAATAAACGATTCAAAGTTGCTCACAATTCATTATTAGAACATTCCGCAATTAGCTTAATTTTAGCTCGGGATAGGTCAGCCACCGATCGATCGTGCGGGTGTTCAAGTTGCCATAACGCTCAGCAACCTGCATTTTGCGCAATTTTCGGGTCATCGGGTTTCCGTCCTTACGTTTAATCGGACGGGCATCGTGCTCGGCCTTTCGCCTAATGCCGAGACCCAAAACACATTTTTAAATTCGTCCTCGTCTAATTCTTTTCTCGGTCCGAATGATCTCCTCGGGCGTCGGGGCGCGGCCATTTTGCCGCTCAAGCCATTCCCTTAACGAACGCCCGCTGCGATTGACCGGCGGGGCGAGCGGCGGCGTCTGCCTTAAGCTTCCAATTAAGGGGATGCTCAGGCCGGCCACCTTTATTCCGTGTCGCATTGCGACGCCAAATATCCTGCCAGGTCAGTTGGCGGACAATCTCAAACTTCTTTTCGTGGCCTGCCTCGCTTTTTGCTCACCGCCGAAGCTCCACGACAGTATCGGGCGGCGGATTGATGATGCGCTTGATCTGCGTGGCGAGTTCTTCAAACGCACGTTGCATTTCGCGGTGATATTTGTTTTGATCGTAAACGCCTCTCACGCCACCGACGACGTGGCCAAGGCAGCGCTCGGCAACGTCGACGCTGACACCGGCCCGGCTCATCAATGTTCTGCAAGAGCGCCGAAGATCGTGCAGCCGCCAGCCGGTTACGCCAGTTGCCGCCGTCAACCGTGCCAATGGCGTGGTCAGCGAAAGCGGATGGCGACCATCATTGCTGAAAACAAATGCCCCGCCGTCTATGCGTGGCAGACTTTTCAAAACATCTTGCGCTGCTTTGCTCAGTGGCCTGACAAGATCAACCGCGACTTTGTTTCGACGCGCCGGGAGCGTCCAGTCGTATTCCGTTATCTCTGGCCATGTGATCTCGCCCCCTTCGGCGCGGCGTGCGCCGGTCAACAGCAGGAAGCGCACTAGCGCGTGGAACGGTTGCGGTGCCTTTTCGCTCGGCTCAGTCGCCGCCCATATCTTGCGGATTTCATCGTCGGAAAGTATACGGGTGCCTTGGTTGGCCTTCGCGTCATAACGCGACATGCCACGGACAATCGGGCTATTGAAGTCGTCTACACGCGCCGCGTGCCAGTTGAAAATCCGACGAACAAACGCGAGCGTAAGGTCGGCCATTTTTGCGCCGTTCGCGTCTTCGATCTTATCGAGCATCCGGACAATGTGACTGCGTTTCAGATCAGCGAGCGGCACGTCGCCGATTTCGGGGTAGACCAAGCGCTCTAGTTCACGCTTGCGTTCCCCCAACGTGCGCAACTTTTCGGCTTCAGGCTTCTTTGCCTCACGGCTCAAATAGTTTTCGCAAAGCGCCTGCACTGTAGCGGCCTTGGCCGCCTTGAGCTTGGCTCGCGTCTCCTTTTTGGTGGCAGCCGGATCGTGGCCCTTCTCAAGTTCGTAAAGCGCATCGCTGGCCAGCTTGCGGGCGGCCTTCAGTGTGAGACCACCGGGCAGCGTGAGCTTGCGCGGCGTGCCGTTGTAGCGATAGCGAACGGCGAAAGACTTTTTGCCTGATGGCTGCACGACCAAATAGAGGCCGCTCGCTCCCGGATCAGGTATCTCGCGGCGAACGGCGCCAGCTTTGAGGTTTTTGATCTTCAGATCGGTAAAGCCTTTGGCCATCTTAGTTCTCCGGGGTAACGGTTCGCGCTGGGGTAACGCCGGGGTAACGAAACGCGCTGTCTGCGCTTGTCCGGTGTTGTCTCTGACAATGGTGTAAAAGAAGCTGCTACACATGACTTTAGAGACGTTTCTGGGGTGGAAAAATGTCGGCGTCTGTCCGGGCCTGTCTGCCGGGCAGATTAATCATTAGTTAAGGCGTAATCTTAATTGCAGCCACGGACAGTTAACGCTGATTTCCGGGCTTTCGCAGGCCATTTTCGCAATTCACGGGACGCATTACCCGCACCGTACGATCTGTTAGGCTTGGGACGAAGCTGTCCTCACGCTTTGGGAATGGTTGCGCTTCGCAAGGCCATGGCCTTCGGTCAGCGGTGCCCGGGGTAAAAATGAGGACGCCACATCGAGGACGCCAAGGGAGGACTCAATGGGCAAAAACTTCACAAAGCGCGATGTGCTCAAGGGAGCCGGGGGGCTCTGCCTCAGTGCCTTTGCCGTGCGGGTCGCCGCGGCGCCTGCGGCTGAGGCGGTGACGCCGGCATTGATCGAGGCGGCGAAAAAAGAGGGCAAGCTTTCTTTCTACACGGCGATGGATCTCGAGTTCGCCGAGCGCCTCGGCAAGGCGTTTGAAACGAAGTATCCGGGCGTTGCCGTGCGTGTCGAGCGGTCCGGCGCCGAGCGCGTCTTTTCGCGCATCGCTCAGGAATATTCATCGAACATCCGCGTCGTCGACGTCGTCAACACTTCCGACCAGGCGCATTGCATCATCTGGAAACGCAGCGACTGGCTCGCGCCTTACCTGCCGGAGGAAGTCGTGAAGCACTATGACAAGCGCTTCTACGACCCCGAGGGACTGAATGTCACGACACGCATTCTCATCTCTCCGCTGGCCTACAACACGAACCTGGTGAAGAAGGACGAGGCTCCGAAGGGGTTCAAGGACCTGCTCAACCCGAAATGGAAGGGCAAGCTGGTCAAGGCACATCCCGCCTACAGTGGCACGATCATGAATTCGACGTTCGAAACTGCGCGCGACCTGGGCTGGGATTATTTCGTGAAGCTTGCTGCGCAGAATGTCATGCAGGTTCAGTCGGCGACCGATACCCCGAAGAGAATTTCGATCGGCGAACGTGCGGTGATGGTGGACGGGGCGGGTTATCTTGTCATCCGCTACAAGGAGGCCGGCCAGCCGGTTGACATCATTTATCCGGAAGAGGGTACGCCCCTCGCGACAGGTCCGAGCGCGGTCTTCAAGGGCGCTCCCAATCCGAACGCCGCGCGCCTGTTCCAGAACTGGATGCATTCGCGCGAGGGTCAGCAGCTGCTCATCGACTACGCACGCCAGTATTCGCCGCACTCCCAGACCGTGGAGAAGCCTGGCGTCCGCAAGCTCGCCGATATCAACTTGATGAAGGAGGATCCAGAAGGCATCCTCGCGCAAGCCGACTCGGTCAAGAAGCGATACGCGGAGATTTTCAAGGTGTGATCGATCGTTGTTCTGCGCGGCACGCAATTGCCAGAAATAAGCATGCGGAAGAAGGTTCAACGGACGAAAGCGAAGAGCGAAAAGGCGGCAACGCCGGCATTGATCACGGCGGTGGCGCTGCTCGGCGCCGGCTGGTCTTACTCGGCAGCTTCTCGCGTCGGGTGAACGTCGCGGTCCTGCATACCGTCATGCGATCTGGATCTGGCCCAGTTTGTGATCCATGAGGAAAATCGGTCCAGATAGAGATAGATCACCGGCGTCGTGAATAGCGTCAACGCTTGGCTTACAAACAAGCCGCCGACCATCGCATAACCGAGCGGCTGTCTGATCTCCGAGCCTGTCCCTTGGCCCAGCATCAACGGCACGCCACCCAGCATCGCCGCCATTGTCGTCATCATGATCGGCCGGAAGCGAAGTATCGCGGCCCGGCGAATAGCCTCGGGTGGCGACAGACCATCGTCTCGGGTTGCCACGATGGCGAAGTCGACCATCATGATTCCGTTCTTCTTGACGATGCCGATCAGTAGAATGATGCCGATGAGAGCGACAAGACTGAAATCGAAATGAAACAGCATCAGTGTCAGCAACGCGCCGACGCCCGCCGAGGGGAGAGTCGAGAGGATCGTGATCGGGTGGATATAGCTCTCGTAAAGAATGCCGAGAATGAGATAGACGACGATCAATGCGGCCAGGATTAGGAGCGGCACCGTCGAAAGCGAGTCCTGGAATGCCTGCGCATTGCCTTGGAACGTCGTGTTGATCGTTGCCGGAACGTTGAGTTCGGCTTTGGCTTTATCGATCGCTTCGGTGGCCCGCCCCAACGCGATGCCCTGCGCGAGATTGAAGCTGATTGTGATCGCCGGGAACTGACCCTGATGGCTTATCGACAATGGCTGGATCGGATGTGTGGTCCATTTTGCGAACGCGGACAACGGCACCTCGCCATTGGTCGTTGGCGAACGCATAAAGATCCTGTCGAGCGTCGCGGGATCGCCCTGTAACGAAGGCGTTACCTCCATGATCACGTAGTAACTCGAGAGCTGTGTGAAATACTGCGCGATCTGACGCTGGCCAAAGGCGTCGTAAAGCGTGTCGTCAATCGCCTGAGCGGTGAACCCATAACGCGAAGCCTGGTCGCGATCGACCTTCAACGTGAGCGTCAAGCCTTCCGTCTGCTGATCGGTGGCAACGTCGCGCAGTTCGGGGAGAGTCTTGAGTTTCGCCAGGATCTTTGGCGCCCAGTCGTTGAGCTGTTCGATATCGGCGCTCTGCAGCGTGTACTGGAATTGCGTGCGGGATGCACGGCCGCCCACACGGACATCCTGCGCTGCCTGCAGAAAGAGGCGCGCTCCCTCGACTTTGTCGAGTGTGCCGCGCAGCCGCGCGATGACCTGATCGGCATTTGCTGTGCGCTCATTGCGCGGCTTCAGGGTGATGAACATGCGGGCAGTGTTCGAGGGATTGCCCGGCCCGCCCATGAACATCGCGACGTGGTCAACCGCGGGATCGCTCCGCACGATTTCCCCGAGCTGCAGTTGGTATTTCATCATTTGGTCTGGCGCTGTCTCCTGCGCGGCTTCAGAAATGCCGGTCAGCAGCCCGATGTCCTGTTGCGGGAAAAAGCCTTTCGGGATGATCACGAACAGATAGACCGACAGAGCCAGCGTGGCGAAGAACACCCCAAGCGTGATGCGCTGATGCCTGAAGACGATATCGAGCCCGCGCTCATACGCATGCAGGAGCGCGTCGAACGCGCGTTCGCTCCACGCATACAGCCTTCCATGGTGCGCCTCTTTCGGCGGCCTGAGCACCCGCGATGCCAGCATCGGGGTCAGCGTTAATGCGACGAAGGCCGACACCAAAATCGCCATCGAAAGCGTGACGGCGAATTCGCGAAACAGGCGGCCGATAATTCCTCCCATCAGCAGCAATGGAATGAGGACGGCGACCAGCGAGATGCTGATGGAAATGATCGTGAAGGCGATTTCGCGCGATCCGCGCAAGGCCGCATTGATCGCCGTTTCACCGGCTTCGACGTATCGCGTTATGTTTTCGAGCATGACGATCGCATCGTCGACGACGAAGCCGACGGCGATCGTCAGGGCCATCAGCGAAAGGTTATCGAGGCTGTAGCCGAAAGGCCACATCAGGGCGCAGGCGCCGAGCAACGACAGCGGCACGGTGACACTGGGAATGATGGTTGCCCAGAAGCTGCGCAGGAAGACGAAGATGACCATCACCACAAGCAGGATCGTGATGAGAAGGGTGAACTGAACATCGGCGACGGAAGCTCGGATCGTCTGGGTTCTGTCGCTAAGCGTGAAAACGTTGATGGCCGGCGGCATCGTTGCGCGCAGCTTCGGCAGCGCCGCGTTGATTTTGTCGACCGTGTCGATGACATTGGCGCCGGGCTGTTTGAAGATCACCAGAACAATTCCGCGCTTGCCGTCCGCCCATCCGGCTTGCGTGGTATCCTGGGGGCCGGTCACCGCTTGCCCGATGTCCCGGACGCGCAGCGGTGCTCCGTTACGATAGGCAACGATGACGTCGTTCCAGTCCTTCGAATTCGGCAACTGATCGTTGGTGTAGATCGTGAACGCGCGCTTTTCGCCGCGAATGCTGCCTTTCGGGTTGTCGACGGTTGCAATCGAAAGCGGCGTGCGCACATCCTCGAGGGAAAGTCCCTTGGCAACCAGTTTGGCCGGGTCGAGTTGCACGCGGATCGCCGGCTTCTGCTGGCCGCCGATCAACACCTGGGCGACGCCGGGGATCTGGCTGATCTGCTGGGCGAGCTTGGTCTCGATATTGTCATCTACTTCTGTCAGCGGAAGAGTGTCTGAGGTCGCGCCGAGCAGAAGGATCGGCGAGTCGGCTGGATTGACCTTGCGATAGGTGGGCGGGCTCGGAAGGTTCTTCGGCAATTGCCCGCCGGCGGCATTGATCGCGGCCTGGACGTCGTTTGCGGCGGCATCGATATTGCGTTCGAGGACGAACTGAATCGTAATCGACGTCGAGCCGACGACACTGGTCGAGGTCATCTGCGAAACGCCGGCGATTTGCGCGAATTGTGTTTCGAGCGGTTGCGCCACCGCCGAGGCCATGGTGTCGGGGCTTGCGCCGGGCAGGGTGGCGTTGACCTGAATGGTGGGGAAATCAACCTGAGGCAGAGGTGCCACAGGCAGTCGCGGATAGGCGACGAGGCCGACGAACAGCACACCCACCATCAGCAACGAGGTGGCGATCGGCAATCGGATAAATGGTGCGGAGATTCCCCCTTCCATGATCAATTGTCTTTTTGAGAGTTGTTGGCTGCCGCCTCTTTGTCCGGTGAGGGCTGCGGGTTCGCATTGCGCACCGCGACGAGTGCGCCTTCAGTCAGCCGGTACTGGCCGGCGGTGACGACACGGTCGCCGCTCGCAAGGCCTTTGCGCACGACCGTTTGCGAAACGCCTTCCTCGCCCACTTCGATGTCGCGTTTCTCGACCTTGTTGTCCTTGCCCACGACGAATGTGAAGAGCCCGTTCGGCCCGTGCTGGATCGCGTCGTTGGGCGCGACCAAGACATTTTTCCGCGTGTCGACCAGGAGCCGCGTGGCCACTGAAAGTCCGGGCCACAATGCATCGTCCTTGTTCTGAAAGGTCGCCTTCATGTGGATCGTTCCGCTCGCCTGATCGACCGAATTGTCGACAAGCGCGAGATGGCCCTGACCGAGAGTCTTTGTACTGTCCGAGGACAGCGCGATGACCGGCACGGTTCCCGCCGCAAGTGCTCTGTTGATCTGCCCGACGTTTTCTTCGGGCGCCGTGAAGACGACAGAAATCGGCTGCAGTTTCACGATCGTGACAATGCCGGTCTGGTCTGTCGCATGCACGATGTTGCCGGGATCGATCAGTCGAAAGCCGGTCTTGCCGGTGAGGGGAGAACGGATCGTTGTGTAGCTGAGCTGGGTCTGCGCGTTGTCGATCGAGGCCTGGTCGCCTTTGATCTGGGCATTGAGCTGGTCGACCTTCGCTTGCTGCGTGTCCAGCTGTTGGCGTGAGGCGTAATCTTGCTTGGCAAGCGCGCTGTAGCGTTCGAGATCGAGTTGCGCATTTTTCAGATTGGCCTCGTCCTGCGCTTTCTTGGCCTGCGCCATTTCCAGCGCTGCCTGAAACGGTCGCGGGTCGATCTGCACCAGCAGGTCGCCTTCATTCACCATTTGGCCCTGCCGAAACCCGACCTTGTCAACCTGACCGTCGACCCGGCTGCGCACGGTTACGGTGTTGTAAGGCTGCACGATGCCGAGACCGTTCAGGTACACCGGAAAGTCTGAGTTCTGGATCGTTTGCGTCGAGACCGACACGGGCGCCGGGCCTTTGGCATCACGTTTGCCGCCCTCGGCTGACATGTAACGCCAACCGGTGTAACCGATTAGCACAATAGCGCAGATGCCGAGCACGCCTGTCAGGGCGCCCAGCCGCGAAGAAAAAATTCGGGTCAAAAAAGTCTCCGAGGTAACCGCCGGTTTGCCGCCCGCCACTTCAACCAAACAACGTCTGCGCGGTTCAAATCCTGTGTTCCCGATACAGCTTCAGCATGACCGTTTGGAGATTTTTATGCGCAATTAATTGTGAGCCCTGAGAAGGAAATGGAACATATATCCGAGCGAGCTTATTTTGT
>JANWKN010000218.1 GCA_025451355.1 Pseudolabrys sp. | reverse complement strand
GGCGTAACGTTGGACGACACCGGCACGGGCGCCAGATCGAGCATGATCACCGGCGCATTGGCCACCAGGTCATACTCCTCGCCCCATCGGGCAAACAGCGCTGCCGCGCCCGCTGCATGGAAACCGAGTGCCAGCGCGAAACAGATGCCCCATCCCAATGCTTCTGGGCTGCGCCGGACAGGCAGTGCCTGAGTCGTGACCGTCATGATTAGAGCTTCTCGGCTTCGAGCCCGACAAGCGCGACGTGCAGATAGCCGGCGCTACGCAATTCGTTCATGAGACTCATAAGTTCGCCGTATGGCACAGTCTTGTCGGCGCGCAGGAATACACGCTGCTGCTTGTCGCCGGCCGTCGCACGGTCGAGCGCACTGGCAAGCGCCGCGCGGTTGATCGGGTCATTGTCGAGCGAAACGCTCAAGTCGGACTTGAGAGTGAGAAACAGCGGCTTGTCAGGGCGCGGCGTCCGCTCGGCGCTGGCCGCAGGCAGGTCGACGGAAATGTCCACGGTCGCAAGGGGCGCAGCGATCATGAAGATGATCAGCAACACGAGGATCACGTCGATAAACGGCGTGACGTTGATCTCGTGGACCTCACTGAGTTGTTCATCGCCATGGTCGAGACGCACGCTCATCGCGGATCACTCAGCAGCGGCAACGGCGCGGCGGCGCTCCGCCGGGCGTTGATTGAACGCACCGCGATCGAGATCGCGGCTGACGATGCGCAGGATTTCGGCCGCGGCATCGGCATGCAGTGCACGATATCCAGCGATCCAGCGCGAGAACATATTGTACATCACCACGGCCGGAATGGCCGCAACGAGACCGAGTGCGGTTGCCAGCAGGGCCTCGGCGATGCCGGGCGCCACCACCGCGAGATTGGTGGTTTGCGATTTCGAGATGCCGATAAAGCTGTTCATGATGCCCCAGACCGTGCCGAACAATCCGACAAATGGAGCAGTGGCGCCGATGGTGGCGAGAATTCCGGTGCCGCGGATCATCTGACGGCCGGCCGCCGCCTCGATCCGCTCAAGCCTTGAGCCAATACGCTCTTTTACGCCGTCCGGCGGCATCACATCGGCAGACAGACGCAGTTCGTCCTCTGCTGCCCGCAGCATGGCGGCGGTGTCAGTGCTTCGTCCGTTCATGTGCGCGCTCAGTTCGCTCCAGGAGAGCGCCTGACCGAGGGCCGTGATTTCGGTGCGCATGCGTCGGCGCGCCGTCATCAATTCGATGGCTTTGGCGAACCAGATCGTCCAGGTCAGTACCGAAGCAAAAACGAGCCCGACCATCACCGCTTTGACGACGATATCGGCCGCCATGAACATCCCCCAAGGCGACAGATCGCGCGGCAACCTCAACGCTATACTGGGTGAACTTATGGGGGGCGCCACGGGTTGCTCGACGGTGGGGATAGGGCTGGGTGTTGCAGGCGTGGCCGCAGCGGCCGGCGGATCGGCAGCGGGCGGCGAAGCAGTCGCTTGCGCGAAAAGCTCGGCAGGTAAAGCAAGACTTACAGCAAGGGCAGTCACCGCCAGGATGGCACGATATTTGTGACAAAAGGTCATTGAACGCCCGATCCTTCCTACCCTGGCCATACTAACACGGCCAGTTCACTGAGCGGGGCATAGTTGCGCTTTGGGACGCCTGGGCTTAGACGAACTTGCTCCCGCAAAGGGCTCGGCTATAAGGCCGCGCTCGTCGAAGTTCCAGCGCCAAAAGCCACCGGACATCGTTGCTCATGCGTGCGCTTGACGCCGTTTTCCAAGGACAACCTCTATGCCTTTCTCAATGTCTCAAGCTTCCTTGCCGGTCTTCGAGATCGGTCTGAACGCTCTCACAGCCGTCCTCGACAAGGCGGCTGCTCACGCGGCGGCGAAAAAAATCGACCCCTCGGTCCTTTTGGGCTGGCGCCTGGCCCCGGACATGTTTGCACTTGGCCGGCAGGTCCAGGTTACTTGCGATCAAGCCAAAAATGGTTCCGCGCGTCTTGCAGGTGTTGAACCACCTAAATTCGAGGACACTGAAACGACTCTCGATCAGCTCAAGGAGCGCATCGCCAAAACTCTGGCCTTTCTGAAGACACTCGACGCCAAAGCGATTGACGCTTCATCCGAGCGGGAGATCACCTTTCCGCTTGGCCCGAACAAGGGCCAGATGAAAGGTATCGACTATCTCAACCATTTCGTGTTGCCGAATTTCTATTTCCACCTCACGGCGGCTTATATCGCGGTGCGGAACTTCGGCGTGGACGTCGGCAAGCGCGACTTCCTTGGGACAATTCCGCTGAAGCGGATCTGATCCGCCAAAAGAACAGCCCCGGGGATTCCCGGGGCTGTTTCGCGAATCCGCAGAAATTACTGGAGGCGTTTCGCCGCTTCCTGCACCAGACTCAGATCCGAATATTTCTTGACGTCAATCTTATTTTTCACGAAGCCAAGTTCGCGCGTGACATCGACATTGCGCTGCAGGGCTTCCAAGTTCGGCAACAGGTTGGGATCGCGATAAGTGTCCTGTTTGGTGAACAGCCAGCCGAAACGCTCGGGCGGGGCCTTCGTTATTCTGGATGCGATCTGTGCCACCTCGTCATGGTTTTTCGGATCGAGGAACCAGCGGGTGATGCGCAACATGTCCTCCATGAAATCGACCATGGCAGCGCGGTTTTTGTCGATGAACGACTTGCGCGCCGTCCACACGATCATTTGCGTGACGCCGAGCGCCTCGTTTTGTTTGAACAAGACCTTGCCCTCCTCACGCAGCTTCGGATTAAAGGCAAATGGAAGCACTGCTGGTACAAGGTCGGCTTTCTTTTCGAGCAGTACCGCGGGCATTGCCGGAAGAGGACTCTCGACCATGGTGTAATCGCGCTTTTCCTCGAGGCCATGCTTTCTCAACATCGCACGCATAACGATGTCGACGGCGCTCCCGCCGGCGTTGGTGCCGATTACCTTGCCTTTGAGATCTTCCACCTTTTCGATGCCGCTGTCCTTGCGGACAAAATATTCCTGCGTGTAATAACCGGGCACGCCATCTTGGAATTCGTCGGCGATGACGCGAATGTCGTCGAGGCCGGCATTCTCAATCGCGATCGCGAGCGACGAATAGGCGAGGTTGGAGACTTCCAACTCGTTGTTGGCGATCGCCGTAATCATTTGCGGCGTGCCCTGATAGCGAACAGATTCGACCGTGTAGGACTTGCCCATATGTTTGGCCAAGTCTTTTTTCTCCAGGACGATCGATGCCCAATTGGCGACGGGCGCCACCCATGACATGCGGATTTTTACGGGTTCCGCAGCTATGGCGGAGGTGAGGCCGAAAAGGCCGAATGCACACGCGCCGGCCAGCGCGAATTTCAGAAAGCGCATGGATCTCCTCCCAGGTCCGCCGGGCTTGCGCGCTCAGCGGCAAGCTTCTCGTCGCGAACAAAGATTGTCGGAGGTCCAACTGATTTTGGCAAGCCTGAGCAGAGGATCAAATGCCTGCCATCCCGTACACGCGACCGTCCGCTTTCCGTAGAGACGTTTCGCGAACATATAGCCGCTGAAGCACACGAACCCGGCAACGCGACAGCGGCCTTCGTCGATGATCGCTGGAGATTTGGGCTATTTGCCGCGGAGCATACGAGCGGCGAGGCTTTAACGAATGGCAAATCATCAAGAGCGCCTGTTTCAGAACGAAATGTTCTATTTTGCCACATCAGTTAATGGCCATTAACGTTTGGAACTCGAATGAAACGTGCCGTATGACCCGGCCATGACAGACTACGAATCGTACTTCTTAATCGCCGTTCTATTTTTACGGCTGTCGGCTGGCACTTCTACATAAATCGCTGAATCTGCCAACGCATTCTCAGCATCGCACCGGGCCGTTCCAGAAAGACAGAACGGCGCTCGACCGGCACGGCTCGCAGCGGTCGTGACGATTTCAAGTTGATGATCGCTGAGAGAAACCATGCGGCGCATTAAGCGCCCGCATGAGAGAAAAAAGCTTTTCGAGTCTCCATTCTTTGTGCGGCGACTTTATCGCTCTATCGCAGTTGGCATGCGGCGACACTGGTGATTTCGCCGTATGAGTTCCAATTCACAATCGGGCACAACTGGGAGGTGCGCATTGAGCTCGGATCCTTCTCCCGCTGCTTTCGCACGTAATCCCTTGTATCTATGCACCCAAGCCATTCGAAATAGCTTGGTGAAAATTGTGTTGAATGAATACACAGTGCCTTGTCCGACGCCGGGATGGTTGCCCACCGCTCGATGAGCTTGTCGCGAGCACTTTGTTCGTTCTTTATGCACGAATCAAAGCTTCCGGGGTTTTTTGTGGCAGTCAAGGAATCGGTCACCTGCTGAGCCTTTGTGCACTGTTTTTCAAGGTCGATTTTAGGAACGGCGTCGTCCTTCGATAAAGCTGCTGTGGCAGTCATCAGGACGACTGCGCCTGAAATAACAATTATCGACCGAATGTGCATCGTCGCCCTCAGCCGTGGGAAGCCGCCGCGCTGATTGTCTCTGCCGCCTTTCAGCAATTATTGAGCAATGGTCGAATTATCCGACATGTATGCAACTATTGCGAGTTGGACCAAAGGCCAACTTAGTGACGCGAAGTCGCAACGGAATTAGGTTGCGCGGAGTGTTCGCTGTCGGCGCTGGCAAAACACAATGTTTAATGAGACTTTCCTTAGAACGTTGACCGGCTTCACCCGGCGACGCTTGGCCCGTTGCAATGCCGCCATTGAATCGGGATCGTAACAGCTGATCCGGTGCCGTTTACATTTGCCGGCTCATTTTTCGTGTCGATAGCCACGCTGTTTGCAGGCGATCGAGCAATACGCTGCGTCAATACGTTTGGCCTCAAACGATCTGCGGCATCCCCAACAGACAAGCTTGTAGGTGACATGCGGTTGGGGTGCCGGTTGTGGCCTGAATCGTGGTACGTCCTGTCTTTCACGCATCCCCATGTGAGGGCCCTTTGTTACCGATAAGAAACAACTTATTCAGTCAAACGCTTTTGAAATCGACCGACGCCAAACACTTTCCGGCCCCGCCCGCCTGACGTCGCTATCGCGCAACAATAAAGTGGGTAAAGACAATAAAACCGCACACGACGATTATGATGACCAGACCGAGAACGGTGCCGCGATAATTTGGATGTGTGTCCATGACAATAGTTCGCCGTCCATTC
>JANWKN010000217.1 GCA_025451355.1 Pseudolabrys sp. | reverse complement strand
CTGGTGGAAATCATGGTCCGTGAAAAAGGCGGCATCCCGCGGCCAAGAAATTTCAGTTTCAGGCCGACGACGACTGAGCCGGTACCGTCGATTCAGAAGAGGTAAATGCCTATTGCCTGCGCGGTTTTGTCTTGGCGCGGGCTACTGCGACCGTTGCGGGCCTAGTCGAGCTGGCGGGCGGTTTCCTCGCAATCTCCAGGACCGGATACGCAACTGAACAAATGTGCGAGTTGATTCGTTTCAGATCGCGCAGGACGTCGAGGTGCAGCGAGGTAGTTTCCAGGGTTTCGGGCCGTCCCTCCCGTAATCGATCAAGATGACGCTCGGCCGCTGACAATTCTTCACCGCGTAAATGCGCTTTTTCTGAAACGAGCTTGCGCGCCCCCGTAACGTCGCCCGACATGAATACGCCAAAAGCGAGACGGAGATTCTCCAGAATACGCTTATGAAATTCATCTATCTCTGCTGCGCCATCATCAGAAAATTGAACGTTACGTTTAATCTTCTTCGCCGCAAGTTCACTCAAGTTTTTGTCGATGATGTCGCCTACATGTTCAAGATTGATGGCAAACGAGACGATTTCCATGGCTCGTTTTGCCTCGCTTTCGTCGAGATTTCCTCGCGTCAAATTGGTCAGATAAAGCTTTATCGCTTCATTGAGATTATCGACGATGTTGTCCATCCGCGACACTTCGTCGACCAGCGCACGATTGTTCGTCATCAATGCCGTCATAACCTGCTTGAGCATCGCCTCTATGGTGTCGCCCATGTGCAACGTCTCACGCGCCGCGTTGGCAAGAGCGAGCGAAGGCGTCTCCAGAGCGGATTCATCAAGGTAACGCGGAGCAGCTGGATCAACGACCCCTTTGCGATCGGGCAATAGCCGGACGAGCAGCCATGCGAGAGGATCAAGTAGAAGAAGGAAGATCACGGCAAGCGCAACGTTGAAGGCGATGTGAAACTCAGCCGTCAATCTCGCCATGTTCGGCTCGATTTGTAGCGATGTGCCGACGATCTGTGGAAGAAACGGCAGCACAACGCACACACCCACCAGCCTGTTGAGAAGATTTCCCAATGGCAACCGATAGCTCGCGGGATCGCCTGCACGACCGCCTTCGAGCATAGGATTGATGGCACTCCCGAGATTTGCTCCAAGTACCAGCGCCAGGGCCGCCTCGGGCGAGACGAATTGCGAGAATGCCAACGACATGATCAGCAATACCGTTGCAACGCTCGAATGCGCAGCCCACGTCAGTGCAGCGGCGATCACCACACAAAGTACCGGGTCGCCGGTCATCAATTTGAGAAGTGCGCGCACGCTGGGAGCGTTTTCGGCGGGAGCCAAGGTATCGAGAAGGATGTGCAGCGCAAGCAGCATCAAGCCTAGGCCGATGGCGACACGGCCGGTATCCTTCAACCGGCTACGCCCGCCGCTGCGAAAGGCGACGAGGCCCAGAACGAATAGCACCGGAGCGGCGGCGGAAACGTTGAACGACAGAACCTGAACAATCAGCGTCGTTCCGACATTTGCCCCCAGCATGATCGCAAGAGCGGGCACAAGAGCCACCACGCCCTCGGACACAAACGAGGCGGCCATCAGGCCAGTCGCCGTGCTGCTCTGGATTAGTGCCGTAAGCCCGAGTCCTGCGGAGAATGCTGCCAGCCGATTTTGCAACGCCTTCGACAACAGACGCCGCAATTCAGGACCGAATGCACGAAGGATGCCGCTCTGGACCATGTGCAGGCCCCAGAGCAGCAGCGCCACTCCCCCCATCAAATCGAGAAGGACGATCGTGCCCATTGCTCCTTCACGCGATTCGCGAAATCAACGAGCAGTTTAGGCTCTTGGTTCCGTCAATCCAAGATTTCGAATTCACGAATGTCCGCTATTGGCACTTAGTGGACATGCTACTCGCCGCACGGAATGTCCGCTTTCGAGGGTAAAGCGGACAATCCACCCCTTCCAGATGACCCTCGCGCATTGTTACGATGTTCTTTCCGACAGTGGCGCTTTACCTAGAGCCAAATTGAATGAGAAGACGCAGTGTCGCAGATCGCGCTCCAGAACGTCAGTAAATTGTGGGACAGCACGGCTGCTGTCGACGGTGTCAGCTTCGAGACCGACCCGGGCTCGTTCCTGGTTTTGCTCGGACCTTCTGGATGTGGCAAGTCGACCACCTTACGGTTGATCGCAGGCCTGGAGCAGGTATCGAGCGGAAGAATCTATATCGGCGGGGAGGACGTAACCGATCTTGCACCCGCCAAACGTCGTATCGCCATGGTATTTCAATCATACGCGCTGTTCCCGCATCTGACGGTGTCCGAAAATATTCTTTTCGGATTGCGCGTGCGCAAAACGCCTGCCTCCGAACGCTCGCGCCGACTCGATCATGTAGCATCACTGCTCGGCCTGGGCGCGCTGCTTGGCCGCAAACCGTCTCAGCTTTCCGGAGGTCAACAGCAGCGCGTTGCGCTCGGCCGCGCCATCATCGCCGAGACGCCGGTTTGCCTGATGGACGAGCCGCTCTCCAACCTCGATGCACAGTTGCGGGCCGAGATGCGACGTGAGATTCGGGCGTTACAGCAGAAGCTCGGCGTCACGATGGTTTACGTCACTCACGACCAGAGCGAAGCCATGAGTATGGCAGATAAGGTCATCTTGATGCGTGAAGGCAAAGTCGAACAGGCTGCGGTGCCCGATCGCCTGTATGCGCAGCCAGCGACAGTTTTCGCCGCGCGCTTCATCGGCACACCGCCTATGAACATAATCACGCTCGAAGTGGCTGGCGGCACAACCATTATCGCTAACAGTGAAGCGCCAATTCTGCCGACACCAATTGACGCCCTGCTGCTTGGCATTCGTCCGGAGGACGTGATAATCGCCGAGAAGGGAATTTCAGCGCGCGTAATAAATATCGAGTATCTCGGTGCCGACACGGTCGTCACTTGTGTCGTTGGCAGCCAATTTGTCACCGCGCGCGTGGCGGGCAAAGCCGCGTTAACGCCGGGCGAGAGTATTCATCTCGTGTTGCCGCCTGAAAAACTTCATTTCTTCGACGCTGCGAACGGAAGGCGTCGCGACGAGGTGTCAGCAATTGCGACACCAGACACAACTAACTTCGTTCAGAAAGTTCTTGTCTAGGGAGGCAAAGATGAAATGGCTTTCTTCATTAGTTGGAATGGCCATCCTCGCATTGGCGTCAACTGCCATGGCGGCGGATGTCGAACTCTCGTTCTACTATCCGGTAGCCGTTGGCGGGCCGATCACCAAGACTATTGACGGCTATGCCGCCGATTTCGAAAAGGAAAATCCCGGGATCAAGATCAAAGCGATCTATGCTGGTACGTACCAAGATACTCTGGTGAAGGCGCTAACCGCGTTCAAGAGCGGTGAGCCACCGGATGTCGCTGTGTTGCTTTCAACTGACATGTTCACTTTGATCGACGAAGACGCAGTCATGCCCTTCGACCCGTTATTGCAAAGCGACGCTGACAAGGCTTGGGCCAAATCGTTTTACCCAGCCTTTATGGAAAACAGCCAGACCGGGGGCAAAACATGGGGCATACCCTTCCAGCGGTCGACCATCGTCATGTATTGGAACAAGGATGCATTTAAGGCCGCTGGCCTTAATCCTGATAAAGCGCCGGACAATTGGGACGAACTTGTTGCCTACGGCCAAAAGCTCACCAAACGTGACGGCAGCAATGTTTCCCAGTGGGGCGTTGAGATCCCGTCGACCGGATTTCCCTATTGGCTATTCCAGGGTCTGACGACGGCCAATGGTGTGCGGTTGATGAACGATGCCGGAACGGAAACCTATTTTGACAAAGCGACTGTAATCGAGGCATTGCAATATTGGGTCGACCTCAGCCGCAAAGAAAAGATCCAGCCGACTGGCACGATCGAATGGGGCACAACACCGAAAGACTTTTTCGAACGCAAAACGGCGATCATGTGGACAACCACCGGCAACCTGACCAATGTCAAGGCGAACGCGCCTTTCCCGTTCGGTGTCGCAATGCTGCCGGAGCACAACGGTCGTGGCTCTCCGACTGGCGGCGGCAACTTTTATCTGTTCAAGAAGATGACCGCTGAGAAATCCGCGGCAGCAATCAAGTTCGTCAAATGGATGACGACGCCGGAGCGCGCCGCCGACTGGGGCATCAAGACCGGTTATGTCGCGGTGCGGCCTGATGCTTGGGACACCCCTGCCTTGAAGCAATACGTTGCCGATTTCCCGGCCGCCGCGGTGGCACGCGACCAACTCAAGTATGCGGTGGCCGAGTTGTCGACCCACGATAATCAACGGGTCACCAAGGCACTCAATGATGGGCTGCAAGCCGCGCTCAACGGAACCAAGACGCCGGAACAGGCAATGAAGGACGCGCAACAGGAGGCTACGCGTATCCTGCGTTCCTACAAATAATGGGTGTCGAAGGCGATCTTTTCCACGAACCGTCGGGGGAGGTGGGTCGACTGCTTCCCCGATCGGCGGGAGACGCGGTCGCAGCCGCTTCCCGGCGTAGCAATGTGGTCATGAGCGCTCGATGGGCAACCAATGTCAACGGCTGGCTGCTTTTGTTGCCGTCCGCGGTTTTGCTGGTAACCTTCACGCACTATCCCGCCGTCGCGACTTTCATTGGTAGTTTTTTCTCGACGCCAAAAGGCGCGCGACCAGCCGTCTTCGTCGGCCTCGACAACTACCAGGCTATGATCGAAGACCCGATCTTCTGGCAGGCCCTTCACAACAATATCATCTACGCGGTGAGCACCATTCCGCTCACTATTGTGCTGGCGTTGTTCATGGCAGTAGCCGTTAACGCCAAATTGGTCGGCCGTTCCTTTATGCGGCTCGCCTTTTTCACTCCCACCGTACTGCCAATGATCGCAGTCGCCAATATTTGGCTTTTTTTCTATTCACCCGGCTATGGCCTCGTCGATCAGGTGTTCAGCGTGTTCGGGGTGCCGGCGCATAACTGGCTCGGCGACGAACACACCGCGCTCGCCTGCTTGATTGTTGTAGCAGTGTGGAAGGACGCCGGCTTCTTCATGATCTTCTATCTCGCCGCACTTCAGCAGATATCTCCTAATCTTAGCGAAGCGGCAGCCCTGGAAGGTGCCAGCCGCTGGTATTTCTTTCGTCGCGTAACTTTCCCGCTGCTTATGCCGACAACCTTGTTTGTGCTCATTAACGCGATCATTAATTCGTTCCGACTGATCGACCACATCGTCGTGATGACGCGTGGCGGTCCCAACAACACGACTGCTTTGCTTTTGTACTACATTTACGAAGTAGGCTTTAAATTCTGGGATACCGCCTTTGCCGCGACGCTGACCGTCGTGTTGCTCGTGTTGCTGGCCGCGATGGCGCTTGGCCAGTTCATTTTCCTAGACCGCCGGATTCATTACCAATGAACGCACACCTCCAAACCAGCCGCGTGAGTGCTGCGCTGGAAAGGACTGGCGCGTGGCTGCTGGCATTTCTCTGGGTTTTGCCGCTCGCATATGCGCTGTGGGCGGCGATTCATCCGAGCGCGTACTCGGCGCATTTCACTTTGAATGCTCCGCTCACTTTGGAGAATTTCGTCAAAGCGTGGAATGCGGCTCCGTTTGCGCGGTATTTCATGAATACCTTTATGCTGGTAACGATGATTTTGACAGCGCAACTCGTGCTTTGCACGCTCGCCGCTTATGCTTTCGCGCGCTTTAAGTTTTATGGGCGTGAGCTAGCCTTCGTTCTGGTGCTACTCCAGCTCATGATTATGCCGGACGTGCTGATCGTGGAGAACTACCGGACCATGACCGCCGCAGGCATAGTCGATACCATCCCTGCGATCGGACTGCCCTACATGGCCTCGGCCTTTGGCATCTTCCTCCTGAGGCAAACTTTCAAAACGGTGCCGAGCGAGCTCGACGAGGCAGCGCGGGTTGAGGGCGCCGGCCCTCTCCAGGTTCTGCTCAAACTTTATGTGCCACTCGCCAAGCCTATTTACATTGCTTACGGCCTGGTATCGATCAGCTACCATTGGAACAACTTCCTGTGGCCACTGATCATTACCAATTCTGTAAGCACGCGGCCGCTGACGGTCGGACTACAGATTTTCGCATCGTCCGATCAAGGCATCGATTGGTCGCTGATTGCAGCCGCTACCCTGATGACGTCGGCGCCACTGCTAACAGCTTTCCTGTTGTTCCAGCGGCAATTCGTTCAGAGCTTTATGCGAGCAGGAATTCGCTGAAAGCCGGGTGAGTCCGTATTTCCCTCAATGTCCGCTATTGGCACTTAGCGGACATTTGGCTAGCCAGCGCCGAATGTCTGCTTTTGGGGGGAAAGCGGACACCGCGCGGATTGGTCGTAATGTCTGCTTATGACCCAAAGCGGACATCGCCCCCCGTTCTACGTTCGAGGACCGGATCGATCATCTGCCCGACAGCGTATCCCGTTGTCGTGGGTTGATAGGGTAAATGCCCCGCCTAGTTGAGGTCGTACAGGTTCAAAAACGAGTCCGCATCTTGGGCGAACTCACTCCAGGCGCCAGCCTGAATTCGGACGATCGGCTTGTAGCCACCGTTTCCGTCTGGTTTGAACACGGACGCTTCACCCTCGCGGACGTCGAACCAGTCTTTGCCGAACGCGTCCAAGATGTTCGGCTTGTGGGTGACCACAATGACATTGGTGCCAGGAGGCGGCACCGTAGCAACGATCTTACGTAAGGCGGCGGGGCGTCGATTATTCTCAATCGGCGTAACCACAAGGCCGCCTTCGGTATAATCGGCAGACGCTTTGACCTCGCCGAAACCCATCATCGCGCCCGTGTCGATTGCCCGCTGGAACAGGCTGGTGTGGACCTGTCCAACAGGAATACGGGGTTTGCTCAACGACTCGCCTATCGATTTCGCAAGTCTACGACCGTCGTCGTTGAGTTGGCGTTGCTTGCCGATGTTCTTCGGATTGAGTCGCTCTGTCAGAGCCTCGGGGACAACAATGACTCACACTTCTCAGCGGCACGACGGCTATATGGCCGATTGCCAGTTGGGCGCAGCAACGCGGACAGGTTGCGCGGATCGGTGTGCTCATGAGTGCCGCTCAGGGATCGAGCGAGGCGAGATAGGCGACGATCGCCAGCATGTCCTCCTGTTCGAGGTTTGACACCACCTGGGCCATCAGCGGGCTCCACTCGCCGGTGCGCGCGCCATGACGGAAGTCATAGAGCTGGCGAAACATGTAGCTCGGCGAGCGGCCGGCGATTCTCGGCAGTGGCCCGAGCCCCTTGAGGTCTGGTCCGTGGCACGGGGCGCATGCAAGCGTCTTTCCTACCCCTTTCGTCACCAGCGCTTCGCCTTTCGCCAGGCTGCCGACCGGAACGTAGGCGGTGAAGGTCGAGCGCGGATCGCGGCTCTCGAACCGGATGAGATCATCGGGGACTTCGAGGATACGCTGGCCTAGCGGCTCGCGTTCACCACCCTCGGCGGCTGCCCAGAGCAGACCGGCGACGTAGGCCTTAGGCGCCGTGTCGCTCTCGACTACCTTGATGCGCTTGCGCGGCTGCAAGGCGGAGAAATAAGTCGCCGCAGCTTCCACCTCGGGATCGCTGATCGGCTTTGACAGCGCGATCATCAGGGTGGGTGGCGTGCGACCGGAGACAGCGGTTCCGCGCGCGCCTCTCTTATAATCCGCCATCTGTTGAATGATGTAGCTCTTCGGCAGGCCGGCGAGGTCCGAGTTTTCGGGACCGCCGGGCCCGTCGGCACGATGACAGTAGCCGCACGCGAAGACGTCGGGATTGCGGCCACTGGCAACGATATCGGGCAACGGCCGGTGGTCGCCCGGATGCCAGATCGGCGCGATGAACCTGTCCCGCAGCTGGCTCCAGGTATAACCGGCGGTGCTGTCCGGCACGCGCACGGGCCTGCCATCGTCGACCGGGGGCTTATAGTTCGGATTATTCGCCGGATAAGCCCACTGCGGCGGGGCGTCCGCCGCCATGGCGGCCGCGGCCGGCAATGCCACAGAAATGATGGACGCAAGGAAAGCTGTAGCGATTTTCATGGATGCCCCCCGGTGCAGGCGCGCTTCCGCCCGGCGAGAGCGTAGCATTGCGCTGTTCGTGTGGTCGATAGAGAGCGGAGCCCCAAACGGTCCAAGTGAGCAGCGACCCTGCGGGTACCGGCGAAGGTGCCTTAAATACCCGCTAACATTTCTAGCGCTGCTTGCCACAATGTCCGCTATTGGCACTTAGCGGACATCGGCGAGTGCGCAGCACATGTCCGCTTTTGACCCAAAGCGGACATCACATTGACCCGGCAATTTCGGAGCAATTTGGTTTCGGGGGTTTTAGAGGAGTGATAGGATGCCCCCGTAAGGATGCGTTTCATGCGTGCCAGTTTCAGACAGGTCGTGAGTTTGGTAGCGATCTACGCGGTCGCACTTCACGCAATCCTTTTTGGCGTCGCTCCGGTATTTGCGGGTAGGGCGGCCGCAAGTGATCCATTCGCGATCATCTGTCATGGCGATGCCCTACTGGTAGCGCCGGTCGAACAGGCCCCAGACAGACACGATAACGTTCCTGGCCAAGCTTGCGACCACTGCAACCTCTGCAGTGTATCGGCTGCGCCGGTCGTCGACCTCGCACTGATCGGTCATCTTGCGCCTACGCGCTTGCTACAATTGCTGCAGCCGGTATTGACCTCAGCACGTAGCCATCTTGCAATAACGCCACATCTCGCCAGAGGTCCTCCGATTTTCGCCTGACATGCGGCCGCCGGCAGGCGGACCATATCCATCCATGTCGTTTAAGCGAATTTGGAGTAACCCATGTCTACCCGCATCCTATGCGTGGTCCTTTGCGGGGCTGCGGCCCTGCTCACAACCGTTTCCAATGCACGAGCCCACGAGATTGTCGGCAACCGCTTTTTTCCGGCGACGCTGACCATTGACGATCCGGGCGTCAACGACGAGTTGGCGTTCCCAACTATTTCGATGTTCAAGACCGGTGATGACCCATCGGTGAAGCAGCGCGATATATCGGGGGAGTTCGCAAAACGCATTACGGAAGATTTCGGGGTGTCGTTCTCACCCTCTTACACAAAACTTTACGCCCCCGGCGGCCCAAACATGATGGGCGCAAGCGGCTTCCAGAATTTAGAAACCACATTCAAATATCGAGTGTATAAAAATCCCGAACACGAGTTTGTGTTATCGGTCGGGCTTAGCATCGAATGGGGCGGCAGCGGCGCCCAAGGTGTCGGCGCCGAGCGGTTCACGGTTTACACACCGACGATTTTTTTCGGGAAAGGTTTCGGCGACCTGCCATCAAGCATGAACTGGGCT
>JANWKN010000216.1 GCA_025451355.1 Pseudolabrys sp. | reverse complement strand
TACACAAAAAGTGGTGCGGCGCATGGCCGCGCCGCGGAAACGTCCGAAGGAAAACTCCGGTTTGAATGAAGCGTTGCAATACCGGTTTGTGATTGCTGACGACCACCCTCTGTTTCGTGGGGCGCTCCGCGAGGCGGTCGTAGGTCTCTTTGCGCAGGCCGAGATAGCGGAGGCCGGCACTTACGACGACCTTGTTGAACTGCTCGAACGCGGCGGCGATGTTGACCTTGTGCTGCTCGATCTCGCCATGCCCGGCGTGCGCGGCTTTTCCGGGCTCATGTATATGCGGGCGCAGTATCCCGGGGTGCCTGTGATCGTCGTATCAGCCAACGATGATCCAGCCGCCATCAGACGTTGCATGGAATTTGGTGCTTCCGGGTTCATACCAAAAACGCTCGGTGTTGAAGTGATGCGCACCGCAATTTCGCGTGTGCTCGGGGGTGGCGTGTGGACGCCGCCCGACGTTGACCTTGCGGGTGGGTCAGATGCCGAAACGGCTGAGTTGATGACGCGAATGGCGACGCTGACACCGCAACAGGTGCGCGTGCTGATGATGCTGTCGGAAGGGCTGCTGAATAAGCAGATTGCGTTTCAGCTCGGGGTCTCCGAGGCGACAGTGAAGGCACACGTTTCCGCGATTTTGCAGAAGCTAGGTGTTGAAAGCCGGACGCAAGCTGTCATCGCTGCCGCTAAAATTGAAGCCGGTCATTGGCCGCAAGGTGCGGCGGCAGAAGGCTAATTGAGTTACTCCGCCGCAGCAGCGCGCATCATGCGCCATTGCGCCAATAGCGCGCGGAGCGCAGCTGGCTTGATCGGTTTGTGCAAGAGTTGAATAGCCTGAGCACGCGCCTGTTCACGCACCGTCGGCGAGCGGTCGGCGGTGATCAGAATTGCCGGTAGATCGCCGTAGTGGCGCCGGAGCTCCACGATGGCCTCTACGCCATTCCCATGGTCGAGATGGTAGTCGACCAACAGTCCATTCGGAGTCAACGGACTTTCCGCGACAGCGGCCAGGGCGGTCTCTAGATCGGGTGCCTTGACGACTGCGCAATTCCAGCCCCGCAAAAGCGTTTCCATTCCGTCAAGCACGGATGGCTCGTTGTCGATGCAAAGCGCCGTAATGCCAACCAGCTGGCCAGGATCAATTCGGGTGTCTTCGCGCGCCGGCAGATCGACCGGTGCTGCGTTCGACAGTGGGACGGTGACCATAAAACGCGAACCGCGGCCTGCCTCCGATTCCAGCCCGATCGTGCAATCGAGCACCCGCGCCAGCCGCTCCACAATGGAAAGGCCCAGACCCAATCCCCGCGCAATCTTGGCGCCCTGATCGAGGCGATGGAATTCCACAAATATGTCGCGCCACTTTAATTGTGGAATGCCAACGCCAGTGTCGTAAACGTCGATTCGCAAATGGCCGCCGCGGCGCCGGCAACCGACGAGCACGCGTCCTTCCGGTGTGTACTTGATGGCATTGGAAACCAGATTCTGAATTAGCCTTCGCAACAGGCGGCGATCGGATCGCACCACCAGGCCGCACGGTATGAACATAAGGTCTAACCCCTTAGCGACAGCCAGCGGGGCGAATTCCAGCTCGATCTGGCGCATCAGCTCGTCGATGCGAAAGCTGGCGAATTCAGGACGCAAAGCGCCGGTGTCCAGGCGCGACATGTCAAGCAAGGCACCGAAGATTTCTTCGACAGCCTCGAGAGAGGCATCGATATTGTCGACCAGCCGTCTGTCCTCGCGTCCGCCGCGCTCGATCAGACTGGTGACATAAAGTCGTGCCGCGTTGAGCGGCTGCAGGATATCGTGGCTCGCGGCCGCCAGGAATTTCGTTTTAGAAATGTTGGCGGCATCGGCTTCGCCCTTCGCGAGCTCGAGTGCGGCATTGAGCCGAGTAAGTTCCTCGGTGCGCTCATGAACGCGTCGCTCCAACGTTTCGTTGGCACGCTCCAGGGCTTCAGCCGCTTCGACGCTCGCCGTGATGTCCGTATATGTCGTGACAATGCCGCCGTCCGGCATTTGGTTGGCACGAACCTCGATAACCATGCCCTGGGAGAAGCGTTCGAGGAAGGGCTCATTGCCTTTGACATAACGCTCGATTTGCATACGGACGAAATCTTCGACGCCGCGGTCCGGCGCAACGTCGCCACGATTGCCGTTGAAACGCAGGATGTCGGCTAGCCCAATTCCCACGCGAATCAAGCTCGGTGGCAGATCAAGAATCTCACCGAACTGCCGATTCCAGCAGATCAGCTGCAACTCCTTATCGAACACCGCGATGCCCTGACGCACGTGGTCGAGCGCAGTTTGCAGGATTTCGCGGTTGTATTGGATCGCTGCATTGGCGTCGTCCAGGAGCTTCAAGGCGGCCTTGGTGGAAACGGTGCGTTTGCGCAAAAGCAGCGACAACACCAGCCGAGAGGATGCGCCGCCGATTGCCGACGCGAGAATATGTTCCGCATAGCGGATCAATCGGAAGTCGGCGTCGTCCTTGGGTTCAAGGCTGAGGCGTTGCGCGTTTGCGAAGCTTTCAAACGCCGATTGCGTGCGTTCTTCTCCGAGATAGCGCGCGATCGTGGTTGTGAGTTCTTCCACCGTTACCGAAGAGCGCCACAGGCGGAAACTTGGAGCGATCGGTGTGAAATCCGAAGGCACGAAAGTATTCGCTTGCAGCCGCTCGATTGGCGAAGGCTCCCGGCGGAGCGAGAAGCCGATATAAAACAGCATGTTCAGTAGCAGGCTCCACGTCACCCCATGCACTAAAGGAGGCAGTTCCAGCCCCAGCAGGTGCTGCGGACGAAGCATGCTCAGACCCCAAGGTCCGGCAGTGAGAATTCGTTCCCCAACCACGCCGATGTCGGACAGCGTTGGAAGCAGAAGTGTATATGCCCACACGAGGAAACCGGCGGACATTCCGGCAATGGCTCCGGCCGAGGTCGCGCGTCGCCAAAGGAGTCCGCCAAAGAAAGCGGGCGCCAGCTGCGCGATAGCTGCGAACGAAAGCAGGCCTATCGAAGCGAGCTGTGCCTCGCCCGCCAACCGGTAGTACATATAGGCGAGAAGCAGAATTGCGAAAATCGCCAGGCGCCGCACAGTGAGGAGCATTGAGCCGATATTGTCGCGGCGGTTAATCAGTCTTTCACGCCGCTGCAGCACAAACGGCATGATCAAGTCATTTGACACCATGATGGAGAGAGCAACCGATTCAACGATCACCATAGCAGTGGCGGCGGACAAGCCGCCGACAAAAGCGATGATGGTGAAAAAAATCGAGCCGCTTTCTAGTGGCAATGCCAGCACGAACATATCGCTGTCGACTTTGCCTGCGGGAAAAGTCAGGAGGCCTGCGAGCGCGATCGGCACCACGAACAGATTAATCAGGACGAGATAGAGAGGATAAAGCCAGACGGCGCGCTTGATTTCGCCTTCTCTGTTGTTTTCGACGACCGCCACATGGAATTGCCGCGGCAAAAGTATAAACGCGACAAACGAGAGCAGAGTCATCGCAATCAATGTATCAGCACGGGGTTCGCGGCCGAAGATGGCTGCCGTCGAAGGTCGCTGCATCGCCTCTTTAAACAGAGCAATCGGCCCATCGAACATCCAGAATGTCACGAAAATTCCGACTGCGAGGAATGCGAGGAGTTTGACAATCGACTCAGTCGCGACCGCCAACATCAACCCGTCCTGATGCTCGGTAGCATCGATATGACGCGTGCCGAACAGGACGGCGAACGTGGCCATCGATAGCGCAACGAAGAGTGCGATGTCGCCCAGCAGCGGCCGAGTGACTTCGGTGCCTGCAGTCACGTGAGCTAGAATCGTTTCAAGCGAGGAGGATACCGCTTTTAGTTGCAAGGCGATGTAGGGGATCGTGCCGACAATTGCGATCAAAGCGACCGTCGCCGCCACTGCCTGGCCTTTTCCGTAGCGCGCGGCAATAAAATCGGCGATCGAAGTAATGTTTTGCGCTTTGGCGAGTCGTACGACGCGAATCAGAAGCGGGCCACACAGGCCAATCATGATGGCCGGCCCGACATAAATAGTCAGAAAATCGAAGCCGGTTCGGGAAGCAAAGCCAACCGACCCGAAGAAAGTCCACGACGTGCAATAGATTGCGAGCGACAAGGGGTAGATAAGGAGCCGCGCGCGACCGTCGCGACCAAGGCCGCGCGTGCGGTCGCCGTAGCTCGCAACCAGGAACAGCAGCCCGATGTACGCAAGCGCAACGGCGATAACGACCCAACCCTGCAGCATGAACTCTCCAGATCGGGAATAGGCGTTGCTTCGCTACGATTTTGCCGACCTAAATCACCACAGAACTCTATTTGAGGCACGGGTTTTATCGGTTCCGGGTATGCGCCTCACCAATGTACCGATACTCCATCCAATCATACCTTAACCTATTGTAGTACCAGAGCTTTTTACTTAACCCTTTGCGCTTATAGTACAAAATATGCCGCTAGTCCGATCTCAGGGTCGCCAAAGGAAGCAGTCATGGCTTCGGAGGGCGATCTATTCATCGTTGATGATGACGCGATGATGCGCGACGCACTCTCGGTGGTTTTCACGGTTGCCGGCTATCGGGTGACCGGATTTGTGGACGGCGAGACATTTCTCGCAGCGGCGCGTGCTCGCACACCGGCGGCCGTGTTGCTTGATCTGCATCTCCCGGCCAAATCAGGGTTGGCCGTGCTCAAGGAACTGGATGCGCGAACCTACCCTGCGCCAATTCTTATCGTGACAGGTGACGGCGACGTCAGTTCGGCTGTTGAGGCGGTGAAAAGCGGCGCGTTGGACTATCTCGTCAAGCCACTTGATGCACGCTCTATCGTAACGCGCGTGCGGAGTGCCGTCACGGTGTTTGGCAGGCATGACGGGAGTACAGCTGGAAAAATCGGCTTATCGATAGACTTTCCAGGTCAGAGTCTTCTGACGCCGCGTGAACGCGAGGTTCTCACACTAATTGCCGAGGGTGCTTCCAATAAGGAAGTTGGCCGCCGCCTCGGTATCAGCCCTCGCACTGTTGAAGTACACCGGGCCCACATCATGGAGAAGATTTGTGCACGAAATGCAGCCGATATTGTGCGGATTGTACTTAGCACTAGTGACGGTTGCCCGTTGTCGACATCCGAAATGACGGCCTGAAGTGTCGGAGTCTGCATTTGACGCGAGCGTCGGCGCGCGGCATTGATCCGGCCCGATGAGCCGCGACACCGGGTGCGCTTGGCT
>JANWKN010000215.1 GCA_025451355.1 Pseudolabrys sp. | reverse complement strand
GGGAAGGCTAATCTCCCAGTTAAGCTTACCTCCAACCTGATTCGAACGGCTGAACAGAGTCACATCGTGGCCAGCCTGGGCCGCCAATGCGGCTGCCTGCAGTCCCGCGGGGCCGGCGCCCACGACGACAATACGCCGTTTTTTGCGCGCCACCGGCGTCCGCCAACCCGACTCGCCTTTTTGCCCGAGCTGCGGGTTATTGATTTCAGCGAGCGGTTTGCCGGCGTGGATTTCGCCCCAGCAAAAATTGTCGTAGCTCGACGGTCGTATCTCACCGGCGCGTCCATCACGCGCTTTCGCCGGCCAGTCAGCGTCGGCGATCAACGCGCGCGTCAGCCCAACGAGATCACCGGCGCCGTCGGCAATTGCCGTCTCCGCTTCAATCGGCGTCGCAATGCGGCCGATTGCCATCACCGGCGTGCCGGACGCCGCTGGCCGCAGCTTTTTGTGAATGTCGAGAAAATGCCCGTGCCGAAAATACATGTCCGGCACATGTGTTTCCAAACTCAAAGTGAAGTTACCCTGACTGTAAGCGAAATAGTCGAGCACCCCATCGCGCGCGAGGATGGTCGTGATCCGCGCCGCCTCATCAGGATCGATGCCGCCGTCGACGCCTTCGTCGCCGGGCATCTTAAGTCCGATGACAAAGTCACTGCCGCAAGTCTGCCGGATGGCTTGCGCCACCTCGCGTACAAAGCGAACGCGATTGTCGAGGGACCCGCCATATTGGTCATTTCGTCGATTTGACCAGGGCGAGAGAATTTGCGTGATGAGATAACCGTGCGCCCCGTGCAGCTCGACGCCACCAAATCCACAGCGTTTGAGACGTCCGGCAACTTCGACGTATCGGTCCGCAACCTGCCGCAACTCATCGGTACTCATCACATGAGGGACCGTCCAGCTGTACGCGTCGGGCTGATCAGAGATCCCCTTGGGGGACCAGATTGGGCTCCAGAGCTGTTGCCGCCCCGGATGCCATAACTGCCCAATGAGACAGGCACCTTGACCCTCGACTTCTGCGGCAGTCGCTTTGAAGGCATCTTCGTTCACTGGATCGAATGCAGTGATGATGGCGCCCTGCGCCAGTGCCGCCGGGTCGACCGCCAGGATTTCGGTGATGACCATGCCCGCGCCGCCTTTGGCGCGCTCGGCCAAAAAATTGATCCAGCGCGAGGTGATGCGATTGCCCGAACCGTAATTGGTCAGAGTGGCCGGCAGCGCAATGCGGTTTCTTAGGGTGCGGCCCCCGACCTGCAACGGACTGAACAGCCGGCTAAACTGACCGCCCTCGCTCATAGTTTCATCACGTGACAATTGAACTTGGCTAATGGCTCTGCATTCGACTATGGGCAGCCAGCGACTGCAAGGGACTGCGGCCATCTTCAAGCGTAAAACGCGGCCGTTTGACGGTGGGCCACGCGGTTGCTGTGCCTCTTCCGATACCGCGAGGTGCATGACAGCAAAACGGAAGCAAACGTCGCGATCGTTGTTGCTCGCCAGCCCCAATGGTAGCTTGCCGGCCATCAATTTTGTGACGCGAGGAATCGGCACATTCGGCTGATGCACTTCATCGCCATCGAACCAAGGGGTTTCCCGATGGACACCACAAAAATCACAGAAGCGATAAACCAGCCGCGCCGTTACTTCGTTGGCGCCGCTGCCGTGACCGCGGCGGCCGCTCAACTCGGCATAGTCGGTTCAACAGCGGCACAAACAACAGCCAGGCAGCTGCCCTCGGTCACCCCGGGAACGCACACGTCATTCGGCCCGCTGAAGCAAATCGATGCCGGTGTCCTGAGTGTTGCATACGCCGAGGCCGGTCCGCCCGACGGTTCGCCAGTCATTCTTCTGCACGGTTGGCCCTACGATATTTATAGTTTTGTCGATGTCGCACCCTTACTGGCGTCGGCGGGCTACCGCGTGATCGTTCCCTATTTGCGTGGCTACGGTGCGACACGTTTCCTTTCAAGCGACACGGTCCGGAACGGCCAGCCATCGGCCATTGCGTCAGACGCGGTTGCCTTCATGGATGCCCTCAAGATCGACAAGGCGATTCTCGCCGGCTTCGACTGGGGGGCGCGAACCGTGAACATCGTCTCTGCGCTCTGGCCAGAGCGGTGCACAGGAACCGTATCCGTGAGCGGCTATCTCATCGGCAGCCAGGAAGCGGGCAAGATGCCCCTCCCTCCCGAGGCGGAATTGCAATGGTGGTATCAATTCTATTTTGCCACCGAGCGCGGGCGCCTCGGATACGCAAAAAATCGACACGACTTTTCCAGGCTCATTTGGCAACTGGCTTCACCAAAATGGAAATTCGATGATGCCACCTTCAACCGAACAGCGGCGTCATTCGACAATCCCGACCATGTCAACGTGGTGATCCACAACTACCGTTGGCGGCTCGGCCTGGCCGAAGGCGAGTCGAAATATGACGACTTGGAAAAGCGGCTTGCCCAAGCTCCGGTCATCACGGTGCCGACCATTACGCTCGAAGGCGACGCAAACGGTGCGCCTCACCCCGAGCCAAGTGCCTACGCGAAAAAATTCTCCGGCCGATATGAACACCGGACCATCACGGGCGGCATTGGACACAATCTGCCTCAGGAAGCACCGCAAGCCTTTGCTCAAGCGGTTGTCGATGTCGCCAAAGGTTGATCAACGTCAGGGCCTCTGAAGATTCAAAGTGATTGCAACTCTTTTATCCGATTTGCGGGATTATCTGCGTGAATATTGGAGACACGCCTCGCGGTCGTTTGGCCGCAAAGCGTTGATGGCATCTATTTGGTTTGTTGGAATGTTTGCTCCGTTGGGCCTGAAGACGATAATAAGTTTGCCCCAGTGGGCAGCAGTTACGTGGATGATTGGCTGGGCCGGCCTGGGATATCTCTTCGCTCCTTTCGGAATGTGGAAGGCGCAAAGAAAAAAAATAGAAGAAATGCAAAATCGCGACGAGGCCCCGCGAACTTCGAAATAGCTCCATTTTGTGCGCACCAAGGCGATTCGAAGAGGCTGCGCTTGCGGATCTAAGGCCTGACTGCTGCAACAAATTCCATAGACCCTTTTATCTCAAAGAGACATCGTCGATCGACCCGTCAAGGAATGGTCGGGCGGTTCGTCGGAAGTTCCATTTCCCTGCCGGTTATTGTGATTCGTGTATTCGCGATTTTTTGACTAGCGCGCGATCTGTGTCGCCGCCGCACGAAGCGCCTCGTATGAAATTCATTGAACCTGCTTTTTATCCTGCGAAAGCGTCCTGGCAGACCATGCCAGGAGCTACCCAGGATGACGTCAGCGATTTGCCAGATCGGTTGGCAAAGCAATCCACGGAATTGTCCCTGCGGCTTAACGAAATTCTTGAACTCTACAACATCCAGAGCCGGCAAGAAGAAGCGCTGCAGATTGCCGGCGAAGAAATAGTTCGCCTCAAACAAACTATCTCTAGACTGCAAGAATTCGCTACGCGGCAAAAAGAGGAGGCGATCGCCGCAAAAGACAAAGTTGTACGGTTGGAAAGCGAAAAAGCGGACTTGCGCTCGCCGCTCGAACGGACACTTCGGAAGTCAAAAGCATTGGAAGAGCGGATGGCTGCGGCGCAGGCCGCATTCGATGCGAAAGAAGCAAACGTTCTCTCTGCTCTTGAACAGATCGAAGACCTCAACTCAGAACTTACGACCGGGGCGGCGGAGCGATTCAAGTTGGTGGCAGCGGTGCATAGTGAAAAAAGGCGACATAATCAGCAAACGTCGAGCCTGGAAAACAAGGTCAAAAAGACCGAGGCCAAGACCGAGATCCAAGAGACACAGATAAAGCATCTGGAAGCGGTGCGCGCCAAGTTGGACAGGCGCGTTCACGTGCTTGAGGCGCTGCTCAGGAGTGAGCACGAACTTGCAGATCAAAGAATAAAAAGGCTGACCGACGAGCTTCAGCGGAAGCAACCGATGACTTCATTGCCGACGCTTCAGGACCAATCGAGTTAACTCTTAGCGGGCGCGCCCGAACGGAACGCACGTCAGAGCGTTGTCTTGGAGCACGCGCCTGGTGACAACCGGCCGTAATAGAGAAGATGGACGCAGTTGATTTTGCCGGTTTCTGACTGCGACACCAACGCATTGGTATGCGTGACATCTGACCTATTCCGGGCGCGTGCGCCGCACGAAACAATCAACGCGATCGGCTGGCAACTTAGACGGGCTATAACCCGCTGCAGTTGAGTCAGTTCCACTTCGATCTTGGTGTGTACTATTTAAATGCCCGCCATTTGATTTTGAGTTATTTGATGCCAGTGGGCTGGTTTTTCATGCTTGGCAAGCTAGTCTATTTTTAAGAGGCCGCGTTGTGGCCACACGCGCGGCCTCTTTTTTTATCGGTGGACTTTCGAACGGTTCAGCAATTCGGCAAAGAACTCGTCGCCGACTGCGAGGCTGAAGGCGAAGCCGCTGCCGGAACCAGCCATGGCATCCGTTTTCAATCTGGTGCGCCCACTGGCATCCCGACAGTGGGTGGCAGCGGAAACTGCTCCGGAATTGGAGCCCCCCGGTCCTGACATTCCCGGTGGATTTGGGGATCCGCTTGGCGGGCTTGTTTAAGCAACCGCTGCAAAGGCGCCCGCTGCGACGAAGCAACCGGCGATCAGTGGCATTGACATGACGCACTCCGTTGTTTGGGCAATGGGGTGCAGCGTCGCTGTGCGACGCACACCAGGACGCGGCAACGTCCTCTTGTCCCAGGATATTCCGGAAATCGCATACGAATTGCTTCCCGGAACTCCCGCCCCCTGCCTTGGCAAGCTTGGTCGGGATGTGACGTCCTTGACCCGGCTGCGGGGCGATGTCACCCCCCGATGGTTCATTATCGCCAATTACCCGGCTGTGGCGAACTCGTCACACTCCCTCGACCAACAGTGCCCAACCTGTCGATCCATGGCTTCTGTGCTCCCGGCGCTACAGCCGTCACCGCGGGTGTCGGCTATGGTGTAGTCAATCAAATTCAACAATGGGTATTTCGATGCTTGCGTATGTGGTGAGCGAAGGCCGGTTGTTCGCCCTGAAGCCTTCAGAATGGTCGCTGCTTCTCGGCGGCGTGATGTTTTGCGGATTGTTGACATTGCTGTTTGGATGAGCGCGCGTAGCTCATCAATGCTGGCATTTGGTGACTGACTAGGCCCGCCAGCGTTTGACCCAGCGGTAAGGCTGGCACCGAGTAACCACAAAACTTCAAACCCTGGCGGTCCCAAGAGGGCCTCCCCGTCAGTTTGCAGCCAGTTCCCCACCCTCGTGCGTTGGCGAAGTTCGCTACAAACCAAATGATGTGTGTATGATCATCCTCATGCCCCCATTGCCTATCGCGGCTGCTCCACCGCCAGCACGCGCATGATGTCCTCATTTATACCGCGTCGGGCATCTTCAGTCACCGCCGCTCCGAGCGTCGCCTCATAAGCGATGCGTGCGGGTCGATGAAATACCATTACACGGTCGCCGATTTCCATCGCCTCGTTGATCTGGTGGGTGATAAATATAGCGGTCTTGTTGCTCTGACGCACCAGACGCACGAATTCCGCACGCAGGTCGCGTGCAGTCATCTCATCGAGAGATGAGAACGGCTCGTCGCACAACAGGATTTCCGGATTGACCGCAAACGCACGCGCGATCGACACCCGCTGGCGCATGCCGCCGGACAACGCGTGCGGATAGTCGTTGTCGTGGCCCGCGAGGCCGAGCCGCTTGAGCCACGCCCGCGCGATGTCCTCGGCCTCCATCGGGTCAGTGTCGAGGATCTGCAAGCCGAGACGAACGTTGTCGAGCGCGCTGCGCCAGGGCATTAGGCGGTCGTTCTGGAACACGATGCCGACCTTGCCGCGAAAAAACTCGAACTCCCGGAACGGATCGCGCCCAATCACTTTCGCCTCGCCGGAACTTGGCTGGACCAGCCCGGCCACGATGTTGAACATAGTGGACTTGCCGCAGCCGGTCTTGCCAAGGACGGCGACGATCTCGCCTTTGGCGATCTCGAAAGACAATCTGTCGACAGCGACAAAATCACCGCGTCCGTCCGGGCGTTTGAACGTCTTGGTGACGTCCTTGAAGCGAATGACCGCGTCGACGCCTGACATGAGCTACATGGCCCGTTCGGACACCGCGCGATAGCGCAAGGCCCAGTTCTCGATCGCCGCGATAGTTTGCTGCACCACCAGTACGAACAGCACGAGCTGCAGGGTCCAGGCCATGGCGCCGGCCATGTCAAACAATTGTTGTTGCCGCAACAGCTGATAGCCGACACCGCCGGTGGCGCCGACCAACTCCGCCACCACCACGACGCGCGCGGCATTGCCGAGATTGACTTTCCACGCCGTGAGAATGCCGGGCACGATGGTCGGCACGATCAGAAAACGGAATAGCGACCAGCGCGAAGGCCGGAACGCCATGGTCATCTCGAACAAGTCCTTCGACATCGAGCGGAACGCATCGAGAATCTGAAACGTAAAGGCGGGCAGCGTCGTCATCACCATGATGAACAGCACGCGAAATTCGATGCCATGGAACCAGATGATAGCGAACACCACCCAGGACAACGCCGGGATGCCTTGGAAGAAAGTCAACACGGGCGCGATGAAATTCTCTGCGGATCTCGACTGGCCAATGATCATCGCCAGAATACCGCCGAGTATGAAGGCGCCGAACAGCCCACCGAAAATTCGGCCGGCAGTCAGCAGCACGTCGATCAAAAGAGATCCTGTAATTAATATTTCGATGGTGCGCGCAATGATCTCTCGTATCGGCGGGAACAGATAATGCGGAAAGACCATCGACAGAATCTGCCAGCCCGCCGCCAGCGCGATAATGCCAGCGGCGGCTTGCAACGCACGCACGGTGCGCGAGTTGGTCATTTCATCGGCTTGACGTAGATGGTGTCGTTCGACGGCATCGACTTGAAATAGCCGACGTCGATGCCGGCCTTGTAGACCGCGTCGATCTGCTTGACGACCTCTCCCGCCGGCACCACATTCATCCCAAGCCGGTCGTTTGCCTTGATCAGCGAGACCAGCGCAGCGCGATCCTCTGGCGTGGATTTCGGTGCGATCAGGACGGCCGCTTCCTCCGGATGCTTGGCAATGAATTCGGCTGCCTCCTTGTAGGTCGCGTAGAGCTTGGGAATCAAAGCCTGGTTCTGCTCAATCCAATCGCTGTGCGCGGCGACGCCGAGATAGGGGATGCGCTCGCCACCGGCGAAGCTCGTCCAGGTCTTGGTTATCTGGGTATCGAGCATCTTGATCGAGGGCTTCTTCGCCTTCAGCAGCGTATAGGCGGGCTCCCAAAGCTGGATGGCGTCGGCGCGATCCGCCAGCGCGTAGCCAACGAGGCCCGGCGGGGCGGTGTTTACGACCTGTACTTTCGAAGCGTCCATCCCGAGTTTCTTGGCGAAGAATTCGAACATCACGAAATTCGTCGTCGAACTAGCGGCAGCGAGCTGCTTGCCCTCGAGATCTTTAACCGACTTGATCTCCGGGCGCGAAGTGACAACAGTGCCCCAAAAATCGAACAGGTTGAACAGATACTTCACCTTGACGCCGCGGGCGTCGGCGAGGCCAACCGTGAGCACGGCGGCGCTGCCCCCGACCTTGAACTCACCGGAGTTGAACTGGGTCGTGTAGGCGTCTGGCGGGCGCTCGACGAATTCAATCTCGAGCCCATGCGCGGTATCGAGCTTCTGAGCCTTGATTACCGGCGGCATGAACGCGCCAAGCGAAGGAAAGCCAAACACAACGATGGTGACTTTCGGCGGCCCTTGCGCGGCGGCAGGGGCAGATATTGCGAACGCCATGAGTGTGAGCGCGGCGATGATGCTCAACGCCGATCGCAGGATCTTTGTCATTCTGTTCCTCCTCCAAGTCGCGGTTCAGTTCGGTGGGCCTTTGGCCCTTGTTTTGTTATCGAATTCTGAATAGCCGCACCGCCAGACCACCATTGATGGACTCGGTTTGCGCTTTCGGCAAACCTGCATCGGTGACGATCTTCATCGGTTCGGTATCGCCAATCGGAAATGGCATGTCGGATCCCATCATCAGGCGATCCGTGCCCATTATCTCGACCACAAATCTAAGCACTCGTGAATCGTGCAGGATGGTGTCGGTATAGATGCGCGCCAAGCCCTCGACTGGGTCGCCGATGCCAGGTGTAATTTGCGCATTGCGCTTGAGACGGCCGAGCACAAACGGCAGGGCGGCGGCGCCCATCGGTGCAAAAATCCTGGCGTTTTTGTACTTCGCGACGTGGCCCGCGCAGATCAGGCGCGCCACCGCCACTACGGCATCGGTTATGCGGCCTAACCCATTGGCGAGGCCAAAATCGTTCACGCGTACGTCGCCAGCATCGAAGCTTGGATGAATATGGATGATCGCGCCGGTCTCGTCTGCCGCCTGCCAGAACGGGTCGAGGTCGGCGTGGTCGAGTGTGCTGCCCACGCCGCGCGGCAGCGTGCCGATCATCGCACCGGAAAATCCTGCGGCCATGGCTGTCTTCAGCACGCTGGCTGCGCGCGCGCCGTCGCTCAGCGGCACAGTCGCGAGCGGCACGAAATGCGGGTCCGCCTTGCTCGTAGCAAGCAAACAATCATTGGCAAGCCGGCTCCATGCCTCGGCTTCGTCGCCAGGCAACTCATAGCCGAACATGTCAACCCAACCGCCGATGACCTGGCGGTCGATGCCGTGCTTGGCCATCCATGTAAGCCGCGCCGGCATATCCGACAGCGCTTTGGACACCGGGCGCGTCGGTTTGCCGCCGGCAAATGCAAAGGCAACGCTTCCGCCATCTTCAATCTGCCGAACGCTCGGAAACCGCGCCGCATCGTTGCGGATCTCGGCCAGCAACTCCGGTGGCACCAGATGGGCATGGCAATCGATGATCATTCATTTCCTTTGTGAGCGCGCGCCTCGGCTATCAAATCACCGAGTTTCGACACGTTAAGCGGTAGAGTGTTGATGGAAATGCCGAGCGGCCTGATTGCGTCGTTGATGGCGTTCGCGACTGCCGCCGGCGCCCCGAGATAACCGGATTCGCCAGAGCCCTTCTGACCGAGCACGGTGTGCGGCGATAGTGTTTCGTGATGGATGATCTCTACCGCCGGCATCTCGTGCGAGGACGGCAGCAGATAATCCATGAAGGTCTGGGCGATGAGTTGTCCGTCCTCATTGTAGGCAAATTCCTCGAATAGCGCGGCCCCGATACCGTGCGCGATGCCGCCCATAGTCATGCCGCGCACGATCTTTGGATTGATCACCGTGCCGCAGTCGTGGCCGAGCCGGTAGCGCAGGATCCTCGGTGTCCCGAGGTCGGGATCGATTGAAAGCAGAAGCAGGTGAAATTCGAACGAGAAGCAGGGATACATCTGCACACGCCCGTCCGCCGTCGGAAGCGTGCCGCCGGTCGGCACCTGATAGACATGGGCAACCGCTAGGCCGGGCTCGAAGCCTTCCGGCAGCCGGTGGAAATTGCGGTGAGCGATAGCGACGAGTTCTTCCCAGGTACGCCGCTTGTCGGGAGCCGCGCGATCATAAACGTTGCCCTGCTCGTAGACTGCGCGGTCGGCCGGGATGCCGAGGTCGTGCGCGCCTATGGCCGCGAGCTTGGTCTTGAGCTTGTGGGCCGCGTGAAAAGCAGCACCCCCAAGCATTATCGCCATGCGGCTGCCAACCGGACTGTTGCTTGGCAAAGAATTGAGGGAATTCGCGCGCACGACACGAATGCTGTCGGGGTCTCGTCCCACAACTTCCCCAATCACTGTTGCAACCAGCGTCTCATGGCCCTGTCCGGCCGAGGAGGTGTGCATGGTCGCAGTGATCGCGGCCGTGAGATCGACATCGATCCGGCAAGAGTCCATCCAGGTCGTGGTGGCGTTCTTTGGGTTTAACAGGGGTTCAAACGAGGCATTGCCCCCGCTCGGCTCCAGGCAGGCGGCAATGCCGATGCCGGCGAGTTTGCCCTCGGCGCGCAACCGATCGCGCTCGGCTTTGATTTCATTGTAGCTGGTGTGGGCCACCACCTTGTCGACGACCGCGTGATAATCGCCGCTGTCATAGGTGGTTCCGCTCGGGATCGTGTAGGGAAATTCCTCATGTTGGATCATGTTGCGTCGCCGCAGCTCCAGGGGATCGAGGCCGAGCGCATTTCCGACCTCGTCCATCATCCGCTCGAGCGCCAGATTGGTCGGCGCCTGGCCGAAGCCACGCACCGCATCCTGCACGGTCTTGTTGGTGACTGCGGCAATCGCGCGATACTGCACGCTCTTGATTTTGTACGGACCCACGATGGCGCCGATTGGCTTTCCGAGCTGGAATGGCGAACGCCCGGCATAGGCGCCGACATTCTCCAGCGCGCGCATCTTCATCGAACGGACGATACCGCTGTCGTCGAAAGCGGCGTCCACATCAAATAACCGCTCCGGCCCGTGGGCGTCTCCGCCGCGCATGTTTTCGAGCCGGTCCTCTACCAGTCGCACAGGAAATCCCAAGCGGCGGGTGAGATAGGCGACTAAGACCGAATGCTTGATGCCGCGTTTGACGCCGTAACTGCCGCCGACGTCGACGTCGTAGTGCACGCGAACGGCAGAGGCCGGGAGCCGCAGTGCCATGGCGATCTGGTCGGGGTATTTCGGCATCTGGATCGAGGCATAAACGTCGAGTATGTCGCGCCAGGAATCCCAGCTCGCGACCACGCCGAAAGTCTCGATCGGCACAGTCGATGATCGTGCCCATTTTACTCGCAGTGAGAGATGGTGGGGACTTGCGACAAAATCCTTCTCGACCTCACCCCAGACGAAGGTCCTGTCGAGCAGGACGTTGGAGCCGTGCGCCTCATGTACCAGCACGGCGCCCGGTTTGATCGCTTGCTCGGCGTCGAGCACGAACGGCAGGGGTTCGTAGCGGATATCGATTGCCTCGGCCGCGTCCTCGGCCAGCGCGCGAGTGTCAGCCACCACGGCGACAACCCATTCGCCGGAATATCGTGCGGTGTCGACTGCCAACGGTCGACGCGGCACGTGCGGCGTATCGAGCCCTGTCATCAGCGGCAATGTGGCCGCGGCGAGTTCACGCCCGTCCAGCACATAGCGTACGCCGGGCATGGCGAGGGCGGCGCGCCTATCGATCGAATTAATACGCGCCGCAGGATAGGGGC
>JANWKN010000214.1 GCA_025451355.1 Pseudolabrys sp. | reverse complement strand
CACCGGTTGCGCGATACATGGCCTTGTTTGCGCTCGAGCGGTACGAAGAGACGATAGCGATGTGCCGTTCTGTTGCGGCGCTGTACCCGCATCATGCCGGTGCGTGGCGGCTCATGACTGTGTCGTTGGGATTGCTCGGAAGATTGGACGAGGCGCGAGAATCGCTCGCGCACACGCTCACCCTCCAGCCCGACCTATCAAGCGATCACGTTACCAAGAACACCGTGTTCGCCAACCCATCGGATCGCTCGCGCTTTCTTCTGGGTCTGCAGAAGGCCGGCTTGACCAACTAGCGGCGTACCCCACCGGCCCGGCTGTTTCGCATCTTAAGCGCTGGCTCGTCAGTCCTCGCAACTTGAATAGGCCGCCGAGCACCGCCCGGGCTTCCTAATTATACTAAATAATGTCTAGTGATGAATGTTGACTTTTATCACTAATTACATAACATGGTTGGTGTGGAGGTTTCGCCATGTCCGACCAGTCAGTTTTCCCCAGGCTTTTCAATGTTTTGGCTGTTTTACCGGCGCTGGCCGTTGCTGCCTGTGATCCGATGTCGGCCCAACCGACTGTCCCCGCGCGGCCGGTCCTCGTCACAAACGCTCATTATGAGTCGCAAATCAGCGAGCGCGGCTTCGTCGGAACGATCCGGCCACGGATCGAGAGCGATCTGGGCTTCCGGGTCGCCGGCAAGGTTGCGAAACGCCTGGCCGAAGTCGGCACGCTGGTCGAAGCTGGCCAACCGCTCGCGCTACTCGATGAAGTCGATCTTTCACTGCAGGCCGAGCAGGCCGCCGCAGAGCTCTCGGCGGCGAATGGCGTCATGGCGCAGGCAACCGCCGCAGAAACGCGCGCCAAAGAGCTGCGGCAAAAAGGCTGGTCGACAGACGCGCAACTCGACCAGGCTAAAGCCACCGCCGATGAAGCGCGCGCCCGACTCAACCGCGCGGAGCGATCGGTCGAGCTTACGAAAAACAGTCTCTCATACGCGCGGCTAGAGGCCGACGCTCCAGGCGTCGTGACGGCAACCCTGATTGAACCGGGCCAGGTCGTGAGCGCGGGACAAACCGCGATCCGCGTAGCCCGTCTTGCCGAGAAGGAGGTCGTCGTTGCGATCCCTGAAACGCTGTTGGCGCGTGCGAAGTCAGGTGGGGCGCAAGTCTCGATCTGGTCCGAGCCGGGCAGAAACTATGTTGCGAAGCTTCGCGAACTCGCACCCTCGGCGGATCCAGTGACACGGACCTACCTCGCAAAGTTTTCCATGCCGGGAGCCGGCGACGCCGTGCAACTCGGAATGACCGCAACGCTAACCCTGTCTGATCCCGCGAGTGAACGGGTGGCACGTCTTCCACTCTCCGCACTGTTCAATCAGGGAAACGGGCCTTCGGTTTTCGTCGTCGACGGAAACACCGGTTCGATCACGCTAAAGCCTGTCTCCGTCAAGTCTTATGAAAGCAGTGATGTCCTCATCAGCGGCGGCGTGGACGAAGGCGCAAGCGTCGTCGCGCTCGGCGTACAAAAACTCGACCCGGCGCAAAAAGTGAAGATCGTTTCGTCGCTCTCGTTCTGAGCGCGGGCCACGAAATGCAGTCGGATCGCTAGAGGAAAAAAGCCATGCATCGCTTCAATCTTTCAGCGTGGGCGGTCAAACATCCGGCCTTGATGCTGTTCCTGATCGTCATGTTCGGACTGGCTGGGCTAGTCTCCTATCGCAGCCTCGGTCGCGCCGAAGATCCTTCCTTTACCATCAAGGTGGTGGTCGTGACCGCCATGTGGTCGGGGGCAACTGCCGCCGACATGCAAGCGCAAGTCGCCGATCCGATCGAGAAGAAGCTGCAGGAGCTGCCATATTTCGACAAGGTGACGACTTACACCAAGCCGGCCTTTACCGCGATGCAGGTTGCCTTCAAGGACAATACGCCTGCGCGTGATGTGCCGCAGTTGTTCTACCAGTTGCGCAAGAAGATCGCCGACATCAAGGACGACCTGCCCGCTGGGCTCATCGGTCCTTCTGTCAATGACGAGTACGGCGACGTTGACTCGATTCTCTACATGCTCACCGCCGATGGCGCCGACTATGCGCAGATGAAAAAAGTCGCTGAAGCGTTGCGGCAGCGCCTGCTGAAGGTGAAGGACGTCACCAAGGTCAATCTCTACGGTACGCAAGCGGAGAAGATCTACGTCGAGTTTTCGCACGCCAAGCTCGCCACGCTTGGCGTGACGACTGACCAGATATTCCAATCCCTTGCTAGGCAGAACGCGGTCGTTCCGGCTGGCATCGTGGAAGCTTCGGCACAGCGTGTGCCGCTGCGTGTGACCGGAGCCCTCGACGGTGCCAAGGCCGTCGCGGAGACGCCCGTTGAAGCCAATGGACGCGTCTTCCGGCTGGGCGATATCGCAACGGTGACACACGGCTTTGCCGATCCGCCGGATTTTGTGGTGCGGCAGAAGGACAAACCGACCATCGGCATCGGCGTCGTGATGGCGAAGGGCGCCAATATTCTTGAAATGGGACCGGCCGCTAGCAGTGCCACCGCAGACTTCATGGCGGCAGTACCACGCGGATTCGATCTCGAGCAGATCGCCGATCAGCCGGCTGTCGTCGAGCACGCAGTCGGAGAGTTCGTGCATTCCTTCATCGAAGCGCTGGCGATTGTGCTGTTCGTCAGTTTCCTCGCCCTTGGCTGGCGCACTGGCATCGTCGTCGCGCTGTCGGTGCCTCTTGTTCTGGCCATTGTCTTCGTCGTTATGAACGCCATGGGTCTGGACCTTCACCGGATCACGCTTGGTGCACTGATCATCGCGCTCGGCCTCCTGGTCGATGACGCCATCATTGCTGTGGAGATGATGGTCGTTAAAATTGAACAGGGCTGGGACCGGGTCCGGGCCGCATCTTTCGCCTGGGAATCAACCGCTTTCCCGATGCTGACAGGAACACTGGTGACAGCGGCCGGCTTTCTGCCGATCGGTTTTGCCAACTCCTCGGTCGGCGAATACGCCGGAGGCATTTTCTGGGTGGTCGCCATTTCGCTGGTGGCGTCATGGCTGGTGGCAGTCATCTTCACCCCGTATCTCGGCGTCAAATTGCTGCCCGGTCTGAAGCGACTCGGTCACCGGCACGACCCGCACGCGATCTATGAGACCCGTATCTACCGGGCGCTGCGCCGCGTCATCGAATGGTGCGTCAGCCGGCGTATCACCGTCGTGCTCGCAACGGTTGGCGTGTTTGTGCTGTCGATTGTCGGTTTCGGTCATGTGCAGCAGCAATTCTTTCCTCTGTCGGAACGGCCCGAACTGTTCTTCCAACTGCGTCTGCCCGCCGGCACCGCGTTCGGCACAACGCTTGACTCGGTCAAACGCGCCGAATGGCTGCTCAAAGGCGACGAGGACATTTCGACTTATACGGCTTACGTCGGCCAGGGCTCACCGCGCTTCTGGCTCGGCCTGAATCCACAGCTGCCGAATGAGTCCTTCGCCGAGATCGTGATCGTGTCGAAGGATGTCGAGGCGCGCGAGCGAATCAAGGCGCGGATCGAGAAGGCAGTTGCGGACGGCACCCTTTCGGAAGCGCGTGTGCGCGTTGACCGGTTCAATTTTGGACCGCCCGTCGGCTTCCCCGTGCAGTTCCGCGTCATCGGACCTGACACGAAAAAGGTGCGAGACATCGCCTACGAGGTCCGTGAGGTGATGCGTTCGAACAACCAGGTGATCGACCCACATCTCGACTGGAACGAACAGACCCCGTCCCTGAAGCTTGTCGTTGATCAGGACCGCGTTCGGGCACTGGGAATGACGCCTCAGGACATCTCCAAGTCGTTGAGCATGCTGCTTACGGGCGTGCCCATCACCACCGTGCGTGACGGCATCGAAAAGGTCGAGGTCGTTGCGCGCGCGGTCCCGGGGGAGAGACTCGATCTCGCCCACATTGGAGATTTGTCACTCTATTCGCGCAATAGCATCGTCGTTCCCCTGACGCAGATCGCCAAGGTCGAATACACCCATGAGGAGCCGATCCTGTGGCGCATCAACCGTGATATGGCGATGACAGTGCGTGCCGATGTCGTTGACGGTGTTCAGCCCCCGGACGTGACCAACGCCATCTGGCCGATGTTAAAGCCGATCCGCGACCGTCTCGACCCGGGCTACCGAATCGAGATCGGCGGAGCGATCGAAGAATCGCAGAAGGGCAATGCTTCGATCTTCGTTCTGTTTCCCGTCATGGTCGGGGTCATGTTGACGCTGCTGATGATCCAGCTTCAGAGCATTTCGCGGCTCGTTCTGGTCTTCCTGACGGCGCCACTCGGCATCATCGGAGCCTCGTTGGGACTGAATCTCACGAGTCAACCTTTTGGCTTTGTCGCACTGCTGGGGCTGATCGCCCTGGCCGGCATGATCATGCGCAACGCCGTCATCCTGGTCGATCAGATCGAATCGGATGTGAACCAGGGGCTGACGCGTGGCGAAGCGATCGTTGAAGCGACTGTCAGACGGGCGCGGCCCGTCATCCTGACGGCATTGGCTGCAATTCTCGCGATGATTCCGTTGTCACGTTCGGCCTTCTGGGGACCCATGGCTATCACCATCATGGGCGGCCTGTTCGTAGCAACGTTTTTGACCCTGCTGTTCCTGCCCAGCCTCTACGCGTTGTGGTATCGTAAGCGGCTCGGTGAACGTGGCGGGGCCGAGGATGAAGTGATGGATGCATTGGACCGCATGGGTCGGTCCGGCGCGGTCTCACTTGCGACCGCCGCCAAATGAGCGAAAGGCTGGGCTGTTAAATGAACTACGTGGCCGACCGCATCGAACCGGATGTGCGCGAAAAAATCCTCGTCACCGCGGAGCGCCTGTTTCGCGAGATCGGCTACCAGAAGACGACGGTGGCCGACATTGCCAAGGTTCTGCAAATGAGCCCGGCCAATGTTTACCGCTTTTTCGATTCAAAAAAGTCGATCAACACCGGCGTGGCGCGGCGGCTGATGAGCGAGGTCGAGCAAGCGGCGCAGGCGATCGCCGCGAACAAGGGAAGCGCCGCCGCCCGCCTGCGCAAGCTGTTGACGACCGTGCATCAGATGAATTCGGCGCGTTATGTCGCCGATTCAAAGATGCATGACATGGTCGCCTGCGCGATGGAAGAAAACTGGGATGTCTGCAAGGCCCATATTGAATTCATCACGGGGACCATCGCGTCGGTGATCGCATCAGGCGTTGCCTCTGGCGAATTCCACACGCGTGATGTCGGAATTGCCGCAATGTGCACCTGTGCAGCGATGATCCGCTTTTTCCATCCCCTGTTTATCGCGGAATCCGCCAGCAAGCCCGGTCCCACGCTCGACCAGATGATTGATTTCGTCGTCGCGGGGTTGCGCGGGCGAGATTGAGCGAACACTCCACGTAAAATCCGCTCCGTCTCAGGGAAAAATCCAATCGCAAAGGTGCGCTTGCCGAGCGAGAAAGCTAACCAAGTTTGTTGGCCTAGGAGCGACACCACTAGAGCGGCGGGGCATGCACATGAATCGGCTGATCATCATTGCAGTGACAATTGTCTCGATCTTCGCCGGTGATCGGGTCGCGGCGCAGGAGGCGATCGGAACGGTCAGCCGCATACTGGGAGAGGCGAACGCAACGCGCGGCGGCGACACACGGGCACTCAGCATCAACACGTCCGTCATTCTCAACGAGACGGTATCGACCGGGACAGCGGGGCGGCTGGAGGTCACCTTCAAAGACAACACGCGGGTGACGCTCGGCGAGAACGCCAAGCTCACACTCGATCAGTACGCCTTCAACCCGACCTCAGGGCGCAGAAAGATCAGGTTCAGGGTTGTCGTTTCCTCATCAAACGAATATTATACCGACTAGTCGGTATAAGTTCGGTTTGCAACGCTGCTAGCGGCTGTGAAAACTTCCTACTCTGCGTTTGCAATGCGGCGAACGAAATTATCCGATGGGGCACCATTGAGATCATCAATGGCAAAGCAATTGAGCGAATTAAGCCACGGGTAAAAGGTGCACGCTCTGACACGCCTATCGCGTTCCGCATTCAGCTCGTGCCTAATGCAAGCCGGACGCGCGAGATTCAACGGTGATTTGCACGCGCTCACGGCCGTTTAGTTTTAAGCTATTTGTCAAAGTTGGTATAATGGCCTGTCTTTAGCCTCAGGCAATGAAGACATGACTAGTGGCCGGGACGTTGCAGACCTTTATCAAGAGTTCACCGAAGCGCTGACCGAGGTTCTGGCGGAGAATTCCGTTGGCCCGGCACGCCGTGGTCGGCTCGCTAGGGCTCGCGCTGCCGTCAAGAAGCATCCCAAATATACCGAACATGAGTATCTTCTGGCGGTTGAAGCTGCATTCCAAAAATGGGAAGCCATCCAAAACGTCGGTGGTTAGGACCGCGCGGT
>JANWKN010000213.1 GCA_025451355.1 Pseudolabrys sp. | reverse complement strand
GAGCGCACTGCGTAGATCCTTCGATACGCTGGTCATCTCGTCGAATGACGTGAGCCCGCGGAAATATATCCAGTGCCAAAGCTGCTGAACGCGCATCTTACTCTGTGTTTCCGGTACGGCGACTGAGCCAAGCGCATCGGATAGCTGCGTCCTCGTATATCCAACCAATGACGGCTTCTCGGGCGCAACGTAGCGCTCGAGCGGCGTTTTCTCGATGACGTCCATGTATTGCAATGGCAAGGTCACACCGGCTGCGATCCGATCCAAGATGCAGCCTATCTAATCGGAATCACTGGGTTTCGCCACAGATGACGCCCGTGCATCGGCGACCCTTATATTCACTTGCACTCCTCGGCAACCCTGTCGAGCGCCTGCGCGATCCCCTTGAGCGAATAGGTATCCGTGGTCTTGGTGCCGCGCGCGGATTCGCTCTTGACGACGAGATCGGAACCGCGGCGCATGGTTTCCACCATCTGCGTTTCTTCGGCTGCATTCTTCACCCACGCCCCATCATTCTGCGTGTACATTGGGTAAGTCGAGGAGCCGATGGCCGCGGTGGCATCGTGACCTGCTTTCTGCGGATAACCAACAATCACCGATACCTCATTCCTCACCTTCTCTGACGGCCGTGTTGAGACGAAGGCATAAACGGCGTCGCGGGTGCGGCTGGAAGGCTCGCTCGTTGCCGCAGTCGGCTTGGATAGCGCGAAGCAAATTTTCTTTCCGCCGGGAGTTGCCCTGTATGCGCCCCACTCGCCAAATTGGCCGAGCAGTACCGCCTGATCGGTGGGACTCGGTGATTTTTTTTGCGCGGTTGCGGGGGCAGAGTTCTTCTGTGCAGGCGCGGGAGCGCTGTTCTTTTGTTGTGCTGGAGCGCTATTCTTCTGTTGCTGTTGCGCGTTGGCGGAGTCGCTGACAGCGCCCACGGCTAACAGACCAACACAAATGCGGAATAATGCAGCGGTGTTCATCGGGCCCTACCGGTGATGCGTCGGGAATCGGGTGGATATTAGCCCCATTAGGGGCGAATGTCGGCAATGTGAAGGCGATAACCCACCGCTGAAAGAGGCAGCAGGCATGATAGAAGCCCCTCTGCACGAACGACCCGGACCGCCATGAAAGCCTTGCTCTGCACCCGCTACGGGAAGCCTGATGATCTCGAACTCGCCGATATCGCCGAGCCTCAGGCCCGCCCCGGCGAGGCGATCGTGAAAATTCACGCAGCGGCGCTGAACTTTTTCGACACGCTTATCATCGCCGGCAAATACCAGTTCAAGCCAGAGCCACCTTTTTCTCCGGCCGCCGAATTCGCCGGCGAGATCGTGGGCCTCGGCTCGGGCGTCACGTCGTTCAAAGTCGGCGACCGGGTGCTCGGCTACATGACTTACGGCGCGGCGCGCGAACGTGTGGCGCTGAGCACTGACAAACTTACCAAGATTCCGGACACGCTTGATTTCGACCGTGCCGCCGGCATCTGCATCACTTACGGCACCACCTTTCATGCCCTCAAGGATCGTGCGGCGCTCAAAAAGGACGAGTCGCTGGCGGTGTTGGGGGCAGCCGGCGGCGTAGGTCTTGCTGCCGTGGAACTCGGCAAGATCATGGGAGCACGTGTCATCGCCTGCGCGTCGTCGGACGATAAGCTCGCTTTTGCTCGCAAGCACGGCGCGGATGTTGGCATCAACTACAGCAGCGACGATCTCAAGGAGGCCTTGCGTCGTGTGACCGACGGGCGCGGGGTCGACGTGATCTACGATCCGGTTGGCGGCCCCTATACAGAGCCCGCACTTCGCTCGATCGCTTGGCACGGGCGTTTTCTGGTCGTCGGTTTTGCCGCGGGCGACATTCCGAAGGTACCGCTCAATCTCGTACTGTTGAAAGGCTGCGATGTGCTCGGTGTCTTCTGGGGCTCATTCATCGAGCGCGACCCCGCAGGCCACCGCGCCAACACGGAACAATTGTTGGCCTGGTGCATGGAAGGAAAATTGTCGTCGCACGTGCACGCGGTTTACCCGCTGGCGCGGGCGAAGGAGGCACTCAAGGCTATTGCCGCACGGCAAGTGATGGGTAAGGTTCTCTTGAGGCCTTAGACTCGTAGCAGCCGTACAGCAGTCACAGCTATTTGGATATTTCCGCGAGCTTGTCTTTGGCAGCCACGCGATGTTCGGGACGAATGTGGGTTGCCATCAACTGGATGGCCGCAGCGAGCATCGCGGCATCGTCGGTGAATCCGAGAAGCGGTATCACATCAGGAATCGCATCAATCGGCATTATGAAGTACGCAAGCGCGCCGACGAGCGACGCTTTCACGGGCAACGGCGTGGCGCGATCAAACGCGCAGTAGTAGGCGGTCAACAAGTCCTCGGCGAAAGGAACCGATGCGGCAACACGACGCGCCTTGCGCCAGAACTGGTCACGAAATGCGCTTTCTTCTTCCTTGTCTGGTCCGAATGCGGACTGGCCGTATGTCATCGCGGCAATGTGGTGAGCGATCAGGGCCTCTGCAAGGAGGCTGTTGGGTTCCTTCTCCGGGAGCCTACCCGGCCGCTACTTTATCCATCGCCTCGGCAAGTTTCACGTCCAGTTCGGTCAAACCCCCGGCGTCGTGGGTCGAGAGCGTCACTTCGACGGTCTTGTAGGCATTGAACCATTCCGGATGATGGTCCATTTTTTCCGCGATGAGCGCCGCGCGTGGCATAAAACCAAAGGCTTTGTTGAAATCCTTGAACAAGAATTTTTTGGCGATGGCGTCCCGCCCGGCCACTTCGGACCAGCCATTGAGCCGCGCAAGTGCGGATTTTCGGGCTTCACCGGTCAGTTTTTGCGCCATGATTTGACCCTCACCGCTGCGAACGCGCGGACCTCGCAAAGGGTCCATACCGATACTACCTTTTCCGGGTCGGTCCCGGCCATACGAGGCAGCCATGTCTTGGTCATTGAATATCGGCAAGGTGGCCGGCACGGTCGTCCGCGTACACCTCACCTTCCTGCTGTTTCTCGCCTGGATTTTCGCCGCGAGCTACGCTTCCGGTGGTGCCGCGACCGCCTGGGACAGCCTCGTTTTCATGGTTCTGCTGTTTCTATGCGTGCTGCTGCATGAGTTCGGCCACATCCTCACGGCCCGAGCCTTCGATGTGCCGACGCCCTACGTGACGTTGCTGCCGATAGGCGGGGTGGCACAGCTCGAGCGCATTCCCGAAGAGCCGTGGGAGGAATTTCTCATCGCCATCGCCGGCCCGATGGTCAACATCGTGATCATGGCCGCCCTGATGGTTTTGTTCGATGCGCAGTTGCAGCCGAGCGCTGCGGCAGCCGTCGACAATCTGAAGATCCCGCTGGTCGATCGCCTTGCAGCGGTAAATTTGTTTCTCGCGCTGTTCAATATGATACCGGCGTTCCCCATGGATGGCGGGCGTGTTCTGCGGGCGCTGCTGGCAACCCGTCTCGGTTATGTGCGAGCAACTGAGATCGCAGCCGGGATCGGACAATTTGTCGCGTTCGCACTCGGCTTCATCGGCTTGCTGTTCAATCCCATCCTAATCTTTATCGCAATCTTCGTCTATCTCGCGGCTTCTTCGGAAGCGCACATGGTCGCGCTTCGCGCGGCCTCGCGCGGCGTTCCCGTGAGTTACGCCATGATGACGCAGTTCGTGACATTGTCACCCGATGCGCAAATTGACGACGCGGTGCAAACACTGTTGCAGACGAGCCAGGGCGAGTTTCCCGTCGTTGACGCCAGCGGGAAGCCGGTCGGCGTCCTCGGGCGCGCTGACCTCATTCGTGCCATCAAATCGCGAGATCCGGATGCGCGCGTCGGCGACGCGATGATCGCGGACGTGCCCACCATCAGCCATCGTTCCACGTTGGAGCAGGCATTCAAACTCCTGCAGAAGAAATCCGCGCCCGCGGTCAGCGTCACCGACTCGAGCGGTAGGCTGGTGGGGCTGGTCACCAGCGAGACCATCGCGGAGATGATGATGCTGCAAAAAGCATTGCCACGAGGCGTCCGCATCGGCCCTTGGAGCCATCCGGCGGGTGCTTGATCGCACCGAGTCATAAACCCGTCGTCTTATCTTTTTCCCGCTGTCAGAAAACGCGTCCACCCTCTGTAGTGATTCGGAGGACCGGGCGCTTGCGCACCGGCAGCGCGACAACGCGCCGCCGGTTCCTGACGACTCTTGCCTCGGCGAGCGCGGCAGCCATTACATCACCGGCTTTCAGTCTTTCACCGCAGCGACCGCTCGTCACGCACGGTGTGCAATCGGGCGACGTGTCCCTCGACTCCGGAATGGTATGGGCGCGCGCAGACCGGCCCGCGCGCATGTTTATCGAGGCGGCCACGACCGACACCTTCAAAGAGACCTATCACGCGTCATTCGCAGATGCCCTACCTGAAACGGATTTTACCGCCAAAGTATTGGTTGAGGATCTGCCACCCGGGCAGGACATTTTCTACCGGCTGCGGTTCCAGGATTTGTGGTCGCCACAAGCTGTCAGCGAGCCGGTCGTCGGGCGTTTTCGCACGGCTTCGATCGATCGACGTTCTATTTCATTCGTATGGTCTGGCGACACTGCGGGTCAGGGCTGGGGTATCGATACGTCGCGCGGTGGAATGCGCACATACCGAACGATGCTGCACAATCGGCCGGACTTCTTTGTCCATTGCGGCGACAGCATTTACGCGGACTGTACTGTGCCCGCACAACAAAAGCTGCCGAGCGGCGAGACGTGGCGAAATGTCGTGACCGAGGAAAAGAGCAAGGTCGCAACGAGCCTCGACGACTATCGCGGCAACTATAAATACAACCTGCTTGACGCGAATTTGCGGGATTTCAACGCCGAGGTCCCCATTTTTGCTCACTGGTGGCCGGGCGAAGCATTCGAACGTCGCGGCTATGACACGAATAGCGCACTGCTTCTCGCCGCGCGTGGATGCCGCGCGTTTCATGAATTCATGCCGTTGCGATTCAGCCCATCAGAACCGGGCCGCATCTATCGAAAAATCTCCTACGGTCCGTTGCTCGACCTGTTTCTGCTTGATATGCGCAGTTACCGCGGCGCCAACGAACGGCCAACGAGCCAATACGGTCCTGATGCCTACCTGCTC
>JANWKN010000212.1 GCA_025451355.1 Pseudolabrys sp. | reverse complement strand
TCGGCGATTACCCACCGTTAGTGAACGAACGGGCAGATGCGACGTTCCATTTTTTCTGAGGCTTAGTCGGAGTGGAAGTGTCACTTCGGCGCCGCCATGTCCGACCACCACCGCTAGCGGGCTACTGCATTGAGCGCCATTAGAGCAAAAAATAAACAGCCCAAAGACCAACCAAAAATCCGCGCTGTTTGTCTTTCGCTCATGGAGCGATAACAGCGCAACTGAACAAAAGTTCAGGGTCGGGCTCGTCGCTTCGCCGCCTCATTCAAACGCCAGCGAACGGCTTAGTGATGTTCAATGGTTGCCCGGCGATTAAAAGGCAATGCACTTCGAGTTCCTTTGTTTATCTAAGACTCGAAACATCCTCCATGCATTTTGGAACATAACCCGACGTATCGATTTATCCAGGGTCCACCAGAGGAGGAAAACTCATGCTGAAGAAACTCGCTTTTGCGACTGCGGCAGTGGGACTTCTGATGTCTACGGCCAGCGCCGACTATTACATTGTTCAGGAGAAAGCGACGAAGAAGTGCAAAGTCGTTGAAACGCGCCCGACCGAAACGACCTGGATCCAGATTGGTCCGGCGGCCTTTAAGACCCAAGCCGACGCCGAGAAGCAGATCAAAACCGTCTGTGTAGAGAAATAGCTAGTCATATCTTTTGACTCTCTACGGGACGCGGCCGACGTTACCAACGTCGGTCGCGTCTCAGTTTCATTCACCCGAATGGACTTAAAACAAATATGTCCGCTTTGGGTCATTAGCGGACATTCTGCGGCATCTGCGTCATGTCTCCTTTACCCCCAGAGCGGACATTTCATGCAGTGAGGGTGATGTCCGCTAAGTGCCAATAGCGAACCTCCGACAAATTCGAACGCCAGGAGCAGATCTTATTATTTCTGAACAAACTGACAGGAAAATATTCGGAACGGAGACGCGCCTTTTAGCGTTTCTTTGCCGGGGCTGATGGAGAGATGAACATGAAGAAGCTACTTATATCGGCGACGGCAGCAGCTCTCGTTATGTCTTTCGCCGTGTCAGCCGAAGCTGCTGGCAACAAGCAAAAGGTGTCTGCGGACGTCCAGACTTCGTGCAAAGCTCAAGCGGCCAAGAAATACTCCGCGATCCACTTCTTGAAGCGGCGTAACTTCGTCAACAACTGCATAGCCCAGCACGCCAATGCGAAGACGCATGCGAAGGCGACTAAAGCTGGTGAGCCGATCAAGCCAACAACCACTGGCCAGGCCCCAAAGCAGGCTCAGTGACTTGAAAGCCCCGCTTCGGCGGGGCTTTTCCCATCGCGGGTGGCCCAAGGGACGGACGGCGACGCTCGCAGGCTTTGGGAAAACGTGCCCGGCTTAGGATCGGTGCATGACATCATATTTTTCCGCACTGATCGACTTCGTTCACGCGCATTCGCAGTACACCCATATTGCGATTTTTCTGCTGGCATTGTCGGAAGCCATCCCTGTGGTAGGAACCATTGTTCCCGGCTCAACGCTCATCATCGGCATCAGTGCTCTAGCGACAGGCGCTAATGCGAACCCGTGGGTCCTTCTAGTTGCGGCAACTACAGGGGCGATTATTGGAGACGGATTATCGTTCTGGTTAGGCCAGCGATATCATCGGGAGATTCTGAAATCCTGGCCGCTAAATCAGTATCCGCAATTCATTGCCCGGAGTGAAATATTTGTAGCCCAATACGGTGCGGCAAGCGTCTTTCTCGCGCGCTTCACGGCCGTCGTTCGTGCCTTTGTGCCGTTAATAGCTGGCATCCTCGGTATGTCGCCGCGACAGTTTTATGCCGCGAATATCTTGTCAGCACTTGTTTGGGCACCCGCTCATATCTTTCCTGGCGTGCTGGTCGCAATGGCGCTCCGATTGACCGGCGCAAGCGCAGAGCAGCGCACAATTGTCTTAATCGCAGCGTTGATTGTTGCGATCTTCATTATTTTTGCCACACGCTCGTACTTCAAGGTCAAGTGATCGCACGATCGAATGACACCGTATCTGACGTTCATTGACTGCACCTCAAATGTCCGCTTTGGGTCAAAAGCAGACATTTGCAATGCCCACCGTCATGTCCGCTTTACCCCCTATAGCGGACATGTGCGATGCAAAAACAAATGTCCGCTAAGTGCCAGAAGCAGACATATAGTCGCTCGCGCTGTTGGCTGGCTAACTCAATGATAGCGAAGATGGATAAGCCGCTTGCCGAGGTTTTCTCCACGGTAAAGTTCGGCAATTGCGCCTAGGCAGCGCTCGATCCCGTCAACGATGTCTTCGCGATAACGCAGTCGGCCCTCGCAGATCCATCCGGCCAGTCGCGCGACGGCCTCTTCATAGCGATACTGATAATCGAGTACGAGAAGACCCGACATTCGCGCCCGCTTGACGAGCAGGTGCCGCTCTACCCTCGGTCCGGTCGGAGGTGGATCCCAACTCGCTACCGAAGCGGTATCGCAGATCACGACGCGCGCTCCGACGGAAAGCTGCGGTAACACAGCATCGCTAATCGCCCCAGCGGTGTTGTCGAAATATACGTCAATACAATGCGGACACGCTCGGACGAGCGGATCACCAAGTGCGCCAGCCTTATAGTCAATCACTTCGTCGTACCCGAATTCTTCGCGGCATAGTTTGCTTTTGATCGGACCCCCGGTCAGGCCGACAGTTCGGCACCCCATCAGCTTGGCAATCTGCCCCACTGCGGAACCCACCGCCCCCGCGCGGTCGACACAACCACCGTTCCCCCGGCCGCGGCTGGCCGACGTCGAGCAAACCGAAATAAGCGGTGACACCGTTCAATCCAAGAACCCCGAGCGACAGCGAAAGCGGCAAGTCGTTTTCCTTCACTTTGCGTGTGATCGTGCTCCCATCGGAAATCGCGTATTCTTGCCAACCAAGCATACCCATTACCGTGTCGCCTTCTCGGTAGTTCGGATGACGTGACGCGACGACCGTGCCTGCCGCGAATGCTCGCATCACCTCGCCGATGCCGACCGGTGTGGAATAATTGGCGATAGCAGACACCCACCCACGCATCGCCGGTTCGACCGAAAGAAATTCATTGCGAATTAGGAACTGCTTATCGGCGAGGTCCAATAGCGGCGTCGCAACAATCTCGAAGTGATCTGATTGCGGAATACCAGTCGGCCGCGATTTCAGGCGGACTTGACGGTTGACTTGTGACTTCATGGTTCGACAGCCGCCCTCCCGCTTTTATCGGACACTATTCGCCTTTAATGTTTGCCTCGCGGATAATGCGACCGTATTCGTCGTATTTGCTACGGATGTGTGCGGCGAAGTCGTCGAGGCAAGTGCCAACCGGATAAAGACCGAGCTTGAGGAGCCTCGGTGTGACCTCCGGCGCGTTGATCGCGGCACTGAACCAGTTGGCGAGCTGTGCGACGGTGTCTTTCGGCGTCTTCGCCGGTGCCAACACGCCGAACCAGACCTCGACATTGTAATTCTTGTAGCCTAACTCCGCGACCGAGGGCACGTCGGGCAGCGGAGCGATCCGCGTTTGCGATGTGGAGGCCAGCGCACGCACTTTGCCTGCCTGCAATTGCTCCTGGACTTCCGAATAGTTCGCCAGCACCGCATTTACGTGCCCGCCGAGCAGAGCGGTCATTGCCGGAGCACCGCCGGGATAAGGCACATAGATAACATTGATGTTCGCCACGCGCTTGAACTGCTCGACGCCGATGTGCTGCGTGGTCGCGGGTCCCACAGTAGCGAAAGTGAGTTGGCCAGGCTTGGCACGCGCATCAGTAATAAATTCAGCAAGCGTGCGATAGGGCGCATCGCTGTTGACGACGATCACCTGCGGCGAGCTTAAGAGATAGCAGATCGGTTCGTAGCTCGTGAGAGGATCGTAATTCACTTTCCGCAGGTGCGGATTGATGACGATCGAATTTGCATTAATCACTAGAGTATTTCCGTCCGGTACCGCGCGTGCTACGGCTTCGTAGGCGATCGAAGCCCCACCACCCGGACGGTTCTCGACAATGACGGTTGGTCCCTGGGCCTTGCTAATGTGCTCGCCCAGCAAGCGTGCAAGAATGTCGGCGCTGCCGCCCGGCGGGAATGGAACGACGATCCGGATCGTCCTGGATGTCTGTGCCCAGGCATCTGCACCTATCAATGTCACCGCGATGAGGGCCGCGGCGGCAAACGTGTTCCAGAGGCGATTAATCATATCGCAGTGGCGACGTCTGGTCATGGCGTGTCTCGCGTTGGCGGTTGTTCCGAAAATAAATTCCGTTTTGCGCCCGAAAGCGGACATTGAGACGCTCGGTTAGAATGTCCGTTAAGTGCCAATAGCGACCAACGCACCGCAGCAAACAGCATCTCTATTCGATCACCTCGTCGGCACGGGCGAGTAGCGATGGCGGCACGGAGACACCAAGCGCCTTGGCTTGAGATTGATGACACAACAGCTTTCATCGAGTTCAGGGCACGATACGCGCGGGGCGATCAATTGCGTTCAATACCGACTTCCTGCACGGTGCGCCGCCACACTTCGAGCTGGTCCTTGAGTAGCGTCGCCATCTCCTCCGGGGACGAGCTTTGCAGTTCGAAGGCGATCTTGTCGAGCGATCCGCGCACATCCTGGCGCGAGGAGATCACCTTCATCGCCTCAGCGACGCGATCAACAACTTCTTTGGGAAGATTCGCCGGACCGAATAGGCCGGCCCATGGCGTTATGGTAAGCCCGTTCAAGCCGATCTCGGCTGTCGTCGGCGAATCCGGCGCCAGCGGACTCCGACGTGATAGCAGGGTTGCAAGCACGCGCAATCTTCCTTCCTGCACTTGTGGCATGGCGCTCCCCGGCGTCCCGATCATCACTTGTACCCGCCCGGCGATTAGGTCCGCGGTAGCCGGAGCGTCGCCTTTGTACGGAATTTGCTGCATGTCCAGTTTTTCGGTCAGCGCGAGCTGCGCCGTGGCGAGTACGCTGGTGCCGTTCCCGGTGGCGTAGTTCACCTTTCCCGGGTTCGCGCGCACGTAATTCAAAAATTCGGACACCGTCTTAGCCGGCAGGCTCTCATGCACGAACAGAAAAAAGCCGAACTTACCAACCATGGAAATCGGCGTGAACGCGGTGATGGGATCGTAGGGCGGCTCCTTGCGCAGGGTAGGAGCGGCATTTAAGCCCGTGGTCGTGGCAAGTAACAGCGTGTAGCCATCGGGAGCGGCGGTCTTGACCACATTACCGGCGATTGCGCCGTCGGCGCCGCCGCGATTGTCGACGAACAGCGGCTGTCCAAGTACCTCCGATAATGCCTGCGTCACGATGCGCGCTGCTAGATCGGCGGCGCCACCGGCCGGGAACGGCACGATCAAGCGGATCGGCCTATTCGGGTAGCCGATAACAGATATCCGCTGCTGCGCACTCGCCACCACTGGCCACGCAGCCACCGCACCGCCGACAAGGCCAAGAAACTCCCGCCGCCTCATGCCCGTCCCCAAGCTCAGGACACGGCATCTTAGCGGCTCAAACGAGTACTTTAATAGGGGCTTATGCTCGATCACCTCGAAATTCATAAGACGATAGCGCGGGCGAAGGCCGTGAGAGCGGAGAACTTGCGTCGGTACGGAAGGTAGGCGCTTGGAGCGTTCGGCTCCAAGTTGCGCGCACCTCGTATCATCGCTGTCATCGTGGTTCTGCTTGTTACGTTCGGAGCGAAAATGCTGTTTTTGCCCATGGCACCTGCTGAAGCGAACATACAGGCAGTTCCGAGTGCCAGCTGGCCGTTACCCTAGCGGCGAGAAATATCGAGTTACGTCGTAGGGCACAAATGTCCGCTACTCGCACAAAGCGGACATGGCCTTTGCGCTGCACATGTCTGCTTCTGACCCAAACCGGACATTGACATTATTGGACCGTTGGACGTCCGCTATTGGCACAAAGCAGGGCAAAGCGGACATGACCATCGCATCGCAAAATGTCAGCTAATGACCCAAAAGCGGACATGAACTCGCCTGTGTCGCTGCGATGCGGCGCATAGCTCTCGCTTGAAGATCGGACTAAACTTCAAGAAGGTGGTTCTCGGCACGGAATAAATCCCATAAGGCGGTGGGAATTCATCAAGCTTTTCGGCAGCATCACAGTAGCACGGCCATTCCCTATGTGATCTTCGGAAAAGAAGTACAAAGGAACTACGGGCCCTGCGCATGGTCGGAAGAAGGAGTAAGAACAAGCGGCCTCGAACGAAGGGCCGGCTTGGCAAACACAGGCGCTCGGCCGCAGAGATCAGGCGCAGTGAGGCGTGCATGGCCGAGGGGCAAAGGCTGACACGCACAGGAACCTGGGCTTTGAATGTTGTAACAAAGCGGTGTTTCTGGTCCCCAGAACTATTTCGAATATTGGAGTTCGACCCGGCGAGCACGGACC
>JANWKN010000211.1 GCA_025451355.1 Pseudolabrys sp. | reverse complement strand
CGCCTGCGGGCGGAACCAATGCGCGACGCCAACGATTGGCTCAACCGTTACCAGAAATTCTGGACGGAACGACTGGACCAACTTGCTGCCTTTTTGGAGGAAGACACATGGCCACCCTCACAACCAAGCCCAGCCTCACCATCAAGCGCCGGTTCAACGCGCCGCCGGAAAAAGTCTTCGCGGCGTGGACGGATCCGGAAAAAGTAAAGCGCTGGATGGGTCCCGGTGAAATCAAGCCAATGCACGTGGAAAGCGATCCGCGTACCGGTGGCCGCTACCGGTGGGTAATGAAAGCTCCGGACGGCGAAGAACACGACGTCAGCGGCGTTTACCGTGAAGTCATTCCGAACGAGAGACTTGTTTTCACCTGGGGTTGGAAGTCGACGCCGGAGCGCGAATCGCTGGTCACGCTGACGTTCAAACGCGACGGTGACGGAACGATTATGACGCTGCTGCACGAGCAGTTCTTCGATACGGACGCGCGCGACCGTCATCAGGGCGGTTGGAGCAGCGCGATGGAGAAGCTCGACAAATATCTCTCAGAATAGTGACAGGAGTTGTTCATGCCACACGAATGGTCCCACGGACGTTTCTACTGGAACGAACTCATGACTCGTGACGCCGAGAAGGCAAAAAAGTTCTATGGCGCGACGGTCGGATGGACATTTGACCCCATGCCTATGCCCGACGGCACCTATTGGGTCGCCAAAATGGGCGGCGACTATGTCGGCGGCCTTTTTCCTCTGACTAGCCCGCAATTCGATGGTGTCCCGGAAAGCTGGATGTCCTATCTCGCCGTCGACGACGTCGACGCGCGCGTGAAAAAGGCCCAATCGGCCGGCGCCACACTGATGCGGCCAATCTTCGACGTTCCCGGCGTCGGCCGCATCGCGATTCTCAAAGAGCCCGGCGGAGCCGGTGTCGGCTGGATGACGCCGGCAAAAGCCTGACATCAATGCGGAGGTAAGCCATGCAACACGCAATCGTTTCACCGAATGAATGGCTGGCTGCGCGCAAGGCGCTGCTAGCCAAGGAAAAGGAATTCACCAGAGCACGCGACCAGCTCAGCGAAGCCCGGCGCGCATTGCCATGGGTCAAGGTGGACAAAAACTATGTCTTCGAAGGACCGAACGGCCAGGAAACGCTGTCCGATTTGTTCGGCGGCAGGAGTCAGCTGATCGTCTATCACTTCATGCTTGGACCTGGCTGGGTGCAAGGCTGCCCGAGCTGCTCATTTCTCGCCGACCATTTCGACGGCGCTGTCATCCATCTCAGGCACCGCGATGTGACATTTGTCGTCGTCTCACGCGCACCTTTCGCCGAGATTGAGGCCTACAAGAAGCGCATGGGCTGGAAATTCAAATGGGTGTCTTCATTCGGCAGCGATTTCAATCGCGACTTTCATGTGTCGTTCACGCCGGAGGAAAAGGCGCGCGGCAAGGTCGAATACAATTACACGATGACGGAATTTCCCAGCGAAGAAGCGCCGGGACTTAGTGCGTTCGCCAAAAACGATGGCGGCGAGGTACTGCACACCTATTCGTCCTATGCACGCGGTCTCGATATCCTCGTCGGGGCCTACAATTTTCTCGACTTTGCGCCGAAGGGCCGTGACGAAGGCGCGTTGCCATGGACCATGGCCTGGGTGCGCCGGCACGATGAATACGAAACCATGCCACCAAAGGCTGGCTGTTGCAGCTAGTTCGAGACGGCGTCGACAAACCAAAAAATACGGAGCACTTGTATGATCACGGTTAGCGCTTTCCGTTGGGTTCCAACTTTGCACGTGGCTTGGTACGCGACCTTAGAGTGCGATGGGCGCTGGAAGAGGCAGGATTGCCATACGAAGCATGGTTGATCGGCCCGGATGATCAGAAGTCCGAAAGGTACCGTGCAATGCAGCCATTTGGACAAGTGCCCGCATACGAAGAGGATGATTTGGTCCTGTTCGAGAGCGGCGCGATCCTTCTGCACATTGCCGATCGCTCGGAGGTCCTGATGCCGTCGGACTCAAAAGCACGCGCCCGAGTAACGGCCTGGATGTTCGCGGCACTGAATTCGATCGAACCGCACATTCAGAACCTCACGGCGATCGACTTGTTTCATGCCGAGGAGGATTGGGCAAAAAAACGCCGGCCAGCGGCTGTCAAATTCGCACAAACGCGTCTGGCCGCGCTCTCCGATTGGCTCGACAGTCGCGACTATCTGGAGGATCGTTTCACCGTGGCGGACCTTCTGATGACGACCGTGCTGCGAATTCTGCGGCATATTGATCTGGTCACGCAAATGCCGACGCTCGAAGCATATCGGTTGCGTTGTGAAACACGCCCCGCGTTCAAGAAAGCGTTGGCTGCCCAGATGGCGGACTTTAGCGATAAGGCGTCGGCAGCATAACGGTGCTGCAGACGTCAGCGCGTCGGGACTGGCTTCTCGCCGCGATAGTCGTAGAAACCGCGCTGGGTCTTGCGGCCGAGCCAGCCCGCTTCAACGTACTTTACCAGAAGCGGGCATGGCCGGTATTTTGAATCGGCCAGCCCTTCGTGAAGCACCTGCATCACCGACAGACAGGTATCGAGACCAATGAAATCTGCAAGTTCCAGTGGCCCCATGGGATGATGCGCGCCGAGCCGCATGGCCGTATCAATCGCCTCGACGTTTCCGACGCCTTCGTAGAGCGTATAGATCGCCTCGTTGATCATCGGCAGCAGAATGCGGTTGACGATGAATGCCGGAAAATCCTCCGACACCGCGATCGTCTTTCCGAGCTTGCTGATAAACGCCTTGCTCGATTCGAAGGTGCCGTCATCGGTAGCGATGCCGCGGATCAGTTCCACCAGCTCCATCAGCGGCACCGGATTCATGAAATGAATGCCAATGAAGCGCTCGGGACGATCGGTCGATGACGCCAATCGCGTGATCGAGATCGAAGAGGTATTCGTCGCGAGGATGGCGTCGGGTTTCAGTGATGCACATACGTCGGAAAAGATCTTGCGCTTGACCTCTTCTTTTTCGGTCGCGGTTTCAATCACCAGATCACAATCCGACAGCGCATCGTATTTTTCAGCGGGCTTGATGCGCGCAAGCGCAGCTTTGCGATCGTCTTCGCTGATCAGTTTCTTGCCGACCTGGCGGGCCATGTTACCGTTGATCGCCGCCATTCCCGCCTTGATGCGATCAGCCGACAGATCGTTGAGTTGAACCGAATACCCTGCCAGCGCGCACACATGGGCAATGCCGTTACCCATCTGGCCAGCGCCGATCACTCCGACATTCTGAATTTTAACCACCATGTCCTTGTCCGATCGATGCGAAGTCCCGGCTCTTTGCTTCGGCTTCGGTTAGCTTTCAATACGTCCTTGCACTTTTACGACGTACTGCCGCATGAAGCCATTGACGAAAAAAGAATTTGCAATCGTAGTCAACGCTTGACCTTATCGAGTTCCGCAGACAGCTCCGGCAGTGCCTGATAGAGATCGGCTACAAGGCCGTAGTCTGCAACCTGGAAGATCGGCGCCTCCTCGTCCTTGTTGATAGCAACAATCACCTTGGAGTCTTTCATACCGGCCAGGTGCTGAATCGCTCCGGAAATACCTACCGCGATGTAGAGTTCGGGCGCCACGACCTTACCGGTCTGACCGACCTGCCAGTCATTTGGCGCGTAGCCGGCGTCGACCGCGGCGCGAGAGGCGCCGACGGCGGCGCCAAGCTTGTCGGCCACCGGTTCGATGTACTTGGTGAAGTTCTCCCGGCTTTGCATTGCGCGACCGCCGGAGATGATGATTTTTGCCGAGGTCAGCTCTGGCCGGTCTGATTTCGACAATTCTTCGCCGACGAACGACGAAAGATTGGGATCGGCGGCAGCCGCAACATTTTCCAGACTTGCCGACCCGCCCGTGCCCGCCGCCTGGAAAGTCGACGTACGGACCGTGATCACTTTCTTTACATCGGACGACTTGACCGTCTGGATCGCATTGCCAGCGTAGATCGGGCGTTCGAAAGTATCGGGTGAGACAACCTTCGTGATGTCGGAAATCTGCATGACGTCAAGCAATGCGGCGACGCGCGGCATCACATTTTTCCCCGTCGTCGTCGCTGGCGCAACAATGGCATCGTACTTCGGAGCCAGTGAAACGATGAGCGCGGCAAGCGGCTCTGCGAGCTGGTGCTCATAAATCGCGGCGTCAGCCACCAAAACTTTCTTTACCTCGTCGAGCTTGGCCGCCGCATCAGCTGCAGCCTTGCACTCCTTGCCGGCGATCAGCACGTCGACTTCTCCGCCCATTGCTTTTGCGGCGGTCACGGCTTTGTTCGTGGAATCTTTGAGCGTTTTATTGTCGTGCTCGGCGACGATAAGCGTGGACATCTCAGAGAACCCCCGCCTCGTCTTTGAGCTTGCTGACCAGTTCGGCCGCCGACGCGACCTTCACTCCGGATTTGCGCTCCGACGGCTCAGCCGTCTTCAGCACTTGCAGACGCGGTTTCACATCTACGCCGTAAGCATCTGGAGCCTTTTCCTCGATCGGCTTTTTCTTGGCCTTCATAATGTTCGGCAGCGAGGCATAGCGCGGCTCGTTGAGCCGAAGATCGGTCGTAATGATCGCCGGCATTTTTAATTTGACCGTCTGCAAGCCGCCGTCGACTTCGCGCGTTACGTCGATGGTGTCGCCTTCAATCGCGAGCTTGGATGCGAAGGTGCCCTGCGACCAGTTCAACAGCGCTGCTAGCATCTGGCCGGTCTGATTGCAGTCGTCGTCGATCGCCTGCTTGCCCAAAATGACCAGGCCGGGCTTCTCCGCTTCGACAATTGCTTTAAGGATCTTCGCGACGGCGAGCGGCTCAACTGGACCGTCGGTCTTCACGAGGATGCCGCGATCGGCGCCCATGGCGAGCGCGGTACGGATCGTCTCGGACCCCTGCGCCGGCCCAATGGACACGGCCACAATTTCCGTCGCCTTGCCGCCTTCTTTCAAACGGATCGCCTCTTCGACCGCGATCTCGTCGAAAGGGTTCATCGACATCTTAATGTTGGCAAGCTCAACGCCGGAGCCGTCCGGCTTCACGCGAATCTTGACGTTGAAATCGACCACCCGTTTTACGGGCACCAAAATCTTCATGATCTCCCATCCGGGTGGGCGCTTGTGCAGCGGGCGGAAGCTAAAGGCCGCGCCGTTGGCCTGTCAACGTTTATGCTGCGGCGCACGCGGCCAGTGGCATCCCACCCGAGAGTCCCCCATTTTCTGGGCCAATGCTGACTAGCGATTTTGCCCCGGCGCCCACAAAACGTCGGCCGCGCCCTTGTCGTTGGCATGGCGGCCAGCAACAAAGAGATAGTCCGACAAACGATTGACGTATTTGAGCGAGGGGTCTGAAACCCCCTCGCCCGGCTTGTCCTTGAGCTCGACCATGATCCGTTCGGCGCGACGGCACACCGTTCGTGCGAGATGTAGATAAGCCGATGCCGGACTGCCTCCAGGCAAAATAAAAGATCTTAGCGGAGCGAGATCGGCATTAAGTCGGTCAATCTCGCCTTCCAGCCAGGCGACCTGCGCATCGGTCACCGTCAGCCTTGCTCCGCCGGGGCCTTTTTCAGCGAGGCACAAATCAGCTTCGACGTCGAAAAGGTCGTTCTGAATGCGACCAAGCGCGGCGTCGAGCGTCTTGTCTCCGCCGGTATGCAGTCTCACCAGGCCAATGACGGCATTGACCTCGTCTACAGTGCCATAGGCTTCGACACGAAGGTCGTATTTCTTGCGCCGCGCACCGGTCCCGAGGGCCGTCGTGCCGTCGTCGCCTGTCCGGGTATAGATACGGTTGAGCACGACCATATCGACCTCGCTTAGCCTTTCTCTCCACCGGGGATTCGGAGTACCCTTATCTTATCCGTTTTTGCTCTCAAAAAATGGGGTAGCACTCATGCGTATTCTAACGATTGCCCTTTCCGCCGCGTTCCTGGCCCTGCCATTTTCCGCGCCTGCGCAAGCTTGCGGGGCCGCCGGGCAGCACTCTGCCAAAGCCGCCACCGCCGACTACTCCGCCGCCAAAAAGAAAAAGGCAAAAAAGAAGGAGAAGGTGGAGTATATGCGAGCGGCGCCGATGAAGTGAGACTGTCCGCGTTTTTCCTGATCTAGCGTCCCATCGCCCAGATCGTCGCCATGATTACGATGATGGCGACGAACTGAAGCAGCACGCGCAGCCGCATGAGTTTCTGCGAGCGGTTTGGTGAGCCGCCGCGCATCATATTGATCAAGCCGAGAAGCAGGACAGTTGCCACCGCGATGATTGCGGCCGGCACCAGATAGTGAGACATGAATTCCGACATAGGCTCCGCCTTCTAACACCGCCGCCGCCATCCGGCCATGCGGTCACGCCGCGACTGCGATTGCCCTCCTATACCCCAAAAATTGTACTCGTCTTCTGGTTGTAGTATGAATATGATCTACAAAAACGTGTGTGGCCTAGGTGGCGTATGGGAACAGCGTTGTCGGCGCGGGCGGCGCCCGGTCCTTGCCAATTTCCGGTGCAGGTTACGGTTCCTCGCCGCATGTCAGGAAAAGAAAAACCGCAAGCCCAGGTCTCCGTGCGTCCGACCGCGCCGCGGAGCTAGACCGCATTCGCCGGTTGCGCGGCGACCGCCGGGCGGCCGCGCTCGACGTCGACGCTGATCGCATGCTGATTGGCGCGAGCTTGCGCGCCTCGAGAGGACTGAGGTCGACGTGGCCAAAGTTTTCAGCGGCGACGCTCGATTGGCGCGCAAGAGCAAACCCCGCTCCTTCCACTACTCGCTTTTGCTGCCTTGCTCGCCACACCGAGCACGATCACGCCTTCCATTCTTGTCGCACTGCCGGCCGCATTCCGCATCTGGGTTGTTACGCACCCGACGCCGTCGGCGCTCGAACCGTCTCCCGACACCCAGCAGGAGCAGGAGCCCCTCTACTCATCACCCCGCTCCGCGGTGAAGCGCGTGTTGTCGACCAACTGCTGTCGGCAATCGAGCGATTAAACTATCCGCTGGAAAAACTTGACGTAATCATCACAGTCGAAGCGAAAGATGATGCCACCCGCGCGGCAATCACTGCGCGCAAACATCGTATCCCCATTACGGTGATCCCCGTTCCTGCCGTCGGCCCGGCGGCAAAACCAAAGGCGCTCAATGTCGCCCTTCCGTTTGCGCGCGGAACATTCACGGTGATCTACGACGCCGAGGCCAGGCCGGAGCGAAACCAGCTGCGCGCAGGCCTGAAGGTCTTTCAGGCGGCCGGCGATGACCTTGCCTGCGTGCAAGCGCGCTTGTGCATCGACACCAGGACAAGCTGGCTCGCACGTTATTTCACCGCCGAGCATGCCGGGCACTTCGACGTATTTCTTCCGAAGCTCGCCGCACTCGGCTTGCCACTTCCGCTTGGCGGCTCTTCAAATCATTTCCGCACAGCGACGCTGCGCAAAGTCGGCGGCTGGGACCCTCACAACGTCACGGAAGATGCCGACCTCG
>JANWKN010000210.1 GCA_025451355.1 Pseudolabrys sp. | reverse complement strand
CGCCACCAAAGCGATAGTCGATCCGAATATTGCGACCCTCAATCCAATCGAGCTTCTCAAGTCCTTGCCGCAGCGCCGCAACAATGGTCTTGCCTTCGGCATCTTCCGTGTTGAACGGCAAAAGGGCTCCGATACGCCGCATCTGCTCGCCCTGTTGCGCACGTGCGGCGAGCGGCCACGCCGCTGCCGCGCTGCCGAGAAGCGTGATGAACTCGCGCCGTCTCATTGTCACCGTCACCGTCGCCCCGCTGGTCAGGACAGCTCATCGTATCGATTTAAACTAGTACCCTGAAAGGTGCCGAATTGCCGCAATGTCCGCTTTACCCCCCAAAAGCGGACATGTGCAGTGCACTAGGCGATGTCCGCTTTGTGCCAATAGCGGACATGCGCATCTCGGTCAGCGCAACCAGTCTATTGAACAGATACACATGCGTTACAGATCGCGACGATGTGTCGATGGTCGGTCCCGCAGCATCCGCCAAGAACCGATAGCTGGGGCAAGCGCCTACGCAATTCTTGGTATTGTTGGCCGAGTTCTTGCGGGTGGCCTGCGTCAAGTTCGGTCGCCACATCAAGCTCGGCATGACTTTTCGTCGATGCATTAGCTCGAAGCCCACGCACCCTATTGGTCCAACTGGCACCGCCCGAAAGCACATGATCGAAGTGGGTAGGATGCGCGCAGTTTACCATGTAGTAAGCCGGAGCTGCACCCGTAGCCCGCTCAACCGCCTCGATTGCGGCCCCGAGCGTGTCGCCTGATGCAAGCTTGCCGTCCGTTTCGACGGTGAGAGAAATCACCACCGAAATGTTGTTGGCCTGTGCGGCCTTGACGATGCCGATGGCTTCCTCGACGTAGTTCATCGTAATTGCGCTTACCATCTCGGCACCCGCATCGCGAAATGTCTCGATCTGTGGGTTGTGGTAGGTGCGGGCTTCTTCCGGTGTCATTTTTGCATCGACACGGTAGCCATCGCCGCGTGGCCCGACGACGCCATTGACGACGATCCGGGTTGTAGGTGATGCGAACTTGCTCTTGAGAGCAATTGCCCACATCACGGCTCTACGGTTCACGTCCACAAGTTGCTCCACCGAGTAATCGAGCTTTGCTCCCCAATCGGTATTGGCGCGCCATGTGGGCGTGTCCAATACGAAACCGACCTTCTGCTCCAAGGCTGTGCGGATGAACGGCTCGAAATAGCTTTCGAGCCTGTACCGTCCTGCCGTATCGAGCAGAAGTGGGAAGGCCGCGAAAAAAGGCAGCTCAATGCCTTCCAAAAAGGTAAGCGCGGTCTCCAGACCGCCGTCCATTAGGAAGATGGACCCGTCAAGTTGGGGCAGTTCGTGTGGAGGGGAACCCATGCGGCCTAACTCATTGCGCTCGGGTGGCGGGTAAAATGGCACAAAACCGTACTTAATGCCGATTAGACCCGATGTCGCAGTTGGTCAAAAGCGGACATGTGCGGTGCAACTCGGCATGTCCGCTTTGTGCCAATAGCGGACATCAGAAGCGGACATGGTTCGAACCAGTCTATTCAATCATCAATGGGTTTCGTGCCACGCCCGGCTTAGCCGAAGCCGTAAAGGCGAGCCGGATTTTGGACAAAGACGCGTCCGGCCTCGGCGGGAGAGAGCCAAGAATCGACGGTTTCGAACAGTTCCGTGGTGTTCGGCATCGGACGACCTTCGAGGTAGATATGCGGCCAGTCGGTGCCCCAGAGGCAATGCTCCGGCGCCACCGACACCAGCACTTTTGCCGCCTCACGAATGTCTTCGAACGCCGGCGGGGCTTTCGACACGCGATACCCGACGAGTTTGATCCAGAACCGGTCATCTTTCATCAACCTTAGAATGTTCTGAAACTGGTTTCCCTGCACGCCCTCAGCGGCAGGAAACTGGCCCATGTGATCCAGCACAATGGGCAACGGCACATCGTTGAGAATGTGTCCGATCTCCAGCAGGCGTGCACTGTTCGTCCATAACTGAATATGCCAACCGAGCGGCTCTATCATCTTTGCGAGCGCTGGCAGCCACTCAATCGGCGTCCGGCCAGTGATGGCGTTGAACCGGATTCCGCGCACGCCTCGCCGATCCATGTCCCTAAGCGCGTTAAGCGTGATCGACTGATCAACCACCGCGATGCCGCGCGTGTTCTTCACACCGAGACGTTCGATGGAGTCAACCAGGCACCTATTGTCGGTGCCGTAGATACTCGCTTGCACGACAACCATGCGATCAATGCCGACTGTCTGCGCCATTGCGCGATAATCGTCGACGGTCGAGAGGGCCGGGTCATACATCCGCGTCGGGCTCAGTGGATATGTTTCGGTCGACTCGAAGATATGAAAATGGGTGTCCGTTGTGCCCTGCAACGCCTTGGTCGTCGGCTTGCGGGCGAGCGGTGGTGGAGACGAAACGACGATGTCTTGCGCGGTCATGGAAATATCGGTCTGTAGGGACGCTTAGCGATCGAGCACGGTCGCTATGTTTGTTTTGAGGATCTTGAGGAAAAGCTCCGCCGCGAGAGTCGGCGTGCGCGTGGTGGGTGCGGCCACGATGACTTCGCGTGGAATTTCAGGATCGACTATGCGCTGAAGGCGAACCAGTTTGCGATCGCCTGCTCGCTTAACTGCGACGACCGGGAGAATGGTTGCCCAGTCGCTCTCGCGAACCAGCTCGATCGTCGGACCGAGAGAATCGAGCTCGATTTCCGGCTTAAGGATGATGCTCTTCGATGCGAGCATCGAGTCGATGAGAACGCGCATGCCCTGGCGCTGCGACGGAAGGACGAGCCGGAAATCCTGAATCCGCTGCGACGGGATTTCGAGCGGTACTTTCTTGCCGGTTTTATAGCGCGTTACCAGTACGAGGTAGTCGCGAAACAGCGGCATAATGGCGATGCGGCCGAGGTTGCTGGAATTGTTTACGATAGCGAGGTCAAGCTTGCCGGAATTGAGCTGGTCCAGCAGGCTGCCGCTATAGGCTTCGACGATCCGGAGCGTGACGTCCGGATAGCTCGATTTGTATTCGGCCAACACCGCGGGCAGCACGCTGTTGGCGACCGAGGGCATCAAGCCGACAGTAAGATCGCCCGTGACCTTACCGCTCGCATCGCGAAGATAGCGTTGTGCCTCATAGACATCGCTGAGGATCTTCTGACACAGGCCGTAGAAGGTGCGGCCGAGATCGGTCGGGACGACGCCGCGCGACGTGCGCTCGAACAGTCTTGTCTTGAATGTGCGCTCAAGACGGCTGATCTGCATGCTCAAGGCCGGTTGCACGACATTCAGCCGCGAGGCAGCCTTAGTAATGCTGCGCTCGTCGTAAAGCGCCACGAAATACTCGATCTGCCGTAAATCCATGCCGACTTCGCTTTGTCGGGATGACCCTATTCCAGCGACCCGGGCCATACAATGTGCCCTAGCGGGCGAAAAGCGCCAGCGCCGCGCTGGAGTTCGTAAATGCGCCGATTTTCCGCAAACGGAGAGGCCGTCATGCGCCACCACGCTTTTGAGCCGTCATAAGAATGGCTTCGACGATGCCTGTGTAGCCAGTGCACCGGCAGATGTGGCCGGACAGCATGTCGCGCACCTCGTGTTCGCTCGGCGCGTTGTTGTCTTGGAGAAATTGCGTCGCCGACGCGAGAATACCGGGCGTACAGAAGCCGCACTGCAAGGCGTGATGCCGGCGGAACGCGGCCTGCAGCTCACTGAGGCCGCCGGTCGCATTTGACAGGCCCTCCACGGTGACAACCGAAGCGCCCTCGACCTGCGCCGCGAACATGAGGCAGGAGCGCACCGCGCGGCCGTCGACTAGCACCGTGCAGGCGCCGCAGATCCCATGTTCACAGCCAACGTGCGTGCCGTATTTCTTCAGAACGTGACGCAACAGGTCGGCCAGTTGCATGCGCGATTCCGCCTGCGCCTGAACGGGCTTACCGTTGAGCGTAAAGCGGATCGTCGTCTTTTCGCCGGCCTCAATCTCAAGCATGGACCGTCTCTCGCGTGAGTGCGGACATCGCTTTGGACGCAAGTACCGCTGCTAGTTGGCGCCGGTACTCCGACGACCCCAGCAGATCGCTTTGGCAGGCAAGCCCGGCGGACGCCTCGCGTGCAATCGTCTGGATCGTTGCGGCGTCGAGGTCGACAAGGCCTGTACGCTCAATAATTTGGGGCGTCTCGCCGCAGCCAGCGAATCCAATCCTCAACGTGCCAGCATCGAGGGTGCAGGCGACCGCGACGATGGCGAAGTCGCCTTCGCGCACAGCAAATTCGACAAAGGCGCTTCGCTGCGCAGGATTGCGCCGCGGCCAATAGAGCGCTGTCAGAAGTTCGTCGGGCTCGCGCGCGGTGACAAGGGCCGAGCGGAAAAACTGGGAGGCTTTCACCCGACGAATCTGGCGCGCCGTTCGCAGTTCGACTTCGCCGCCTAATGTCGCCAACACCAGGGGTATCTCGGCGCTCGGATCGGCATGGGCGACGGAGCCGCCCAGCGTTCCGCGATTGCGAGTCTGGTAATGGCCGACATGCGGCAGCGCTTGGGCAAGTAGTGGGATGTGTTCGCGCACGGTCGCATCGTCGAGCGCATCGCGTTGGCGCACCAATGCCGCCGTCGCAAGGAAGCCTCGGACTTCTTCGATCCAGCTCAGTTCCGTCAGGAGATTGAGGTCGAGCAGGATAGATGGCGTGACGATGCGCATGTTGAGCATGGCGCCGAGCGATTGGCCACCCGCCAGAACGCGCACGTCTTCGCCGTGCTCGACCAGAACGGACAGCGCCTCCTCGAGGGTATCGGGGCGCATATATTTGAAGGGTGCTGATTTCACTTAGGGCCCCGGAGCATCTGAAGCATGGCGAACCAGCCGCGCACGGTCGCCATTAGGCCACTAGAAGGCGTTTCGCCGCGAAGATACGCACGCAGCCGATCAAAAAAGCTGGCCAGCAAAATCCTGACCACGCCGTCCAGCATGCGTTGGCCGAACGCGGCGACGCGGCCACCGACGTCGGCGCTATATTCGTAGGACAACACTGTGCCGCCGCCTCCATCTTCCTTGAGTGTGACAAAGGCTTCCCCCTCGCCGAGTCCGAGCTTGCTCTCTCCTCGCCCCGAGAGGCGCAGACTCTGCGGTTCTTTGCGATCAAAGATACGGATTTTTGTGTCATATAGACCGCCGATGCCAGCGATGTTCACGCGCACGCGCGCAATAAAGGTTTCGGGCCCCGTTGCGTCGATGCTCTCGCAACCGGGGATGATGGACTTAAGCTTGGCGGGGTCGAGCAGCGTATCCCACACTTGTTGGCGCGGCGCGTCGATGGCGACGGTACCATCTCCGCGCAGCGCACCCTTCAGCGTTAACGCGCTGCCCGTCTCCGGAGGCTGGCGTTTGCGCGTAAACGCGTCCGGATCCTCTCCGCGCATGAGATGCCAGAGCCGCCCCGGCAGGAAAGGCGGCGTTAGATCCTTTATGCCGGTCGCATCGGCGATTGCGTTAGCCAGGGTGACCGGCGTCAGCATCGAACAGCCATCACCGAGGCCCTTCGCGCCGTGCAAAGTGTTGGGGCTAGGTGTAATCACATGCACAATGTCCACGTCCGGCAATTCTGGCGCAGTCGGGCACATGTAATCTTGGAAAGTGCCGGACAGCAGCGTGCCGTCCGCCGCATATGTCACGCGCTCCAACATCCCAGCGCCAAAGCCATGCGCGAAACCTCCGCGCACCTGGCCTTCGACCACTGCGGGATTCAGCAGGTTGCCCGCGTCGTGCACGGTGACATATTTCTCGATATGAACGCGTCCGGTGGCTGAATTAATTTCCAGCGCAACGAGATCGCATTGGAAGCTGTAGGCAAGTGACGAGCGCATGCGATCATGTTCGTCCGGCACGGTGAGGCTCGATGGCGAGAATTCGGCTAGTTCTGAAATCGACCCATCAACGCCGTCCGGAAGGTTGCCCGCGTCCCAATGCAACTGCATCGCCAGCCGGCGGATCTGGATCGGCTCGTTCTTTCCGCCGGGCGCCGACGCCATTCCATTGACCAACTGCACTTGATCCGGATCGACGCCAAGTTCTTTGGCAGCCGCCGCCCGCAACTTGCGCGCGGCCTGCTGCCCGGCGAGCTTGGCCGCGGAAGTCACCACGGTCGAGAACCGATTGGAATAGTTGCCCGACGTGATCGACCAAGCGCCGCCGAATGTGTCGAGGTCGGACACGACTTCGACGTCCTCGGGCAGAACTCCGATTTCATCGGCGACCACTTGCGCCATCACGGTACGGTGCCCTTGCCCGTTCGGCACGCTGTCGATATGGACGATCACAGAACCCAACGGGTCCATAATGACGCGCGCCCTACCTGCGGCGCCGGACTTGGGCAACGACTTCAGGCGTTGCGCATGCGTCAACGCGAGGTTGACGTAGGCCATGTTGGACGCCGACGTCTCGACCGCCAGCGCTATACCGATGCCAAAATGCTTGCCATCGCGCCGCGCCTGCTCCCGCCGCGCGAGAAGTTGCGGATAGCCCGCCCGCTCGAGGGCCGCCTCAATGCATTTGCGGTAATCGCCACTTTCAAGGCGCGAGCCAGTGACCGTGTCGTAGGGAAATTCGTCGCTCCGGACGACATTGCGCAGCCTCAGTTCGGCGGCGTCCATTCCAAATTTGGCCGCCGCCAGATCCATCATACGCTCGAGTGGATAATAGAATTGCGGTCCGCCGAAGCCGCGATTGAGGCCACTCGGTACCTGGTTTGTGACCACGGCCTTGTTGTCGACCGAGATGTGACGGATTCGGTATGGCCCACTCAGAGTCGAATGCATGCGATAAAGCGCAGCCGGATCAGGCGGCCGCAAATAGGCGCCGACATTTTCGAGTTGGCTGAGACGGAGCGCGAGCAGATGTCCCTCCGCATCAAAGGCTCCTTCGACAGTCGTGACGCGCCCGGTCGACGCCGAAGACGCCGCGAGATGCTCCAGCCGATCCTCGATCCACTTGACCGGCCGGCCGGCCTTGCGCGCCGCCAAAGCGAGCAGGACGATGTACGGATACACGCCCTGTTTGATACCGAAGCTGCCCCCGCTCGATGGAGGGGAGATCAGGCGGAGCTGATGCCCTTTCACGCGGAGCGCATCGCAGGCGATCGGGTGCAGCGCGAACGGGCCCTGGAAATTCGACCAGACCGTATAACGGCCGTTGCTGGCATCGAAGTCCGCAATGACACCGTAGGTTTCGATCGGCGTCGAGTTCACGCGCGGATAGTTGACCTTGCATGCGACGACCTTCGCCGCCTTGGCGAACTGCGCCTCCGGATCACCGTACTGGAATGTGCGTTCGTGAACGACGTTGCTGCCGAATTCCTCATGCAGCACCGTTGCAGATGACGACAAAGCATCCTCCGGGTCGACGACCGCAGCCTTCGGCTCATACTTTACGACCACGAGATCAAGCGCGTCTTCCGCGATATAACGATCCTCTGCGATGACAACGGCGACCGGTTCGCCGAAATAGCGCGCGCGCTTCACCGCGCAGGGATAGTACTGCAGCTTGCGGCTAATCAGATTGCCGATCGGCTTCGACATCGCCACGACATCGTCGGGCGTCAATACCTCGATGACGCCCGGGAGCTTGCGCGCGGCCTCTACGTCGATCGACAAGATCTCCGCGCAGCTATGCGGGCTTCGCAAGATCGCTGCATAGCAAAGTCCCGCCACCGGCTCGAGATCATCCATGAAACGAGCCTGGCCCGTGAGCAGCGCCTCGTCCTCAAAACGCTCGATGCTTCTGCCGACCCATTTTTCTGAGGTGGACATGCGTTCCGGTCAGTCTTCCTGCCCCAGATAGGCTATGCGCACGGAAGCATCGGCGCGGATCGCTTCGGGCGTCCCGCTAGCGAGCACCGAGCCGTTTACCAATACGGTGATCCGGTGGGCCAACTGAAACACGACGTCCATGTCGTGTTCGACCAGCATTAAAGTGTGACGCTCCGACAGACGGCGCAAAATACCGATTAGCTCGAGTGTCTCATTTCGGCTCATGCCGGAGGTCGGCTCATCGAGCATCATGAGCTTAGGCGAGATAGCCATCAACATCCCGATTTCGAGCTGGCGCTGTTCACCATGGCTCAACTCACCGGCTCTCGTCGACTCCGCGGCGTTCAGGGATAATTGTGCAATCACATCTGTCACCCGTGCGGCAACATCCGTATAACCTTCCGCGGGCCACAGCATGCCAAAAGATTTGGGATACTGAGTTTGCGCAGCAAGCCTAAGGTTTTCATGGACCGTCAAGTCCTCGAAAACGGCGGAATGCTGGAAGCTGCGGCCGATACCAGCATTGGCGCGGCGGTCCGGCGACCAGCGTGTGATATCGTGGCCTTCAAACTGCAAGCAGCCGGCGCTGACCGGCAGCTCGCCGGACAACAGGTTGAGGAACGTGGTCTTGCCCGCCCCGTTCGGTCCGATGACGGCGTGGATTTCGCCGGGCTGAATCTGGAGCGACACGTCGCGCACCGCGTTGAGGCTGCCAAAGTTTTTCGACAACGACTTGGTTTCCAAAAGACTCATGGTTGCGACCTCGCCAAGCCGAGCCGAGCCGCCACAGCGGCCCACAGGCCGGCCAAGCCGCCTTTGCCAAACAGGGTGATCACCACCACCACGACACCGACGATTAGCTTCCAGTGCTCGGTGAACTCGGCCGCCTGATCGATCAGTTCTATCAGAAGAACCGCACCGATCACCGGACCCACAAGCGTACCCATACCGCCGAGGATCACCATCATTAGAACCTGCGCGGAGTGGACCCAGTCAAGGATCGACGGATCAGCAAGGCTGGCGAGCAGCACGTAGAGGTGGCCTGCCAAGCCAGCGAGCGCCCCGCCAATAACAAAGGTGGCAAGTTTGTATCGCGCGATCGAGTAGCCCAGTGCGCGCATGCGCCGCTCGTTAGACTTGATGCCTTGCAGAATTCGACCGAACGGCGAGCGGACGAGGAAATACAAGAACACAAACGTCAAGAAAGCGGCGGCCACGGTCAAATAGTAACGCACCACCGGATCGCTGGCACTCAGACTCGGCGTGCCGAGACTGAAGCGCGTCAGCAAAAGGATTCCATCAGAGCCCCCAAAGAACGCACTGTCGTTGACCAGGAAAAACAGCATCTGAGCGAATGCCAGCGTGGCCATGATGAAGTAGATGCCGCCCGTGCGCAGGGTCAGCAAGCCGATGGCCAATGCAACCAATGCGGCTGTGAGGGTGCTTAGCGGCAGGGAGATCAGGATATTCGAAACACCAATCTTAGCGGAAAGCAGCGCGGTGGCATAAGCGGCAACACCGAAGAACGCAGCGTGACCAAGGCTGACCAATCCGCAATAGCCTACGAGTAGATCAAGGCTCATGGCGAAGATCGCGTAGATCAGAATGCGCGTCGCATGCGTCGTCAGATACGGGTTGCCGAACAGCGGGATGGTCAACGCTATGCAAACAACGACCCCTGTAGTGATTAGGACCGAGCGGCTCATGCCGCCTTCCCGAACAGACCGTTGGGGCGCCACACCAGGATCAATGCCATCAGCGCGTAAATCACGAGCGAGCTAACGGTCGGGAACAGGACCTTGCCGAACGAGTCGAATAGCCCGACCAACAGCGCTCCAACAAAGGCGCCCTTGATAGAGCCGATGCCACCGATCACCACGACAACGAAGGCGATGATGATGATCTTGTCGCCCATGCCGGGCGACACGGAAAGGATCGGCGCTGCCAGAATTCCGGCGAGTGCCGCTAGAGCCGCACCAAGCCCGAACACCAGCGCGAAGACCGGACCAACATTGATCCCGAGCGCGCTCACCATGCTGCGATCATGAGAACCGGCCCGCACGATCATACCGATGCGCGTTTTCGCCACGATGAGATAAAGGCCAATCGCGCAAACCAGCCCTGCACCCGCCAGCGCGAGGCGATAGACCGGATAGACGATCATGTCGCTGATGTGGACGCTGCCGCGCAGCATTGCAGGAATCTCCGCGGCGTGCACGTCCTTGCCCCAGAGCACGACGGCCAGTTCGTCGAAAATTAGGATCAGACCGTAGGTGACAAGAACTTGGTCGAGGTGATCGCGGTCAACCAGCGGCGCTAAAACGGCGCGCTCAACGATAGAACCAAGGACGACCACGGCCACGATCGCACTGGCGCAAGCCAGCGGAAGCGGCCACTCATAAATACGCGCGAACTGGAAAACCAGATAGGCGCCGATCATGAAAAAGGCGCCGTGGGCGAGGTTGATGATTCCCATCACGCCAAACGTCAATGTCAGCCCGCTAGCGATCAGGAACAGCAACATGCCGTACTGCAAGCCATTGAGAAGCTGGATCAGAAACGTGCTAAGCTGCATCGATACCAGAGTTTTTCATCAGTAAGACTCGGGTGCGCCGATACTAAGCGACGCACCCGCGTTTCATGACCGCCTAGACTTTACACTCTGCGGTCGGATCTTCGACGTCCTTCTGGATCGTTTCGATGACTCGGAGCTGGCCGCCCTTGGCCTCGATGGCATAAATGTTCTGGATCGGGTTACGAGCGCGAGAGAAGCGGAACGGGCCGCGCGGGCTGGCGAATTCGACCTTTTGCAGGGCCTGGCTGAGGCCGGCACTGTCCTTGATGTCGCCCTTGGTCTTCTCGAGGCCGAGCGCGACGACTTCGACAGAGTCATGCCCGTGCATCGAATTGATGTCGCCATCTTTGCCGGTGGCCTGCTTGAAGTCCGCCAGGAACTTCTTGTTGGCGGCGTTGTCGAGCGACGGCGCATAGTGGCCGCTGGTGATGACCCCGTCGGCAGCCGAACCCTGCGCCGCGAGCAGCGTCGAGTCAGTCAAGTAGGCCGCGCCAAAAAGCGGCACACGCTCCTTGAGACCGGCCTGGGCATATTGCTTAACGAATTCGACCGCGTTCGAGCCGGCGAAGAAGGTGAACATCGCATCCGGCTGCTTCGCCAGAACGTCGGCGAAATAGGCCTGATAGTCGAGTTCTTTAAGGCCCGGCCACTTCTGGTCGATGATTTCGCCGCCGGCCTTCTTGAATTCGTCCGAGAAGGCGATGACCTCTTCCTTGCCAGTCGCGTAGTTCATGCCCATCGTCATGACGCGCTTGGCACCCCGCTTGAACAACCACGCGCCTGCCGGCGATGTCATCTGCCAATTGGAGTGCGAGACTCGGAAAACCAGCGGGTGACACTGCACACGGGTCGTGTCGTTGCCAGCCGCGGTCGGAACGATAAGCGGCTTGTTGTTGTCGGTGCAGATCTTCTGCAGCACCGGCAGCACGTTCGAACCAACAGTGCCTACCACGAGGTCGACATTGTCACGCGTGACGATCTTCTGTGCCACTTCGCTGCCAACTTTCGGATCGAGTTGATCGTCGCCCTTTATGACCTGCACTGGACGGCCCGCAATCTGGCCGCCACGCTTCTTGAGAGCGAACTCAAAGCCGTTAGTAATGCCTTCGCCGAAATTCGCGTAAACCCCGGAATACGGCAGGATCAGACCTATTTTGAGCGGATCGGCGCCGAGCGCATAACGGAGTGGCGTCGCCGTCGTGACAGCGGTGCCGCACAGCGCGAGCGCTGCCTTGGTAAAGGTGCGGCGAGAAAAAGTGATGTCCTTGGTCATGCTAGTCCTCCAACAGGTTTATGTTTATTTGCAAAAGTTTCAGTTCGATCACAACTTAGCTCCAACGGCTTTGATTTTGTCACTGTGTATTTCGGCCAGGCCAATCGCGCTTGCGACTAGCCGGGCTTGATCGGCGGTGTGCTCGTCGTTCGTTCCAATCGCCGTAGACGCATTGGCAGGACGGCCGACGTAATGTGGCCATTCGCAATTGTTGCCGAGCGCACGCAAAATTTTCTCGATCCTGCGATCGACGTAACTCCATGCACCCATATTTTCAGGCTCTTCCTGACACCACAACACAGAAGCGCCAGGAAACCGCGCAAGCTCGCCGACTAATGCCTTTTCCGGGAACGGATGAAGCTGCTCAAGGCGCACGATGGCGATGTCGCTTCGTCCAGCACCGGAAAGCGCCGCATCAAGGTCGTAGTAAATCTTCCCGGTGCAAAGGACGACGCGGCGAACCTCCTTTGAAGTATTGGTCGCAGCACCGATCACCGGCTTGAAGTGCGCGCCCGGCCCGAATTCGGCAAGGCTGGAAACGGCGGTGCGGTGGCGGAGCAACGACTTGGTCGTGAAGACCAGTAACGGCTTGCGGGGCTTCGCGCGCGCCTGCCGACGCAAAAGATGAAATAGACTGGCCGGCGTCGAACAATTGGCGATCGTCATATTGTTCTCGGCGCACATCTGCAGGAAGCGCTCTATTCGCCCCGAAGAATGGTCCGGGCCCTGCCCTTCAAGCCCGTGTGGCAGCATGACGGTGAGGCCCGAGGTATCGAGCCATTTGTCTTCCCCGCTCGAGATGAACTGGTCAAAAATGACCTGGGCCACATTGGCGAAATCACCGAATTGTGCTTCCCAGAGGACGAAACCGTTCTGCACGTCCATCGAGTACCCGTACTCAAAGCCGAGCACCGAGTATTCCGACAACGGACTGCCGATGACCTGGCACCGGCCTTGGTCCGGCGCGATCCGGTTGAGAGGCTCGACCGCTGCACCGGTTTCCTGATCTATCAGCACGAAATGACGTTGGGAGAACGCGCCACGTGGAGTATCTTGGCCGCTGAACCTGACGTTCATGCCTTCGCGCGCGAGCGAAGCCAGTGCTAGCGCTTCGCTGAAGGCCCAGTTGATACCAACTCCGGCACAGATCGCTGCTCCCCGATCCTTGAGTTGTTTGATCACTTTGTCGTTGGCCACCATGTCCGATGGCGTGCTCGATAGGGTTTCTCCCAGCTTCTGCAGGATGCCGAGGTCGAGCCCCGTTTCCGGCTCATCGCTTTTTGCGGCCTGCTTGCACATTGCCTGCCGCTTGGCGTTGCCGTTCAGCGCCTCGACGCGATTGGTGCGGTAGCTATCGAGCGCGCCATAGGCAGCATCGAGTTCGTCGAAGCGGCGGCGCGACAGGCTGTCGATATCTTGCTGCGAGAGCACGCCGTCGGCGATGACCTTTTTAATATAGATGTCTCGGACAGGGGGATGTTCCGCGATTTTGCGATACATCAGTGGCTGCGTAAACATCGGCTCGTCGAGTTCATTATGCCCATTGCGGCGATAGCAGACGAAGTCGATGACAATGTCGGCGCCGAAACGCTGCCTGTAATCGGCTGCGAGATTGGCAACCCGGATCACCGCGTCAACATCGTCGGCATTAACGTGAAGCACGGGTGCGCCAATCGAGCGCGCGATATCCGTACAATAGATCGACGTTCGCCCGTTACGCGGATCGGTGGTAAAGCCGACCTGATTATTGATGACGAAGTGGATCGTGCCGCCGATGTGATAGGCTGGCAGCTGGCTGAGCTGGAGGACTTCTCCGACGACGCCTTGGCCGGCAAAGGCAGCGTCCGTATGCACCTGCAACCCTAGAACTTGCCGGACGCCCTTTTCGTGGTTCGGCAACGCATCCTGTCGCGCCCGCACCCGCCCGGCCGCGACCCCGTCGATCGCTTCGAGGTGTGAGGGATTGTGGCAATACGTGATCGACAAAGTCGCGTCGCCGAATACGCGTTCGACTTTATGACCGAAATGATAGGGAACGTCACCTGCAGCCTTGACGTCCGGCGGAAACGGACTGCGGCCCTTGAACTCGTGGAGCAAGGCGGTCAAGGGCTTCTTGATGACATTCGCCATCACATTGAGACGCCCGCGCGCGGTGCCGCCGATAACGACATCGCGCACGCCATGGCCGGCGGTACGCGTTAGCAAAGCCTCAAACCACGCGATCATCGCTTCTGCGCCATCAGCGCCAAAACGCTTTTTACCGAGGAAGCGGCGGCCGAAGAATTTCTCAAACTCGGAAGCCGCGATGATTTGTTCGGCAGCCTGCTTGCGTTCACTCGGACCAGGCATCCCGGCGCCGCTTTCCGCGGCGGCATAAAGCCAGGCGCGCGCAGCAGCGTCGTCGACATGGGCGCAATCGAATCCGATCGATCCCGTATAGACTTCGCGAAGATGCGCGAGCAGTCCACGCGGCGTATCTGTCAAAACATTTAGACTGGGCGGCACCTGGATTTCGCGATCCATCGCGGTGGCGTCGATCCCGAAAAATGCCGGGTCGAGTTCAGGCGGCCGGGTTCGTTGCCAAAGCCCCAGGGGATCAAGGTCTGCGGCCATATGGCCGCGGCCGCGGTAAGCATCGGTCAGGCGCGCCGCAGCTACTTCTAGCGCGACATCGCGCGATCCGCCCAGAACTGGCGCCCGGCCCCATAATTCATCGAAATACGGCTTCCAACTCGGGTCAACGGATGACGGATCGCTTAAATAGCGATGGTAAAGGTCAATAATGTAGTCCGCGCTGACGGCTGGGAAAATCACACAATCCTCACATGCGTCGAGATCGGCGCGCGTTGCCGCGCCCGCTGACCGCTGCCATCATCCACGGCCTTAGCGGCCGTCACAATTAATGAGAACTGATGGGAGCTATCATTCCGGCGATACTGCCGCCGCACCATGCTAATGGGCCAAAATGGCCTGTCCGGCGATAGTTCCAAACGCCTCAATGATTGGACTTAATGCAGCTTTCTGAGGACCAGAGACAGATACGTGCGACTGCGCGCGACTTCGCGCGCGCGGAGATCGTGCCGGCGGCCGCGCAATGGGACCGCGATGCGGCTTTTCCTGCGGCTGCGGTCAGAACGATGGCCCAAATTGGCCTGCTCGGCATGACTGCACCCGCTGTCTATGGCGGCAGCGACGCCGACGCGGTGTCACTCGCGGTGGCAGTCGAGGAAATAGCGCGCGCCGACGCGAGTTGCGCGCTCGTGCTCAGCATGGCGAATTCGCTCTCGATCCTCTCCTTGATGACATTCGGCACCGAGGCGCAGCGCAAACGCTGGCTGCCCCAGATAACCAGCGGTGCTTGCATCTCATGCTTCGCCATCACGGAGCCGAACGCCGGTTCCAACCCAGGTGACATGAAGACGATGGCGGCGAAGTACGGTGACAAGTTTGTCATCAACGGTATCAAGCAATTCATCTCACTGGGTTCTGTGTCGAAGCTGGCCTTCGTCTTTGCCCTCACCGATCCGCAAGCCCGTGCCAAAGGCATTTCCTGCTTCCTCGTTCCAACAGACACGCCGGGCTACAGCGTCATCCGCAAGGAGGACAAACTGGGTTTGCGCGCCTCCGATACCTGCCAGATCGCGTTCGACAACGTCGAGGTGGCGGCGGACCAGATGCTTGGCGCGCCGGGTGAAGGCTATCGGATCGCGCTTCACGGACTGGGCGCGAGCCGCATCGGAATTGCCGCGCAGGCGACGGGTGTCGCGGCAGCTGCACTCGAGGACGCAGCCGTCTACGCACGCGAACGCGTGACGTTTGGCCACAAGCTTGTCGAACACCAAGCGATTGGCTTCCGACTCGCCGATATGGCCGTTGAGGTCCAATCAGCGCGGCTGATGACGTTGCACGCTGCCGACCTCAAAAATCGCAAGATGCCTTACGCTATCGAGTCCTCGATGGCGAAAGTCTATGCGGCAGAAATGTGCGAACGCGTCTGCTCGGCCGCGCTCCAGGTCTTCGGCGGCTATGGCTACATGAAGGACTATCCGGTCGAGCGGCGCTACCGCGATGCCCGCGTCTTTCAAATCTACGAGGGCACTAGCGAGGTGCAGCGCATGATCGTCGCGCGCGCCATCACCAACGATGCTCTGGCAGAACTTTAACAAGATGCTGGCGATCACAAATCTTGAAACGGGTTACGGCAAGAAGCACGTCGTGCATGGCGCGACATTGCACGTCGGGGCCGGCGAGGTGGTGTCGCTGCTTGGGCGCAATGGCATGGGCAAGACTACGTCGTTGCGCACCATTATGGGCATGAATCGCGCCTGGCGGGGCAAAGTCGAATTCCGCGGGAAGGATATCACTAACTCTAAGCCACACACGATCAGTCAACTTGGATTAGGTTATGTCCCCGAAGGGCGGGGTATCTTCCCCAACTTAACGGTGCGCGAAAACCTGGAAATGAGCCGGCGTCCCGGCCGCTGGACGACAGAGCGCGTGTTTGAGCTCTTCCCACGACTAAAGGATCGCCTGGCAAATTGGGGCAACCAGCTTTCCGGTGGCGAGCAGCAGATGCTGGCGATCGGGCGCGCACTACTGCTCAATCCGTCGCTCATTATGCTCGACGAGCTGACGGAGGGGCTAGCGCCGCTCGTGCAGCAGGAAATTTGGTCCTGCCTCCACCGGATCAGCAACGACGGAATTTCCATCCTCGTTGTCGATAAGAATATCCGCGCACTCCTTCCGATCAGCCAACGTCACTACATCATGCAGAAGGGCGAAATCTGTTGGTCGGGTTCAAGCGAAGAGCTTCAGCGCAACCGTACGGAGCTTGACCGTTACGTCACGTTGTGAGGAACCGGGAATGAAGCACAATCGCGTTGCAGTCGATCGCTCGGTTTCCCCATCGCAAATCTCCTTCACGCCCTCGTTCAACCTGTGTGGCCTGTTTGTCGACCGGCATATCGAGGAAGGCCGCGCGGACAAGATTCTCGCACGCGGCCGCGCTTGGACGTTGACGTACGGCGCACTGCAGACCGCGGTCTGCAAGTTCGGCAACGCACTCAAGGCCCTCGGCATTAGGCCCGGTGAACGCGTGATGCTACTTGCGAAGGACACGCCGGAGTTCTTCATATCGTTTCTCGGAGCGATCCGCATCGGCGCGGTCGTCATTCCGACCAACACGTTTTTGCGCACGTCCGACTACGCCTACATGCTCGCTGATTCCAAGAGCAAGGCGGTGATCGTCGCGGATGGCCCGGTGGATGAAATCCTGCCGGCGATAGAGCAGCGCGGGGTTGAGATTGAGCACCGCATCGCTATCGACAGCGTCCGCCCCGGATGGCTTTCTTTCGCCGATCTGGTCGCCAACGCTTCGGCGGACTGCCCTATTACAGAGACGACCGCGAACTCGCCCTGTTTTTGGCTTTATTCTTCGGGTTCGACGGGCGCGCCGAAGGCGTCGGTGCACGAGCACAAGGACATGGTCTACACCTCGCAGTACTACGCCGTGGAAACCATCGACACCGCCGAAAACGACGTCATTTTTTCCGCACCGAAGCTATTCTTCGCCTACGGCATCGGCAACTCATTTAGCTTTCCGCTCTATACGGGCTGCGAAGCGATCCTCCTCGAAGACCGACCGACAGCTGAAAATACTCTCGACATGATCGAGCGTTTCAGTCCGACCATCTATTTCGGTGTGCCGACCCTCTACGCCGCGCAGGTCGCAGCGATGGAGAAGGGTCGCAGGGTCGAGATGAAGAACACGCGCATCTGCCTGTCCGGCGGCGAACCACTCCCACCAGCTGTGATGGAGCGCTGGAATCGGCTCACGGGCGTCGATGTGTTCGACGGCATTGGATCGAGCGAGGGGCTTCACATCTACGCTCAGAATCTTCCGAGTCGCATCAAGGCCGGCTCTGCGGGGCCCGTGGTGACAGGCTACCAACTTCGGATTGTCGATCCGGCCGGCAACGAAGCGCCTGAGGGCGTCCCAGGCGAATTAGTGATTTACGGCGAGAGCTTCGCCAAGTTCTACTGGAACAAACCCGAGAAGAGCGCGGCGACATGGACGAAAGACGGCTGGTTTCGCTCTGGCGACACGGTCTACCGCGACGACGACGGCTTCATCTTCTTCTGCGGCCGTGGCGATGACATGTTGAAGGTCGGTGGCATCTGGGTTGCGCCGTTCGAGGTGGAATCAGCGCTGGCCGCGCATCCGGACGTCATCGAAGCAGCTGTAATCGGCGCAGCGGACAAGGACGGATTGATTAAGCCCAAGGCGTTCTGCGTGCTTCGCCATCCAGAGAAGGCGACTCCGCAGACCGAGCAGGACCTCATTCAATTTACCAAGCAGCGCCTCGCGCCGTTCAAATATCCGCGCTGGGTAGAGTTCCTTGACGAACTGCCGAAAACGGCGAGCGGTAAGATTCAGCGCTTCAAGCTGCGCGCCTAGTCAGATGCCGTCGCGAACATCGCGGCGACACCGTCGGCGAGTTCAGCTCGCACTGCGATGACGTCGTCTCGCTGCGCGACGACAATTCGTACCTCCTGGTCCACGAAGCACGGCATGTGAAAGCCCCGAGATCTCGGGGACCTTTAAGCAGATCGTACACGATTAGCCTTGCGCTGATTGTGCGTTGCGTTTCATGAACTGCGTTAGAATAAAGGTCGTCACAACTTCGTCAGCTTGGTTGGTGACGATGTATTTGAATTTGACCATTCCGCGATCCGGCTTCGATGCCAAAGGTTTTAATTCGACGACTTCTGCCACCACCTTAATTGTATCCATCGCCTTTACGGTCTTTACCCATCGCACCTCGTCGGCGGCATTGCCTCCAAGATTGTTCACCAATAGCCCGCTGTCGAATACCAAGCGAAACGCTAGCGCGAGAATCTGAAAGCCACTCGCCACGAGACCACCGAAGATTGAGTTTGTCGCGGCTTCGCGATCCATATGAAAATATTGAGGATCGTATTTCAGAGAAAAATCGATAATCGCTTCATCTGTGATGGTGACGCCTGGTGTTTTGAAGCGATCCCCCAACTTAAGATCGTCGAAATAAGGACTCCGCAGCATGATTTCTGCCCTCGCCTGGTGAATAGTCCGCAACGTGCGTCAGGACATCTTGCATAGCGCGCTTTTTCAGAACACTGGCTTGTCGTGATGGCTGCCCTCATAAAATTTGATGTTGATTTCGCGGCTGTTTTGGCAGTGCTGACCGTCAACGGTACCGCAACTCGTTTGTTTGAATGTCCGGTTGGTGGTTAGCGAACATGCGACGTTTTGTGCAATGCCGCATTGGCTAACTAGCGGAGAGCAAAGTTTTCGAGGCTGGCGATAGTGCGCTGCCGCGCGCGATGTCCGCTTGGGGTCAGAAGCAGACATAGCAGTGCAAAACGGCATGTCCGCTAGGGCCAGAAGCGGACGTTCCGCTCTCTATTCGATCACCTCGTTCCTTCCTCATCCACAGCCACATGCTTCGCCATAGCTGCGGCTATAAGCTAGCAAACGACGGCCAGGACACGCGGGCGATCCCACTACCTGGGCCACAAGTCGATTAACTCGACCGTTCGCTACACAGCGTTGGCGCCCGATCGCTTCAAAGGATTCTGGAAGGACTAGAGGCTCTACTATTAAGCTATGCTTGGGGTTGCGCGGAATCCATCGGGTGTATGCCCGGGTTACGATACTGGTGTCACGGTTAAGCCGGGTGACAGCACGCAGCCGCTGTTTGACTTGAATGGGCCATGATAAGCGCCGAGCGGCCGGCAGGCGTATGTGTTCGGCGGAAAGGACTTGCCGCCGTTGCCGTTGGCGTCATTACCGACGACCAAATCGCCTGAAACCAGAAAAACCCCTTCCCAGTATTCGTGCATAATGAAGCGGTAATTGACTAACAAATTGGGGTATCGGACCGGATCAAACCGGGTGTCTGTAAACGCTCGTTCATGAGCCGATGTCGGCTGCAAACGACGCGTTAGGCCGCCTCCGAACCAAAATATGCGTGCTCCAAACGCCGCGGTAGATCGGCTTCGTCCGTCGAGGCTTGAAGTACAATTTTCCCCTGGGCGAGCGCATAGACCCGATTCGCGACAGCCAACGCCTTCTCGATTAGTTGCTCCACGAGTAGTACTGCCGTGCCCGTTTTCTGCAATTTTGTGACGACGGCCAGCACGCGATCGACGAGCACTGGCGAAAGGCCGGCCGACGGCTCGTCCAGCATTAAGAGTTTTGGCTGCCGCACCAATCCTTGCGCAACCGCGAGCATCTGCTGTTGCCCGCCGCTCAAGGTCGAGCCGCGATCGTAACGCTTAGCGGCGATTTCCGGAAAATACGACAGCGCCTCGTCCACGCGCGCGTCGCGTTCCGCCCGTGGTACATCGTAGCCCGCCAGCAATAGATTGTCGGTCACCGTCTGATTGGTGAAAATGCGATGCCCTTCAATCACATGCGCAAGGCCGCGGCGCGCCGTCTCACGCGGGCCGATGCCAGCAAGATTTAGCCCGGCAAAGGCCACGCCGCCAGCATTCCATGGCAAGAGGCCGGAAATCGCGCGCAGCAGCGTGGTCTTGCCCGCTCCGTTGGGGCCCAGCAGGGTTACGACCTCGCCCGCGCCGATCGTCATGTCGACGCCGTGCAGCACAGCAATCTTGCCGTATCCGGCTTCCAGTCCGTGAATGTCGAGCAATGGTTCAGCCACCGAGATAGGCACTGATGACCTCCTTGTGCACGCGAATTTCAGCCGGCGTCCCTTGCGCCAATACCCGGCCGAGATTGAGCACGGTCACATAATCACAGATATCGAAAATCAAATCGGCATGATGCTCGACCAGAAGCACGCCGGTGCCCTGACGGCTGATCGCCTTGAGGAATTGCCCAAGACGCAGGATCTCGTCAGCGGATAATCCGGCGGCGGGTTCATCGAGCAGGATGAAGGCCGGCCGCGCCATACATGCGCGAGCGATCTCCATGAAACGCAATTCGCTATGTTGCAGCCGGTCCGCACGAATGTCCGCGAGACTTTCCAGCCCGACCGCAGACAACGCCGTCATCGCTTCGGATCGCAGCGTTCGTTCATCGCCGCGGTGCCGAGGCAAACAGAAAAGCGATTCGACGAATGTGCTTTGCCCACGGATTGTGCCTCCGATCATCACATTCTGCAGCACGCTCGCCTCGCCCACGATACGAGGTGTCTGGAAGGTTCGCGCGATACCCTGGCTCGCACGGGATTCGGAGTCACCGGGTTTCAGCGCCTCGCCTCCGAGCGCGATGGAGCCTGCTTCCGGGCCGTAAAAACCGGATATGACATTGAGGATCGTAGTCTTGCCGCTGCCGTTGGGTCCGATCAATCCGTGAATTTTGCCAGCCTCGACATCGAGATCGACGCCGTCGATCGCGCGCACGCCAAGGAAACTGAGCACGACGCCGCGCAGCGCGATGCCCGATTTCGCCTTGTCCGTTGCAAGCAAATGCCCAACTAAGGCAGCCTTCGGAACGATTGTGCGATTGGCCCGCAATACGCGGCGGTTCCCGAAATCGAGCAGAGCCGCGATGCCGCCCGGCGCGACCAGCACGATTACCAGCAGCAGCACGGCATAGAGAAATGTCGACCAAGCCGCGAGTGGCGCTGCGAACTCCGGAAGCAAGGTCAGAATAACGGTACCGAGCAGCGGCCCGAGGATCGATCCCCGTCCACCGATCAAAACCGAAATAAAGAACAGGACCGAGAGATCGAACGTGAACGCATCCGGTGTGATGTAGGTTTGCAAAGCCGCGAACAACCCGCCGGCGATCGCCGCTGAGGCGCCCGTAAACACGAATATCGTCATCAGAAGGCGGGCCTTGCGGATACCGGTCGCCTCCGCCGCGACGTCGGCATCGCGGACGGCGATCAGCCCGCGGCCGAATCGGCTGTGCGCGATATTCGCTGTCATCCATGTGATGAGACCGGCGGCGGTAAGGCAGAGAAAATAGAAACCGGCATGGGTGTGGAATGGCGCGGGCATCTCCGGGCCGGGCAAGCCAATACCGCCGCCAGTCACACTCTGCCACGCCAACGCGATTTGAGTGATAATCGTCGCAAAACCGAGTGTACTGATCGCGAAGTAAAACGTGCGCAGCCGAAGCGCCGGCAATCCGACTATCACGCCGAAGATCGCGCCGGCGACGCCCGCGATCGCGAGCGCCCCAAAGACGGGCACCGGCGGTGACACATTGCCGGCAACAAGCACGCTCGTGGTGTAAGCGCCGAGCGTCAGCAACGCGACATAGCCGATGGCGAGCTGACCGGCGAAACCGATGACGAGGTTAAGCGCACCGACTAGCACCCAATAAATCGCCGCGCGCGTCGCGATCAGCACCCAGTAATCGTTAGTGACGAAAGGAACAAGTGCCGCCAGACAAAAGATCATGATCAATGGGCCGGAGAACATCCATGATCCGGTGCCGGCGAGCGATTTTTCCTGCATCGTGCCGGCCGCGCTTTCACTTGAAATCGCCATCAGACTCTCCGCGCCAGATGCCCACCGAACAAACCGCGCGGGGCAGCAAGCAAAACGGCGATGAACAACATGAACACGGCGACCGAGGAGAAGATGCCGCCGACCAGGAAATTGGCAGCCTGCTGGAACAGCCCGAGCGCAAAGCCGCCAACGATCGCGCCGCGATTATTGCCCAAGCCGCCGAGCGCGACCGGTACGAAGCCGTAGAAATTGAGCAGCGGTCCGTTGGCCACAAAGGCGAGCAGCAATTGGCCGCCGGAAAATCCAGCGAGCCCACCGATCATCCCAGCCAGCGCATAGCTTGCCATGCGCAGGTTGCGTTCCGGCAATCCTAGCGCACGCGCGGCAAAATTGTCCTCGGCGATGGCGAGAAACGACAAGCCCGTGAGCGTACGGCGATAAAGCAGCTCGAGCGCGCAAATCGTCACCGCGCAGGTGAGCACAGGCAGCCAGAATTTCTCGTCGAGAATGCCTCCGGCACCGGTGCCGAATACGCGCGGAAACGCTTGCGGCTCCGTGCTCCATTCAACAGCCACCACTTGCTGAATCATCAGCGCGAGCGCGAGCGTGGAGAGCACATAGAGATGCTGATCGAGACTCTTGAGCACCGGCCGTACGGCAATGAATTCGGTGATGAGACCCACGATCGCGCAGCAAACGAGCATCAGCACGAGGCCGACAACGAGCGGCAGGCCGAGCCGCAATACAAACAGTGAACCGAAGACGCCGCCGAGCATGCCCAGCTGGCCGGCGGTGAAGCTCATGACACGCGATGCCGAAAACATCGTGTTGTAGGTCACACCGATGAGCGCGTAGACTGCGCCCACCGCGAGACCGGATGCAATAATGGAAGCGAGCATTGATAGGTGATGTCCTTACGAATAGCCCGGCGCTAGTTTGAAGGCGCCGTTCTTTGCCGAACTTGCATCCGACATCACCACATCGTCCCCCGGATAACCGTTGTGTTCGGTCGGCGACCAGGTGTAGTCGCCGAAATAACCGGGGAATTTTTTCACGCTGTTCCAGTATTTGATGATGTCGTCAGGCGACGTGGAACCGTTCTCGACCGCTTTAGCGATCAAATTGATCGCGTCGACGCCGCCCGCCACCCACCAGAGCAGCGTGTCGGAGAGCTCCACCTTGCCCTTCAGTTGGGCAACGAATTCCTCATTGCGTGGGGGAAGCTTGCCATTGGCATCATAGCTGCAGCTTCGATATCCGACGGCATACACTTTTTCCCAATTCGCGGGCTTTTCGAGCAGGCTCTTGATTTCGCCCGAGGACATCGATGGATGTCCGACGAAAGCAACGTCCCAGCGCATGGTCGCGCGCGTATTGAACATGCGCGCATCCATGCCGGTCGAGGTGCTCCACACCACGATGGCTTCGGCCCCTGCGTTCTTCGCGCGCAGCATATCTGGCGTCATGTCGGGCTGAGTCGCATCGATATTGGCGACATAAACAACGTCTGCGCCATCCTTCTTCAACGCCTCCGTCGAATATTTGGCCGCAGCCACGCCGTAACCAGTGGTGTCGGCGATCACCGCGACCTTCTTCACTTTCAAGACCTTGATGCAATAGGTGCGAACTGCGTCGTTCCATTGGGTGTTCGAGGGCGAGGTGCGGAACGCGTTTGGGAATTTCTCGGGATCGATCAGGCTGTCGATCACACATGGATGAATATTCGGCATTTTCGCGCGCGCCATGATCGGGGTTATGGCGAGCGATTCGCCGGAATTGGTCGGGCCCCAGACGGCATGAACTTTGAGCTGGCTGATCATTTCCTGCGTGGCATTTACGGCCTTGGTCGGATCGCCCTGCGTGTCACGGGTTGTGACCTCGATCTTGCGGCCTTTGACGCCACCTGTGGCATTGATCGTCTCGGCTGCATAGCGCACGCCGCGGTCGAAGCCGATGGCGGGCGCGGAGCTCGCTCCGGTCAACGCGGCGAGCCAGCCGATCCGAATCGGCTCGGTCTGAGCGATAGCCGGGCACGGAAACGAGAACGCGGATGCCGCGGCACTTGCCGCGGTACCGATTGCAAATTCACGACGTGTAGTTTTCATGACTTCCTCCCATAGTTCAGTTTTATTCTTCAACGCTCTACGCCTTTACGCTCGCTCCAGATGCGAGACGTAGTCCTGATTGAATGTGAACCCCCATCCCGGCCGTTCGGGAACGATAGCCTGCCCCTCGGCGAATTTGATCGTCTCACTATAGAGTTTGGAAAACCAGACCAGGGCATGTATTCGAGATAGATCGTGTTCGCGAGGGCGCCTAGCACCTGCAGGCTGGTCTCCGGAAACAGATGGCTGGAGACCGGAATATCGTAGCTCTCCGCCATGTGCCCGACGCGTATGAATTCGCTTACACCGCCGACGCGCTGCAGATCGGGCATCAGGATGTCGGCGGAGCGTAACTCCAGCATGCGTCGGAAACCGTAGCGGGTGTATTCGGTTTCGCCGCTCGCTATTGGCGTGTCGAGCGCGGCAGCCACGCGCGCGAGTCCGTCTAGATCCCAAGCCGGCAACGGCTCCTCAAACCAGCTTAGATCGAATTCTTCCAGCGCCCGGCCGAGCCGGATCGCCTGGCTTTCGGTCAGGCCCTGATTGGCATCTGCCATCAGTTTGATTTTTGGCCCGATCGCAGTACGCACCGCGCGCACGCGTGCGACATCAGTCGCCGGCTCGGGTGAACCGAGCCTCATCTTCATCGCCGTGAAGCCGGCGGCGGCGAAGCGTTCTGCCTCCGCGACCAGCTCCTTGTCCGAGGATGACAGCCAAAGACCACCGCTGTGATAGACCGGCACGCGATCCTGCGCACCGCCGAGAATGCGATAGATCGGCAAATTCGACATCTTCCCAAGCGCATCCCATAACGCGCCATCGAGCGCGGAAATTCCGACCACGGGCACGCCCTTGTGGCCGAGAAAATTGATGTCCCTCCAAGCGCGCGCCCAGAAACCCGCGATGTGGCCGGCATCGCGGCCGATGACGAGATCGGCCATTTCTTCGACCATCGATTGCAGCACGCGTGTGCGCCGCGCATTGAGCGTAAAAATCAAATTTTCACCGACGATACCCGAATCACAATGAACGAAAACCAAGATGCAGCCGAACGAATGCAACTGACCGAGCGCGCTGCCGATGGGCTTATCGAGCTTTACCGTGACACAGCGGGTTTCAACGCGAGTAACCTTCATGAAGGCGCTCGCTG
>JANWKN010000209.1 GCA_025451355.1 Pseudolabrys sp. | reverse complement strand
TAGTGACCCAAAGCGAAAATCCGCTTATCGCTTTTGGATGCCCGCGTTCGCAATCACTTGCGACCATTTGAGGACGTCGGCTTTGATGCGATTGTGTAAGTCATCGGACGACATGCTGCGCGCATCCATTCCGGCGGAGTTTGACAATTTCTGCAACTCAGGTGACTTGAGTGCTTCGGCCACAGCGTGGTTGAGCTGCGCAACAATATCGGCAGGCGTTCCCGCGGTGACCGCAAGGCCATTCCAACTTGTCACCTCGTAGCCAGGCAGACCACCTTCGATCACGGTTGGAACGTCTGGTAGGTTGCTGGCGCGGTCGCGTGCGGTCGTCGCGAGCACAGTCATTTGCCCATTGGCAATAGGCGACTGGAACCCGACAAAATACTCGAACGCAATGTCAACGTCGCCGCGCAAAACGGCGTTCGCCAGATCCGGCGTGGTTTTGTACGGAACGATGGTGACCTCGAGGCCGGCCATCGCACGAAACAACTCGGCGGAAAGATTCTGCGTGCTACCTGCATTGATGGTGCCGAAATTGAGCGTCCCGGGATGGGCCTTAGCGTTTGCGATGACGTCTTTGATTGTCTTGTAAGGCGAGTCCGCTTTAGTGGTAATCACGAGCCCGTAGGACGCGGTGGTGGAGATGGGGATGAAATCGGTCTCAATGTTGTAAGGCAGCGACTTGAAGAGCGCTTTGGCGATCGCCAGCCCGCCGCCCACCATGACAAGGGTATATCCGTCGGCTGGCGCTTCGCGGGCCGTCTGCATGCCGACGACGCCACCGGCCCCTGGCCGGTTTTCAATAAAGAACTGTTGACCGAAGCGCTTACTAAGATCCTGCGCCACCAGCCGCATGGTGACGTCAGCAATGCCACCGGCGCCGTAAGGGACAATGATTCGCACCGGCTTCGAAGGGTAGGTGTCGCCCTGTGCCGGCGTGAAAGTCATCGCAACCATGAAGGCGAATGACATTGCGGAGATAGCGCAAGTTCTCCATCGCATCGATGCGGCTTTACGGTGATAACCCACTGTCTATTGTCTTAAGGAAGACGGCCGCGCCTTCGGCGCGGGTTGCACTATTTCCGCAAGGCCGTATCAGATCATGCCGACGACCACCACAGATATTCATCCGCACATCATCTCCAACGATCCCGCGCGCTACCCCTTGGCACCGCTGGGCGGCCACCAATCCGACTGGTCGCGCACGCGGCCGGTGACGCTGGAAGGGCTCGTTACCGCCATGGACAGCTGTGGTGTGCAGAAGGCTGCGATCGTGCAGGCTTCGACCTGCTACGGGCACGACAACTCGTATGTAGTGGATGCAGTGGCAGCCTACCCAAACCGCTTTACCGGCGTGTTCTCCGTCGATGCACTTGCCCCCGATGCTCCGCAACGTATGCGTTATTGGCGCGCCAAAGGCTTGACGGGCATGCGTCTTTTTACATTCGGCAGTACCATCTCCGAGCAGGCCGACTGGCTCGATGATCCGAAGTCGTATCCCGCCTGGGCCTGCGCGGGCGAGCTTGGCGTTTCGATCTGTCTGCAAATGTCAGCCAAAGCCATTCCGCAGGCGATCCGCATGGCAGAGCGCTTTGCGAAGGTGTGCATCATTCTCGATCACTGCGCGCGGCCGGAGTTGTCCGACGGACCGCCCTACAACGCCGCCGCCAGTCTGTTCGCGCTTGCGCGCTATTCGAATGTCTATCTTAAACTGACGCCGCGCGTTTTTTCCGAATGCCGCCGTGGCAAGGCAATGCCCGAAACTTTTTTTCCACGTCTCGTCGCTGAGTTCGGTGCCGCGCGGCTCGCATGGGGATCGAACTATCCTTCGAGCGACGGCAGTCTGCCGCAACTCTTGGCAATGGCGCGCCAGTCGCTCGCCTGCCTATCGGCTGCCGACCAAGATTGGGTTTTTGCAAGGACCGCGCAGACACTATACCCGGCGCTCGTGGATCAGGAAGATAATCGGTGACGTCGACCATCGAGAATACCAAATTGCATACTTTACTCGGAGATTATCCGAACACGATGGCGCTTAAGAAAGGTGAGGTGACCTCCAGTCTTGTCAGCTTTGACTTTGCCAACGTGAAAGTAGCGAACACAGCTTTCAAGCCGTTAGTCCGCGAAGCCAAGTTCGACGTGGGCGAATTGGCAATCGTTACGTATTTGCAGGCAAAGGACTACGGCAAGCCTTATGTGCTCATTCCGGCAACGGTATTGGGCCGCGGCCAGCACCACACCATCGCTTATAACCCGCAATGTGGCGCTTTAGGTGCCCACGATCTTACTGGCAAACGGGTCGGTGTGCGTGCCTACACGCAGACAACGGGAGCGTGGGTGCGCGGCTTTCTCAGTGACGACTATGGTGTTGATTTAACCAAAGTCCAATGGGTTACATTTGAAGATCCACACCTCGCCGAATTCAAGGACCCCGATTTTGTCGTACGCGCGCCTGGAGGCACGACGTTGGTGCAAATGCTTCTCGACGGCGAACTCGATGCGGCGATTGTCGGCGATCAATTACCCGACCGGCGACTTGCGCCACTCATTCCCAGTGCCGATGCAGCGGCACAAGAATGGGCAAAAAGGCATGGCGGACTCCCGATCAACCGTATGATGGTAATTCGAAATACAATCTCAAAATCCCGCCCGGACCTCGTAAACGAGATCTATCGCATGCTGCGTGCGAGCCGGCGCATGGTGCCCCCGCCCGCGGGCAGTTTGGTCGATCCGTGGCGTTTCGGGGTCGAGGCCAACCGCGGCTCTCTTGAGATCATCATCGACTACAGCTTCCGCCAGAAGCTGATCTCGCGGATGTTTTCGGTCGATGAGTTATTCGACGACTGCACGCGCGCGCTCGGTTGATATTACCTGGTCGCTGAGAATGTCCGCTTTCGGGGGTAAAGCGGACATGACTCTTTGCGGTGCCAATGTCTGCTTTTGACCCAAAGCGGACATCGTCCATGTCGCAGACATGCCGTTTTGGCCATTCTTCTGGGCCTAAGTGGTTCCTTAAGGTGGTCAATAGGCTCGACAATCCAAAAAGTAAAATTGTAACATTTGAGCCAAATCACTCGGCGCAATATTCCGTCATGGGTTGGTTTTTGATACGCAAGAAATTCTGCGCCTATGCGACGCTAATCGCGTTCCTTATTCAATCTGTCGCGTCTTTCGGGCATAGCCACCTAGAACACATCGGAACGCAATCGGTCGTCGCGGGTTTGGTCTCAACTGCCGATTCAGGCAAGGACGACGCCCGCGCTCCCTTCGATGGAGACTCGCACGAACCCGCGGGTTATGTCTGCGATATATGCGCCACTCTCATCCTGGCCTCCTCTGCGCAGATTTCAATCCCGCCAGCATTGCCGACCCGATTTGCATTCCACGCGGTCGCACAAGCGATTTCAGCAGAAACCGCACCAGCACGGCCGCTACGCGTTGATTTCCATTCGCGAGCCCCACCCGCCGCCTAACATGAGTCCTTTGAGCGCGCTTGAGGCGGATGATCCGCCACACGCGTGAGCACCGCCGAGTCAGAGCGCGCCAAAGAACCTCGGCAAACAGTTAAGAAAGCTACGGGGACTGATGATATGCGGTACGCCGTATTGATTGCACTGAGCATCGCGGTTCCTGTTTGCGCTGCGGCACAGGAAAAGTTCGACACGCTCCCCAGCAAAGCTGCCGGTAGAGCGGCAAAAACCGACTACAATTGGGAAGGCCCTTATTTCGGGGGCCATGTTGGCTTGGGTCTTGGAAAGGCCAACGCGGCCGTATGGGACACGGCCCCGACCTCAACCAACAACACATTCGGCGGCCCCATCGGAGGCGTACAACTCGGATATAACTATGTGTTGCCTTCTCATGTATTGTTCGGATGGGAAGTCGACGCTTCTTTTCCAAACTACATCGCATCGAATTCAGTGGTTGCAGCCGTTGCGACTGCTCAAAACCAGGTGACGGAGCAATTCGACTATGTCGCCACGGCTCGTGGCCGCATCGGTTACGTCTTTGGTTCTTGGCTCTTTTACGGTACAGGCGGCGTTAGCTTGATGGGCGGACGGTTTCTCAATGACTTGCCGTTCGGAGAAGAGGAAAAGCAACTGCGCAGCCGTTTCGGTGGGGTTGTCGGCGCAGGTGCCGAGTATGCGTTCGATCCGAGCTGGACGATACGGCTCGAGTATCTTTACGGTCGCTTCGCAAATGCCAACGTGGGATTTCCGTCAGGAGCCAGTTATGCCTCGAGCGCCGATTTCAACATGCTGCGGCTGGGACTCAATCGAAAGCTGAGCTGGCCCTCGGCCGGGCGCCCCGAACAAAATGATGATGCCGCGGCCAAGCCGGTCGATTGGCAAATTCTCGGGCAGGCGACCTACATCCAGCAGGGTTATCCGGGCTTTCACTCGCCTTATGAAGGTCAAAACAGCCTCACCGGCAATGCCCAGACGAAAAATACCGCGAGCGTGACAGCAGTTGTTGGCTTGCGACCGTGGGAAGGAGGTGAGGTGTTCTATGCCCCCGAGCTGGCTCAAGGATTCGGACTCAGCGGAACGCTTGGCCTTGGAGGCTTTTCGAACGGCGAAGCGCAAAAAGCAGGTTTTGCCTTCCCGCACTACAACACCTCGCGGCTGTTCATTCGGCAGACCTTTGGCTTCGGCGGTGAGCAGGAGGCCATCGAGGAGGACCAAACCCATTTTGGCGGCAAGGTCGACGTCTCGCGTTTGAGTTTTACGGTCGGACGGGTTTTCCTTCCCGATTTCATCGACAACAATGCCTACGCGGACGAACCTCGCACCGGGTTTTTGAACTGGGCGATCTGGGCAGCCGGAGCCTTCGATTTTCCAGCCGATCAACCTGGCTACAGCTGGGGCGCATTCGCGGAACTCAATCAAAAAGACTGGGCTGTTCGCGCGGGTTATCTGCTGATGCCGAAGGTGTCCAACTCCAACTACTTCGATCCGGATGTTTTTGGCCGCGGGGAGTATCTGCTGGAAACCGAATTGCGTTATTCGCTGCTGTCGCATCCCGGAAAGCTTCGTCTGATCGGTTGGGTCAATT
>JANWKN010000208.1 GCA_025451355.1 Pseudolabrys sp. | reverse complement strand
GCATCGTACCGGGCGAATTGTCCGGCAATGCTCAGGCAGCGGCGGCGCCGGTTTAAGCGCGTATGGATATTTCCTTCGATTTGTTGATGAACGCGATTGTCGCGGGGCTTTTGCTCGGCGGCTTTTACGCTGCCGTCACGGCCGGTGTCTCGATTTCCTTCGGCATGCTCGACATTGTCAACATCGCGCATCCGGCTTTCATTATCCTCGGGTCCTATATCGCCTACATCGTCAATATCTCGCTCGGCATCGACCCCATAGTGGTGAGCATCGTGATGCTGCCGGCGTTCTATTTGCTCGGCACCTTCATCTATCAGATTTATTACCTGTCGTTTGAAAAACGGGGCCAGGAATCTCTGCGCGGCCTCGCCTTTTTTTTCGGATTGTTGTTCGTGACCGAAGTGGTACTCATCCTTGTCTTCGGCGTCGACTATCGTTACGTCGAAGCGAGCTACATCGGGCCGAGCCTGCACCTGGGCAATGTCGACTTCCCGTTGCGCATGCTGGTGCCCTGCATCACCGCCCTTGTTCTGTTCGGCCTGCTGCATCTTCTCGTAACGCGCACATTCACCGGACGCGCCATCATGGCTGTCTCGCAGGATCAGCTTGCGCTGCAATTGATGGCCGCTGACCCGATCCGCATCAAGCGCATTGCCTTTGGCATTTCGATTGCAACGGCGTCTATTGCAGGTGCGCTGCTGATCATCATTCAGCCTGTGGAGCCTTCGGTCGGCCGCGAATATATCGGGCGGGTCTTTGCCATTTGCGTCCTTGGCGGCCTGGGTAGTCTTCCTGGCACACTGGTCGCAGCGATGTTGCTTGGCGTTATGGAAAGCATAACTTCGACCTTCTACGGCCCATCGTGGGCGCCAGCGGTCTCATTCGGATTCCTCTTACTCACGCTCGCCTTCCGGCCGGCGGGATTGTTCGGACGATAAGCCGTGAGCACAACCCGCTTCACACTGGTCTGCGTGCTGGTCGGGCTGGTGGTCTATATTTTCGGCCATCTACTTGGCATCGGGTATCTGTTCTTCGCAGGCTACACGATCCTCCAATTCATCGTTCTGGCATCGGCTTGGAACATCCTCGGCGGTTATTGCGGCTACGTGAACTTCGGCTCAGCGGCGTTCTTCGCGCTTGGCGCATATTCCACCGTCTTCTTCTACAAATTCCACCAGTTGCCGATCCCGATCCTGATCGTGATCGGCGCGGTGGTGTCGGGCATTGTCGGATTCGGCATGGGCTACCTCACGCTCCGGCTGCGCGGCGCCTTTTTTGCCATCGCAACGCTAGCGATGGCGGTCGTTTTGCAGACTTTGGTGGTCAATTGGTCCTACGTCGGAGGCTCGCGGGGTGCCTATATCGTACGTGCCGATACGATTGAAATCGGCGGCTATGCAATCGAATACATTGAGTATCTGTTCCTGCTGATGATGGCGGTTGCGATTCTCTCAATCGTCATCTCGCGTACGATCGCACGGACGCAGCTCGGATTCGGCTTTGCCACCATCCGTGACGACGAGCTGGCGGCCGAGGCGTCGGGCGTACCGACCTTGCGGCTCAAATTGATTGCCACCACGATCTCCGGTGCCTTGATGGGCATGGCAGGCGCGCCGTTCCCCTACTACATCGGTTATCTGCAGCCGGCGTCGGCCTTCGGGCTCGAATACGGCGTCAATTCCATCGCCATGCCGATCATCGGCGGGACGACGAGCTGGGTCGGGCCTTTGATCGGCGCTATCCTGCTTGGCTCGCTGCAGCAGATCGCAACGGTTACAATTTCTTCGGCGGTGAACTTGCTGATTGTCGGCCTCTTGCTGGTGGCATTCGTCGTGATTGCGCCGAATGGCCTTATCGGGCTGATCCACGAACGCCTTCGTGGACGGAGGAGCAGCAAATGAGCCCACTGCTGCACGTCAGCAAAATCAGCAAGCGCTTTGGAGGCTTTGTCGCGCTCGACGGCATCGAGCTTGAAGTGCAACAGGGCGAGCGGGTCGGGTTGATCGGCCCGAACGGTTCGGGCAAAAGCACCCTGGTCAACTGCATTTGCGGCGCCCTTCAGAATGAACAGGGCAGCGTGCATTTCGACGGCCATGCCGTGGACGGTCTGGCCGCGCACGAGCGCACGCATCGCGGCCTGGCGCGCAGCTTCCAGCTTCCCCGCCCGTTCGTAAGTCTCAACCTTGCCGATAACCTGCGCGTCCCGATGCTTTACACGGTGCACAAGCGCTCCGGTCCGCTGCATGGCGACAGCGTCGACGCCCGCTGCGTCGAGCTCCTCCGGCTCGTCGGGCTCGATCACAAAGCTCGCCATATGCCGCGCGACCTTACACAGGTCGAAATGCGCAAGCTCGAGCTGGCGCGAGCCGTCGCCGCCGAGCCGAAATTGCTGATTGCTGACGAATCGATGGCCGGCCTCTCGCACTCTGAAATCGAAGACATCCTCACCCTTCTGAAGCAGCTCAATGAACGTGGAATCACGATCATCCTCATCGAGCACATCATGAGTGCGGTGATGAGCTTCTCGCAGCGACTCGTCGTGCTGGTCAGCGGCAAGAAGATCGCCGACGGCAAACCCGAAGACGTCGTAAGAAACCCCGATGTCGTGAGGGCATATCTTGGCCAGTAGCCTGACCATTGAGGGCGTACACGCCGCCTACGGCGCGGTCCGCGTCATCGAAGACGTTTCAATTGCGGTCAAGCCGGGAGAAACGGTTGCCCTGCTCGGCACCAACGGCAACGGCAAAAGCACGCTAATGAAGTGCGTGATGGGTATCGTACGTCCCAAAGACGGGAGCATTATTGCCGAAATCGATGGTGAGAAGCACGAACTGGTCGGCCGAACGACTGAGCAGATCGTGGATCTTGGAATCGCGCTGGTCCCCGAAGGCCGTCGTCTGTTTCCCAAGTTGACCGTCGAGGAAAATCTGCTGCTGGGCGCGTTCCGGCCGAAGGCACGGTCAGAGATCAAGGCCAATCTAAATTTCTGCTTCGAGTCCTTTCCCCGCCTCGCCGAACGCCGCCGTCAGCTCGCAGGCTCGATGAGTGGCGGCGAGCAGCAGATGCTGGCGCTTGCCCGCGCACTCATGCTGAAGCCACGCATTCTTCTGGTCGACGAACCGTCAGTCGGACTTGCGCCTCAGCTCGTCGCGCGAACCATCGATGCCATCAAGCTGCTTAAAGATCACTATCAGCTCACAGTGCTTATGGCCGAGCAGAATTTCACGCAGGCCATTCGTATCGCTGATCGTGGCTACGTCATCGTGCACGGCAAGATCGCCTTCGAAGGTCGTTCAGCCAGTGAGCTGAACAACAACGACCTGGTACGCAAGCTCTATATGGGCATGTAGGACGAAACAGAGCGCAAAAATGAAACGGCGCGGGATTTTTCCCGCGCCGTAATCATTTGAGAGCGAGCACCTACTGCGCGGCTTTTTCGTACGGATAGATTACGTTGCCGGTCTTTTGATCGTCAGGCGTAAGCACCGTCTGATAGCTCATGCCTCTCCAGGTATCGAGGCCGGCGCCTTCCTTGATATCATGATACTGCACCTGCATCATGCCGGACTTCGTCCACTCACCACCCGGACCGTAGGACCAATCGCCCATAATGGTCTTGTGGGTGTTCTTGCGCAGATAGTCGGCAATCTTGTTGTCATCGATGCTCTTGGACCCGGCGATCGCTTCGCCGAGCAGATTGGCATAGGCATAGCCCCAACCGCCAAGGTAGTAACCGAGCGGGTCGACGCCTTCTGCGCCCGCCTTAGCCTGGTATTTCTTGAAGAACTCAGCGGCGGGGTTCATCATCTTCTCCGACGGCACCCATGTCTCATAATTGATGATGCCGTTGAGTTTCGGTCCGAGTTTGCTCTTGAACACGGTGGCCTGCAGACCGACCATCGCGCCGCCGATGATCTTCGGCTTGTAGTTCAGTTCGCGGACGGTCTGGACGATACCGACTGAACCAAGAGGATAAGAGCAGACAATCACGATGTCCGGGTTGGAGGCCTGCACCGCACGGATGATCGGCGTGTAGTCAGTCGTGTTAGGCGGGTACTTTTTGTCGTACACGATTTTCATATTGAACTTCTTCGCGTTCTCCCGCGCGCCATCGCAAGCGTTGTTGGAGAACTCGGCGTCCTCGACAACTAGCGCGACCGTCGATGGCTTTGGATTTTGCTGCTGAGCGATCTGAAATACGCCTTCGGTGAAGGACGGCTTGGTTTGCGGACCGGTTGGAAGCACCGAGAAGTATTTCGGATATTTGAACTCGTGGTTCACGTCGAGTGCAAACAGGCTGATGTAGGTCTTGCCCTTTTGCATCACGACGGGCAGCGCCGGCGCATTCATATTGGTCGCGTAGCCGCCCAGCACGAGGTCGACTTTGTCGACATCCAAGAGTTTGGTGTAGATGCCGGGTACCGTTGAAGGATTGCTCTGATCATCGTAATAGATCAACTTCACCGGACGCCCGAGCAGGCCGCCCTTCCCGTTGGTTTCTTCTTCCCAGATCTTCATGCCCAGGAGTGCCTGCTTGCCATTGGCGGCGAGCGGCCCGGTCAGCGACATTCCGAAGCCGATCTTTATCGGCTCCTTGTTTTGCGCCGTCGCGGCGCCGACGAACATCGCGGCGGCCGCGGCGGCAAAAGCCGTTCCCGCGAACAACGCCAATGTCCGGGACTTGAGGTTTTGCAGCATATTTTTTCCTCCCATAAGCCTCGCTTTATTTCGATGGCCCAATAATGACAGCGCGCGGTGTAATGGTCCATCGGGCGCGGCAGAAAGTCTCGAAGTTTACGCCAATGACCGACGGTGGCCGACAAAACGCACGCAGCGCAGCAAGTTTTGGCTGGGTGCGGTACCTTGAAATCGGAGCGTGGGCAGAGGTGGGAATCGGCCTGGAAAGCCCTTAACTTCGCCTATCCTCCAGCCGAGCGCCATTACACGCCTTCGACCATGATGGTTTCGACCTCACCGGCCCCGCTGCGCCGGAATGCAGCAACCGCATCGTATTCAGGCGATCTGAAGCAGGCGACGCCTTGCTCGAGCGTGGGAAATTCGATCACGATGAACCGATGGAATTTGTCCGGACCTTCCATGATCTCAAAACGCCCGCCTCGTGCCAGAACCTTGCCGCCGAACTTGGCGATGATGGCAGGAACCAGATCGGTGTATTTCTTGTATTCGATAGGGTCGTTGATCTTCGAACGCGCAACCCAATAAGCGGGCATTGAACTCTCCTCTCAATCGTGCCGGCTTCTGCGCCGGCCTTGTACTAAGCAGCCACGTATTGACCGTGAGTGGTAGGCGCAACTCGTCCGGCCACGACAAACCAAGGATCGCCATGCCACGCAGGATCGTCGACATTTCGGTGCCGCTTGAAAACGACGCAGCAGCCGATCCGCCGGGCTACGGCCCGAAAATCGAATATCTCGATCACCAAGCCACCGCAGCCGATATCCTCAAGTTTTTTCCCGGGCTGAAAAAAGAAGACCTTCCCGACGGAGAAGGCTGGGGGATCGAATGGGTTCGACTGACGACACATTGTACAACCCATCTTGATGCGCCCTGGCATTTCGCTTCGACGATGGATAACGGTAAGCGCGCCATCACCATCGACGAGGTGCCACTCGAATGGTGTTTTCAGCCCGGGATAAAGCTCGACTTCCGACATTTCGCCGACGGCTATGTCGCGACGGCAAAAGACGTAGAGACCGAGCTCAAGCGGATCTGTCATACGCTTTCTCCGCTTGAGATCGTTGTTGTGAATACGAGCGCCGGCACCGCCTATGGTCGCCCCGATTATGTCGCCAAGGGATGCGGCATGGGGCGCGAAGCGACTTTGTACCTGCTGGAGCGTGGCGTGCGGGTGACCGGCACCGACGGGTGGAGCTGGGACGCGCCGTTCATTCACACGATGCGGAAATACGCGGAGACAGGAGACGCGGCACTCATCTGGGAAGGTCATCGTGCCGGACGTGAGATCGGTTATTGCCATATCGAAAAACTGCATAATCTCGAAACGCTGCCGTCTACGGGCTTCACCGTGAGTTGTTTTCCGGTGAAGGTCCGCGGCGGGTCCGCCGGCTGGACAAGGGCAATTGCGATCATAGACGCTTGATTGCCCACGCCGCCGGGCGATAGCATCCCGTTTAACAACACAGCCGGGCCAAGATCCCGGTAAAACAAGTATTTCCAGGGAGGATTCAAGTGGACAGACGCCGTTTTGTCGCCGGCAGTGCCGCTGCAGCCGCGGCCTTCGCCGCGCAACGAGTTTTTGCGCAGGACGCTTACCCGTCCCACGCGATCACCTTCATCAATCCGTTTCCGCCTGGCGGCGCCGCTGACGTTGTCGGCCGCCCGCTCGCTGCCGTACTCGAACCAATTCTCAAACAACCCTGCATCATCGAGACAAAGGCCGGCGCAGCCGGACAGGTTGGCGGCCAGGTCGCCGCCTCCGCCAAGCCTGACGGCTACACACTGCTCATTCACATCGTGTCAATCTCCGGCTTCGCCGAAGTAGACAAATTGTTCGACCGGCAACCCAAATTCACGCGCGCCGACTTCATCCCGATTGCGCGGCTCACGTCAGGGCCCATGGTTCTCGTCGTCAACGACCAGACGCCGTACAAGACTATCAAGGAGCTGGTCGACGACGCCAAGAAAAACCCGGACAAGCTCATCTTCAGCTCATCTGGCCTTTACGGCGCGCTGCATCTGCCAACCGCGCTTTTCATGAAGGCCGCAGGGATTCAGATGAAACATCTGCCGACTAACGGTGGTGGCCCTGCCCTCACCGCCATCCTCGGCAACAACGCGCAAGTCCTGGTGTCTTCGATCGCGGCCGCAAGCGGCCAGATCAAGGCCGGCAAGTTACGCGCGCTCGCCTGTTTTAATCCGCAACGTGCGGCCTCTCTGCCCGACGTGCCGACGTTGAAGGAGCTGGATTACGACGTGGAATTTTCCTTGTGGGTGGGCGTCTTCGCGCCGAAGAACACGCCGGCAGTGCCCGTCAAAGTGGTGGGCGACGCTATCAAGCAAGCGGTCGCGGGCGAGCAGTTCAAAACCGCCATCGCCAATATCGGCGACGAAGTCGCCTATCTCGATCAGGCGGCATTCGCGAAGTTCTGGGACGAAGACGCCAAACGGGTCGAAGCGGCCGTGCACGCGATCGGCCGGGTTCAGGGTTAGCAAAACCGAGTGTCGTCCGTTTCGCCGGAGTCCGGAGGGAATATGATGGATCGCCGTAGTTTCGTTGTCGGCACGACTGCACTTGTGGCGGCCGGCCCCCTGTTCGCGCAAGACACCTTCCCTTCGCATGCGATCACGATCGTCAACGCGTTTCCGCCAGGGGGGATCAACGATATTGTGACGCGCCCGCTCGCGAGCATGTTGGAGCCCATCCTGAAGCAGCCGGTCGTCGTCGAGACGAAAGCCGGCGCCGCCGGCCAAGTCGGTGCGCAGGTCGTCGCCAGCGCCAAGCCCGACGGATATACACTGCTCTCGCACAACACCGGTATTTCCGGTTACGCTGAAGTCGACAAATTGTTTGGACGTCCGGTGAAGACGTCGCGTGCCGATTTCATCCCTCTGGCGCGAATCGTCGCCGACCCGGTAGTTCTTCTGGTCAACGATCAGCAACCCTACAAAACCGCCAAGGAATTCATCGAGGACGTCAAAAAGCGGCCGGACACCTTGGTGTTCAGTTCGGGCGGACTCTATGGCGCGACCCATCTGCCGCTAGCGCTGCTCGACAAGGCCGCCGGCGGAGTAAAAGTGCGTCACCTGCCCACGAACGGCGGCGGACCTGCCATTACCGCGATCCTCGGCAATAACGCCCAGTGCACCACTCAATCTGTTTCGGCGACGCTTCCGCACATCAAAGCCGGCAAACTGCGACCGTTGGCCGTTTTCAGTGCGACCCGCTCAAAGGAATTGCCAGACGTCCCGACGCTCAAAGAACTCGGCTATGACACGGAATATTATCTGTGGGTCGGCATCTTCGCGCCGAAGGCAACGCCCGAACCGGTTGTGCTGACCTTGCGGGATGCCATCAAAAAGGCCGCACATTCCGACCAGTTCAGAACTTCGCTCGCCAACGCGGGCCAGGAGCTCGCCTATCTCGATGGTCCCGATTTCCAGAAATTCTGGGATGTCGACGGTAAGCGCACCGACGATGCCGTCATTTCGATAGGTCGCGTTCAGGGATAGATGGGTCCATATGCCGGGGGTGGCAAAAGCAGGGAGCAAAATGGATCGCCGCAGCTTTGTAGTTGGTACGGTCGCGTCCGCCGCCACGCTAGCAAGCGGCCAGTCACGCGCCCAGGATGCCTATCCAACGCGTGCCATCACGATGATCAGTCCGTTTCCACCCGGGGGCGTCAGCGACACGATTACCCGCCCCCTCGACGCTGCGCTCGAAGCAGTGTTCAAGCAACCGGTGGTTCTTGAAAACAAGGCCGGGGCGGCCGGGGCTGTCGGCGCGCAATATGTCGCCGCCGCCAAGCCCGATGGTTACACGCTGCTGTCCCACATCGTGTCGATTTCCGGTTTCGCGGCCGTCGACAAGCTGTTCGATCGACACCCAAAGTTTACCAACGCGGATTTCATTCCACTCGCGCGGATTGTCGCCGACCCCATCGTGCTGATCGCCAGCAAGGACTCGCCCTATAAAACCCTGAAAGATCTCGTCGCCGACGCCAAGGCCAATCCGAATAAGGTAATTTACAGCTCATCCGGTCTTTATGGAGCGTCGCACATTCCGACGGTGCTTTTTGCTAGGTCGGCCGGCAATCTGGAGATGCGCCATCTGCCGACCAACGGCGGCGGACCAGCGGTAACGGCTGTGCTTGGTGGCAACGTCAACTTCTTCATGTCGCCGACCTCGATCGCCTTGCCGCATATTCGCGCCGGAAAAGTACAGCCGCTTGCCGTATCGAGTGCAAAACGTACGAAGTCGTTGCCTGACGTCCCGACCTTCAAGGAGCTAGGCTACGATCTCGAGTACTATTTCTGGGTCGGAATTTTCGCACCGAAGGGAACCGCTGGCCCGATCGTCAATACTTTGCGCGAGGGACTCAACAAGGCCGCACACAGCAAGCAATTCCTCGACACGCTCGAAAACCTCGGTCAGGAATTGGCATACATGGATCAGCCGGAGTTTGCTGCCTTCTGGGCCGTCGACGCCAAACGCCAAGAAGATGCCATAGTCGCCATCGGTCGCGTGCAAGGATAACATCAACCATCGCCGGAGGCCCGGCTCACCCGGGCTTCAGTTTTTGCCACCTGACAGGAACCTTCATGACTCTGCGCGCCGATCATGTCGCGGGCGCCTTTTTCGTCGGCGTCGGCTTGCTGGTGCTCGCGCTGAGCGGCGATTTGCCGACCGGAAGCTTGTCGCTGCCGGGCTCTGGCTTCATGCCTAAAATCGTCGCTGTCCTAACAGTCTTTTTCGGAGCGGTGCTGGCGCTGCGTGGGAGCGAGAGCAGACCGT
>JANWKN010000207.1 GCA_025451355.1 Pseudolabrys sp. | reverse complement strand
CGACCGTAATATTTTCCGGGCAGAACACCCGAATGCTACCGCGCCCGTTGGTTAGACGATTAGGATTCGCATGATTCGCTGCTGGCGTACTCAAGGGCGACATAGATACCGACGAACCCGGTAACACCCATGGAGGTATGGATCGAGCCGGCAATACCATCGGGCGCCCGGCGGCTTGCATGAGGTAGATAGTCTTACCAACTTGCTGGAGCGGCAACGACGCGACAATTGACGGCGCGGTGGCCGAATTGCGCCAAATCTACACTGAGATGTTTGTTGCCTCGGATCTGTCGCCTGCAGCCGAGGCTTCGATGTCGAGAAAGGCCTGATCCGGTTCGCGATTTTTCGCGTTTCGCGGTTCTTAATACAGGTGTAAACCAAACACTCCGTAGTTATCGGAAGTTTTGGCCTTACGTGCGCCGGTTTCCGGGGGTTGAGCCAGGGCCGCACAAAAATCGCCAGCTTTACATTCTGTTAACTTTTGCGGCGCTTTGCCGGAGAGGGACGATGCCAATTTATAAAGCACCAGTAGACGACGCCTTGTTCCTTCTCAACGACGTATTCCATCTCGATCACTATGGGAATTTGCCGGGGTTCTCAGATGCTTCGCCGGATGTTGTGGACGCCGTACTGCGCGAAGCGGCCAAATTCAGCGAGGAAGTGCTCACGCCGCTGAACCGTGTTGGCGATAAGGAAGGCTGCAAATGGGCCGCCGATGGGAGTGTGTCAACGCCGACAGGTTTCAAAGATGCTTACAAACAGATTGTTGAAGGCGGTTGGATCGGGATTTCCGTGCCTGCTGAGTTCCGCGGCCAAGGCCTGCCGGCGGCGCTGACCGAAATCGTCAACGAATTTTTCTGTTCGGCCAACATGGCATTCGCAATGTATCCAGGCCTCACTCAAGGCGCGATCGCGGCGTTATTGATGCATGCCTCCGGTGAGCTAAAAACAAAATTTCTGCCAAAAATGGTTGAAGGTGTCTGGACCGGCACCATGAATCTCACCGAGCCGCACTGCGGTACCGATCTTGGGCTGTTGCGGTCGAAGGCAACCAAGCAAGCAGACGGCAGCTACAAGATCAGTGGCACCAAGATTTTCATCTCCGCCGGTGAGCACGATTTGTCCGAAAATATCATCCACCTCGTGCTCGCTCGCATCGAAGGCGCGCCGGCGGGAACCAAAGGGATCACACTGTTCCTGGTCCCGAAGTTTCTGGTCAACGATGACGGTTCGTTGGGTGCTCGCAATGCCGTGAGCTGCGGCTCGATCGAAGAGAAGATGGGCATCCACGGTAATTCCACTTGCGTGATGAACTATGACGGTGCCACAGGCTGGCTTATCGGAGAAGAAAACCGCGGCCTCAACGCAATGTTCACGATGATGAACGAAGCACGGTTAGGGGTGGGCGTTCAGGGCCTGGCGCTTTCCGAGGTGGCTTATCAAAACGCGGTGGCATACGCGAAGGAACGTTTGCAAGGCCGGTCAATTTCAGGTGCGAAATATCCGGACAAAGCGGCTGATCCGATTATCGTGCATCCGGATGTCCGTCGAATTCTCATGAGTATCCGGGCGTTCAACGAGGCCGCGCGAGCGTTGGTGATGTGGACAGCGCTCAAGAGCGACATTGCGCACCGCTCCGAAGATGAGAAGGAACGCAAAAGCGCCGACGATCATATGGGATTGCTCACGCCGGTCATCAAAGGCGTCCTCACCGACAGCGGTTTTGCCAATGCAGTCCTAGCGCAACAGGTATTCGGCGGACACGGGTACATCGCTGAACACGGCATGGAGCAATTCGTGCGCGACGCCCGCATTGCGCAGATTTACGAAGGCGCCAACGGCATTCAGGCGCTCGATTTGGTCGGGCGAAAGCTTGGCAAAGATGGCGGACGGGCGATCCTGGCCTTCTTCAATGAGGTGCAGACTTACCTGAAGGAGCGTGTCAACAACGATGCGATGAACGTCTATCTCAAGCCACTCGGCCAATCGCTCGGGCATCTGCAACAGGCGTCAATGTGGTTTATGCAGAATGCCATGGTCAAGCCCGACAATGCCGGTGCGGGCTCGTACGACTACATGCACCTCTTTGGTCTGGTCGCACTCGGTTATATGTGGTGCAGAATTGCCGAAGCCGCGCTTGCGAAACTGCCGAAAGCGAACGGTTCCGCGGCGCGCTTGAACGCAAAGCTCGTCACGGCACGCTTCTTTATGGAGCGAATGCTGCCGGGAACGGCGACGCGGCTTGCTCGAATCGAAGCCGGCGCGGGTTCGACCATGGAGCTGGCGGACGACGCTTTCTAACTCACCGTCGATCCAGGATGCCGTCAGGCGTACGCCATGCGCCGACGCGTGCGCTGTAGCAGCCAGACCATGATCACGACGTTCATCAGGTTCCAGCCGAGACCGTTCAAGAATGCCGCCCGGTAAGAGCCGGTGAGGTCAAAGACCAGACCCGACAGCCAGCCGCCTAAGGCCATACCGAGCAATGTCGCCATCAGCACAAGGCCGAGTCGCGTGGCGGCTTCGCGCGGCGAGAAATATTCGCGCACGATCATGGCGTAGCTCGGTACGATGCCTCCCTGGAAAAGACCGAACAGCGCCGAGATCACGTAAAGTGACAAAAGACCGTCGAACCAGAGGTAGAGAAAAAGGGCGACACCTTGAAGGACAGATCCTAACAAGAGCGTCCGCACCCCGCCGATGCGATCGGCAATAAAGCCGGAACCGACGCGGCTTACGATGCCGAAGCCCAGCATCAACGACAGCATCTCGGCTCCACGCGCCACGCCGTAACCGAGGTCCCCGCAATAAGCGACGATATGCACCTGAGGCATCGACATAGCCACACAACAGGCGACGCCGGCGATGCATAAGAGCACCTGAAGCGTGAGCGGCGAAAACGGAACCTCGGCAAGGCGGGCCGCAGCCTCCTCCTCAGTCTCAGTGCGATAAATGTCCAGTCGCCGACGCAGGGCAAAAACCAGCGGCAACATCGCAACAAAGCAGAATATGCCGATACCGATATGGGTCGCGCGCCAGCCGGAGGTTGCGATGAAGTGCTGCACGACAGGCGGCCAGATCGTGCCGGCGATGTAATTACCGGACGCTGCAATCGCGACTGCAATACCGCGTCGTTGCACGAACCAGTGTGAGATGTCAGCCATCAGCGGCCCGAAACTGGCAGAGCAGCCGAGGCCGATGAGAGCGTGGGCGAGCGAAACCTGCCACAGGTTAGGTGCCCATCCGGTCGCGAGATAGCCGGCTGAGACCGCCAGCGTTCCGATGCCAAGCGGCACGGCGATGCCGAAACGGTCCGCGAGACGTCCCATCAAAATGCCGCCGCCGGCAAAACCGAACATCACCATCGTAAATGGAAGGGAAGCATCAGCGCGGCTGACGCCGAAATCTGTCTGGAGTGCGGGGAGGGCCACCATGAATGACCACATGCCGACGCCGCCGACCGTAGAAAGCGTTACAGCGAGCGCGAGACGCAGCCACGCGTATGACGATTCAATGTCGCCGGGCTTTGCACCCGCCTGAACATTCATGATTGAAATCCCGGACTGTGAGGGTGGTAACACCGCCCGCAGGTCCAATCCAGATGCGCAGCCATGCGTTTAGGCGAAGGCGGGGATGATTTCGCGACCAAATATCTCAATCGAGCGGGCGGCATCCTCAAAGCGCATGTCGCCAAACACCATTTGGCAAAGTACGGTGTTTACGCCGGTCTCCGCACGCAAGCGGGTGAGATAGTCGCCCACAGTCGCAGGCGAGCCCGCAACGCCATGGCCAATGCGTTCCAGCGCCGCGAAATCACCCGGATAAATATCTTTCAGAACGAATTCCGTGTTTGCTCTGCGCCAGAGAAAATCAATAGCGTCACGCCAGCGCGGGTAGGCTGCGTTAGCGATCGCGCGTGCCGCGTCATCTGTCTCGGCCACAACAATGTGTCGGGTAACGCCGATGCCAGGAAGAGAGCTGGAGCGTCCCAGCTTTTTCCACTCTTCGCGATATCGGTCGCTGATTGCGCGTGCTCGTGCGCCGGGTCCAAGCGATACGACATTAATGCCGCGCGGTGCAGCCCAGGCAATCGCATCGGCGTTCGGCGCGCCGTACCAGATTGGTGGGTGCGGACGTTGGACTGGTTTAGCCTGCACGACGTAGTCCTTGTAACTATAAAAACGGCCTTCGAAATTAAGGACATCGGTTTCGAAGGCGCGCATCAGCACGGCGAAGGCTTCCTGGTACATCGCCGGTGCCAGAGCGGGATCGATTCCAAAGCGCTGGTGCTCGATGAGCGCCCCGCCGCGGCCCACCCCAACTGTCAGGCGTCCGCCGCTAAGATGGTCGAGCATGCAAATTTCTTCATAAAGCCGCAGCGGGTGATAGAGCGGCAGAACATAGACCAATGGGCCCACCTTGATCTTGCTCGTTCGCTGGATGGCGGACGCAAGAAATACGCTTGGGCTTGACGCCATGCCGAGTGGGGTCGAGTGATGCTCGGCAAGATGATAGCCCTGGAAGCCTGACCGTTCGATCAATTCGAGGAGACGCAGGCGTTCCTCGAAAAAGCGGCCCAGTGGGCCGCCATCGCTGTCGAGATGGTCGAAGATCGCAAAATTCAGCACGCCGCCAACTCCGTGACGGCGCCATCAAATGTCGCTAACCTTATAGACAGGTGGTCAATTGAAACGGCTCGAAGGAGCGCCATGCGAAAGACTCTTTTCTCCGTCGCAGCGTTAATGCTGGCGGCATCCTCTGCGAATGCGCAACAGACCGTCAAGGTCGGACTGATCATGGCCTATTCAGGCCAGTTCGCTGATACCGCGGCGCAGATGGACAATGCCATCAAGCTTTATGTCAAACAACATGGCGACACAGTTGCAGGCAAGAAGATCGAATTCATCCGTAAGGACACGGGGGGCCCAAATCCCGACGTTGCCAAGCGCCTCGCGCAGGAACTGGTCGTGCGCGATCAGGTCGACGTCCTTGCCGGCTTTACGTTGACGCCAGAAGCGCTGGGCGCAGGGGACGTATCGGCGGAAGCAAAAAAACTCATGGTGGTGATGAATGCGGCGACCTCCGTCATTACGACGAAGTCGCCCTACATCGCGCGCACTTCTTTGACGATTCCGCAACTCGAAAACACGTTCGGTCAATGGGCCTACAAAAACGGCCTACGCAAGATCTACACCATGGTCTCTGACTACGGCCCCGGAATTGACGCCGAAACCTGGTTCACCAGAGGATTCAAAGATGCTGGCGGCGAAATCGTCGGCTCGGTCCGCATGCCGGTCGCCAGCCCCGATTTCTCGGCGTTCGTGCAGCGTGCAAAGGACCTCGATCCCGAGGCCATCTTTATTTTCATCCCCGGCGGCACGCAGCCCGCGGCGATGACCAAGGCGATGCAGGAGCGCGGCATCCCAGCGACCAAGATCCTCGGGCAAGGTGAGATCACGATGGACGACAACGCGCTCAGAAGCATGGGCGACAGCGCGGTCGGTATCCGAACCGTGTTTCACTACGGGTGGGAGCATAAGTCACCAATGAATGAGGCCTTCGTAAAAGCGTACCGGGCCGAATTCAACCGCAGCCCCGATGTATTCTCAATCGGCGGCTGGGACGGCATGCATCTGATCTACGAGGCGCTGAAAAAGACCGGCGGTAAGGCCGACGGCGATTCTCTGATTGCTGCCGCCAAAGGTATGAAATGGGAGAGTCCGCGCGGCGAGATATCTATCGACCCCGATACCCGCGACATCGTGCAAACCGTCTATATCCGCAGAGTTGAGAAAGTGGACGGCAAAACCCAGAACACGGAGATCGACAAAATCGATAACGTGAAGGATCCTGCCAAAAAGTAGCGAAGGTTCGCCGTTCCCTAAGTGGGGAAAGACCACGCGATGGATGCACTCAATGTTCCGCGACCAGAATGGATGAGCGAAGACCTTGTCCTGCTCGAAGAGCAGGCGCGGCGCTTCATCGCCGACGAATTTGTCCCTTATCTTGATCGCTGGCACGAGGCCGGCATCTACGACCGCGATGTATGGACCAAAGCCGGCGGGGCTGGTCTGCTCTGTGCTTCGATGCCGGAGGAATACGGCGGCGCCGGTGGTACCTTCGCCCACGAAGCAGTGATCAACCGCGAATTTTCGCTCGCTGGTTTCGACACCTTCGGCGCACCGCTGCATTCGGGAATTGTCGCTCCTTATATCCTTCATTACGGCACCGAAGATCAGAAGAAGCGTTGGCTGCCAAAGCTCGCCACGGGCGAACTGGTAGGCGCCATCGCCATGACTGAGCCCGGGACGGGATCGGACCTGCAGGGTGTGCGAGCTTCGGCCAAGAGATCCGGCAACGGCTATGTCCTCAACGGTTCGAAGACCTTCATTACAAACGGTCAGCACGCCAATGTTATTATCGTTGTAGCCAAGACCGATCCGAAAGCCGGTGCGAAAGGCACGTCCTTGTTCGTCGTCGAGACCGACGATGCGCAAGGATTCCGCCGCGGACGAAAGCTCAAGAAGCTTGGAATGGATTCCGCTGATACATCGGAGCTGTTCTTTGAGGATGTGCAGCTTCCGGCATCCAGCCTCCTTGGTACAGAGGAAGGTCAGGGCTTTTATCAGCTGATGAAGGAACTCCCGCAGGAACGGCTGATCGTCGCTGTACATGCAGTTGCGATGATGGAGCGCGCGCTTGCGCTGACCATCGACTATGTCAAGCAACGCAAGGCCTTCGGCCAGGCGATCATCGAGTTTCAGAATACCCAGTTCGAGCTTGCCGAATGCAAGACCGACACCACCATTGCCAAGGTTTTCCTTGACCACTGCATTGAACGGCACGCTAGGGCTGCACTAGATACGGTCACCGCTTCGATGGCGAAATATCGGCTCACTGACATGCAAGGCAAAGTGATCGACCGATGCCTGCAATTGTTCGGGGGCTATGGCTATATGGACGAATATCCGATCTCCCGTATGTACCGGGATGCCCGTGTGTTGCGTATCTATGCGGGCACCAACGAGATCATGAAGTTGCTGATTGCGCGTAGTCTCTGAACGCGCGCACAAACTGGAGGCGCACGATGCCCGAGGCATTCATTTATGACGCCGTTCGCAGCCCGCGTGGACGCGGCAAGGCCGACGGATCGCTGCACGAGGTGACCGCACTCAATCTCGCCGCTCAGGCGCTGGCAGCAGTTAAGGACCGCAATAAGCTCGACCCGGCGCTAGTGGACGACATCGTGCTGGGTTGTGTCGACCCCGTCGGCGAAGCGGGCGGGGACATCGCTCGGGCGTCGGCTTTGGTTGCCGGTTTTGGCGACGGAGTGCCAGGGGTGCAGATAAACCGGTTTTGCGCCTCTGGCCTAGACGCGGTCAATTTCGCTGCGGCCGAGATCATGTCCGGGCAGCACGAAATGACGATCGGCGGCGGCGCTGAATCGATGAGCCGGGTCGGCATTGGTGCATCCGGTGGCGCTTGGCCAATCGACCCCTCGATTGCTGTCGCGACCTATTTTCTGCCGCAGGGCATTTCCGCTGACCTCATCGCCACGAAATACGGGTTTTCGCGCGACGACGTCGATGCTTACGCCGTCGAAAGCCAGAAGCGAGCTGCCAAGGCGTGGGACGAGGGGCGCTTCAAGAATTCGGTTGTGCCAATAAAGGATGTGAACGGCCTGACAATACTCGCAAAAGACGAACACATGCGGCCCAGCACGACCATGCAGACACTTGCTGCCTTGCAGCCTTCATTCGTGCAAATGGGCGAAATGGCGGGTTTTGATGCAGTTGCCGTGCAGCGCTATCCGGAAGTCGAAGCGGTTAACCACGTACACACGCCCGGCAATTCCTCGGGGATCGTCGACGGAGCGGCGGCGGTGTTAATCGGCAGCAAGGCAGCAGGCAAGGCGGCCGGTCTGAAGCCACGTGCGCGTATTCGCCAGTTCGCCAATGTCGGTTCTGAGCCGTCGATCATGCTGACCGGTCCAATTCCCGTGACCGAAAAGGTTCTGAAAAAAGCGGGCATGACAAAAAAAGATATCGATCTTTGGGAGCTCAACGAGGCATTTGCCTCGGTGGTGCTGCGCTACATGCAGGCGCTCAACATTTCGCACGACAAGATCAATGTGAACGGGGGCGCTATCGCCATGGGTCACCCTCTTGGTGCGACCGGTGCGATGATCCTCGGCACCGTACTTGACGAGCTCGAGCGGCGCGACAAAGAGACCGCGCTTGTAACTCTGTGCATCGGTGTCGGTATGGGAACGGCAACGATCATTGAGCGCGTGTAAGCGGAGCCACTAATGCCCAGAATCGATATTGACAAGGTTCCGATCGATACCGCGACTGGCTACCCACCGCCGTTCAACAAGGCGGTGGACGGCCGCTCCCGCAAACGGCTAGCGCGCGCCGCTGGTCTCACACAGTTCGGCGTGAACGTCTG
>JANWKN010000206.1 GCA_025451355.1 Pseudolabrys sp. | reverse complement strand
CGCGGCAGAAAGCTGCGCCTTGACCTTCTTCAGCATGCCTTCGACCTCGGCCTTGACCACCGCGAGCTCGTCCGCATCGCGCGAGCGCACAACGATGTTGGTGTTCGGCCCGTTCTTCTCGTCAATAAACGGATAACTGCCGATGATCGTCTCCGGATGTGCTTTGGCGATGGCGCCAAGCTCGGTGCCGACGTCGCCCTCTTTGGCATCCGCGCGAATCGTCTCCGACAGCAAGTTCGTGCCGGTCTTGAGCTTCGGTGCGACTTCATCGAGCATGGCCTGCATCACCGCCGGAATCCCGGCCATGGTGATGACATTGCCGATCCAGAAGCCGGGCGCGCCCGAGACCTTGTTTGCGACAAGCGCCGCGCCATGCGGAATGCGCGCCATGCGCATGCGCGCCTCGTTGAGTTCGCCGCCGGTCTTGGCCAGACGCTCCTTGAGAATCGCGACAGCTTCCGGATGAAATTCCAGCGCGACGCCAAAGGCGTCGGCCACGCAATCTGTCGTGATGTCGTCGTGCGTCGGTCCAATTCCGCCGGTGGTGAACACATATGTGTACTTGGCGCGCAGGGCGTCGATCGCCGCGACGATCTCCGGGGCATCGTCTGCGACCACCCGCACTTCCTTGAGATCGATGCCGATCGCGGTCAGGTACTCGGCGATATAGCCGATGTTCTTGTCCTTGGTACGCCCGGACAAAATCTCGTCGCCAACCACCAGCACGGCAGCGGTGATGATGTCGGGCTTGGCACTCATGGAAGCGTCCTTTTGGGCAGGGCAAAGACGTAGCGTGGCGTCGACACCCGCTCAAGCCACCGCCCTCCCTGGCCGCTTATTTATTGGGCAAAGGCTGCATTGCGGTTCCGGAGACCCCTCTAAGATACCGTTTTCGCTACACTTTTGCTTGGCCTGAAGCTTGCAACGACGAACTGTGGAAAGCTGCGAACGCAAGGCCGGAGCAAGCGTTGCATAACCGGCTGTGAGTGGGGCGTGCGGGATGGTAACCGCCTTCGACGAGATGAAGGGACACAATGGCGGCGTCCGGCCAGCCTATGGCGAGCTCGCACGCTGGCTCGCCGAGGTGCCGCCCGACGTGCTCGACTACAGACGCCGCGAGGCCGAGCTGATCTTCCGCCGCATCGGCATCACCTTCGCCGTCTATGGGGAAGCCGAAGCGCAGGAGCGCCTGATCCCGTTCGACGTCATCCCGCGTATCATGGCAGGCGCGGAATGGCGGCTTCTGGAAAAGGGGCTGACCCAGCGCGTCAACGCACTGAACGCCTTCATCAAGGATATTTACGGTGCGCGCGAAATCCTGCGTGCCGGCCTCGTGCCGGACGATCTGGTATTCCGCAATCCCGCATTCCGCCCTGAGATGAGCGGGCAAAGCGTGCCGCACGATATTTACGTGCACGTCGCAGGCATCGACATTGTGCGCGTCGATGCCGAGACATTCTACGTGCTTGAAGACAATGCGCGCACGCCGTCGGGTGTCTCCTATATGCTGGAGAACCGCGAAATCATGATGCGGCTTTTCCCCGAACTGTTTTCGCGGCATCGCATCGCGCCGGTCGAGAACTATCCGGATGAACTGCTCGCCACGTTGAAATCGGTGGCGCCTTCGGCGGCCTCACGCGATCCGAACGTCGTCTTGCTGACGCCCGGCGTGTTCAATTCCGCCTATTACGAGCATTCGTTCCTTGCCGACAAGCTCGGTGTCGAGTTGGTCGAGGGCCGCGATCTCTTCGTCAAGGACGAAGTCGTGTACATGCGCACGACGCAAGGTCCGCAGCGGGTTGATGTCATCTACCGTCGCATCGACGACGACTTTCTCGATCCACTCACCTTCCGCCCGGATTCCGCCCTCGGCGTCCCCGGGCTGATGTCCGCCTCTGGCGCGGGCAATGTCACGCTCGCAAATGCGGTAGGCACCGGGATCGCCGACGACAAGGCGATCTACAGTTTCATGCCGGAGATCGTGAAATTCTATCTCGGCGAAGAACCTCTGCTGAAGACCGTGCCGACCTGGCGCTGCCGCGAGGAAGAGCACCTCGCATACGTGCTCGATCACCTGCCAGAACTGGTGGTGAAGGAGGTGCACGGCTCCGGCGGTTACGGCATGCTGATCGGGCCTGCGGCAAGCAAGGTTGGCATCGAGCAGTTTCGCGCCAAGCTGAAGACCACGCCGAAGAATTTCATCGCCCAGCCGACACTAGCCCTGTCCACCTGCCCGACCTGCATCGAGCAAGGCGTGGCGCCCCGACACGTTGACCTGCGCCCGTTTGTGCTCACCGGTCGCGACGGCGTGCGCATCGTGCCGGGCGGATTGACGCGCGTTGCACTGAAAGAAGGTTCGCTTGTGGTGAATTCCAGCCAGGGTGGCGGGACGAAAGACACATGGGTGCTGGACGGATGATCGGTTTCTCGGAGCACTGATGCTCTCACGCACCGCCGATAATCTCTATTGGCTCTCGCGTTACGTCGAACGCGCGGAATATCTTGCGCGCATTCTCGATGCCACGCAGCGTCTGTCGGCGCTTCCCCTCGCCTATGTGGGCACCAGCAATGAATGGGAATCCGCAGTCGCGACCGCGGGCTGCGCCCACGCCTTCTTCAAGCTTTATGACGAAGCGAACGAGGCCAATGTTACCGATTTTCTGGCCTTTTCCACCGCCAATTCCTCGTCGATCCGCTCGTGTTTCGAGCTCGCCCGCGGCAATGCGCGCGCCGTGCGCACCGCTCTCACGATGGAAATGTGGGACGCCATCAACGGCACCTGGCTTGAGCTCCAGCGTTATGGCAACGGCCCGACATCGCGCGAGGAATTTTCCAGGTTTCTCCGCTGGGTGCAGGAATCGTCCTTGCGCTTTGACGGATCGGCATACCGTACCATGCTGCGCAACGACGCCTACTGGTTCTCGCGGCTGGGTGTCTACGTCGAGCGCGCCGACAACACCGCGCGTATCCTTGACGTGAAATATCATCTGCTGCTGCCGGAAAACGAGCGCGTCGGCGGACCGCTCGATTATTTCCAGTGGGCCGCAATTCTGCGCTCGGTGTCGGCGCTCACAGCCTACCACTGGGTCTATCGCGAGAGTCTGAAACCCTGGTTGGTCGCCGACCTTCTGATCCTGCGTGATGAGATGCCGCGTTCGCTGTCGTCCTGCTACGAGGCCATCGTGCGCAATCTCAATTCGATCGCCGGCGCCTATGGCCGGCAAGGCAGCACCCAGCGGCAGGCACGCGGTATTCGCACGCGTCTGCAAAACAGCCGCATGGATGGAATCTTTCAGCGCGGCTTGCACGAGTTCATCGGCGAGTTCATTGTCGAGAACAACAGGCTCGGCGCCTCGATCACCGAGCAATTCCTGACATGACTGTAACGATGACTTGTCTTGCCAACGAAGAGGTCGTCTGGCTCTCTTCCGGTGAGACCTTGCAATCAGTTTGTCATGGCCGGACTTGTTCCGGCCATCCACGTCTTTAGATGAGGAGAAAAGGCGTGGACGCCCGAGACGAGCCCGGGCATGGCGATGCAAAGGCCAAAATGCATAATCGCGCCCCGGAAAGCTTGATGTCGGCATGCGGATTCACATTTCCCACGCTACCACCTACACGTATGACACGCCGCCTTCCGGCGTGACGCAGTTGCTGCGCCTAACCCCACGCGACCATGAGGGACAGCACGTCTTGTCCTGGCGGATCGACCTGTCCGAAGATTGTCTTCTGCACCAGCACGAAGATGCCTTCGGCAACATAATTCATTCGTTCACGGCCGAGGGTCCGTTCGACAGATTGAGCGTTGAGGTCGACGGTGAAGTCGACACGCAGGACACCGGTGGCCTGGTGAAGGGCGCCGTCGAATGTTTTCCGCCTCAACTTTTCCTGCGCGAAACCTCGTTGACGCAGCCCGACTCCGCGATCGTCGACTTTGCGAAGACAGCACAGGCCGGAACGAATGGCGACAATCTCGCGCTGCTGCACGCCCTCCTTGCGGCGCTCAACCGTCAGATCGCCTTCGATACCGATCCGACACACACCGCCACGACCGCCGCGCAAGCATTCGCGCTCCGGCGCGGCGTCTGTCAGGACATCACCCATATTTTTGTTGCGGCGGCCAGATCACTCGGCATCCCGGCCCGCTACGTGGGAGGCCATTTCCATCGCGCCGACGGTGTCACTTCGCAGGAGGCCGGCCACGCCTGGGCGGAGGCCTATGTCGAGAATCTGGGCTGGGTCGGCTTCGATCCGACCAATGGCATATGCATCACCGACGCCCATGTCCGGGTGGCGGTGGGGCTCGACTATCTCGGGGCCTCGCCGGTACGCGGTACGCGCTACGGTGGCAGTGGCGAAACCCTGTCGGTGGCCGTACGTGTGGCCCAGGCGCGTCAGCAAATTCAGAATTGAAAGTGGCGCATTGCCGAAGGGATGCCCGCATCGCTATAACCGCGTGCCGGGGCATTCAGAAAAATCAAGATGAACATGACCTATTGTTGCGGAATTCTCGTTCAGGCCGGTCTCGTGATGGTTGCCGATACCCGCACCAATGCGGGCCTCGACAACATCTCCACATTCCGCAAGCTGCATGTCTATTCGCAGCCGGGCGAGCGCATCATGGCGATCGCCTCCTCCGGTAACCTGTCGCTCAGCCAGTCTGTGCGCTCGACACTGACCGAAGGCGTGCAAAATCCGGACACTGGCGAGATCGAAACACTGATGAACGCGCCGACGATGTTCCAGGCCGCGCAACGCATCGGGCGGACCATCCGTAACCTGCAGATCGCCGAAGGCACGGCGCTCGCGGCGGCCGAAGTCGATCACGAGGTCGCATTTCTGTTCGGCGGCCAGATCAGGGGCGGTCGTCTGCAGTTGTTCATGATCTACTCGGCGGGCAATTTCATCGAATGCACTATCGATACGCCCTACCTCCAGATTGGCGAACATAAATACGGCAAGCCGGTTCTTGACCGCGCCATCGCCTTCGATACCGATCTTTACGACGCACTGAAGATCGGGCTGATCTCCATGGATTCGACAATGCGCTCCAATCTCGGCGTCGGTCTGCCGATCGACATCCTGGTCGTGCGCCGAGATTCCTGCATGGCAGAGGTGAACTACCGCATCGAGCCCGGCGAGCCCTACTTCCAGGACTTGCGCGAACGCTGGTCGTCGGCACTTCGTGCCGCGCACATCGCAATTCCACGCCCGCCCTATCGCAGCTCGACGTGAGCGATCACGCGATCGATAAACCACCGAATAAATTTTCGCTTTCCAATTAATTAATTAACCCTCGCTTGGCGCGAATGGTGCTTTTACTGCCAGTTAACAGAACCGGGCTGCAGGTTCCTGAGCGAAACTGGGCCGAGTCACCGGTGAACGAAAGCCAATAGCAAGTATTAGTCCCTAGCTTCCGGCCGGAAAAAGCTAATGGGAAGCCTATTTTGATCACGATTACATCTTTGTTTTCGATAGCAATAACCGGCTGATCTATTCGCTGGTTGATCACCGACCCGCTGATGCAAAATGGCTCGCGGCCGCTCGCCCCGAACTCACGCCTGTAATCGACTTCATGCGCGGCCGCGATCAGCACCCGCGAGGCGCGATCCGCCTCAACCAGATGAACCCGCCGGATACCGGCAAACTGCCGTGATCCGCCGTTTTATGGACCGGCCATCGGTGATCGCGGCGGTCGCGGTTGGACCGAGCGACAGTGTCCCCGCATCGATCGCCGGTGTTGCGCCAATCCTCATGTCGGTAAAATTCGTCAACGGCCGAATGCTGTCGCGCATCGCAACACAATTGCATCTGACAAATCTGCGCAAGCTCGATCAGGAGTCGCCGCCGGTCGGCGATCTCGCCCTCGATGTCAACGATCCGGACGGCAATGTCATCGGCCGTTTCGCCTGGACACCGAAACGGCCGGGTGCCGTGCAAAACGTTGTGCCATTCATCGCGGTCGCGTCCATCGGCTTCGCGCTGCTTGCCGCCTTCGTGCTTCGCTACATGCGTCGGACGGCGGCGGCCATTGCGGCCGGCGAATCGCGCTTGCGCCATCTCGCCATGCATGACCCGCTTTGCGCACTGCCCAACCGCATCTATTTCGGCGAGCGCCTGGAAGCGGTGATCGAGGAAGTACGCGTCGGCACCGCGACGGCCGCCGTCTTCTATATCGACCTCGATCACTTCAAGGACGTCAACGATACGCTTGGCCACCATGTGGGCGACGAGCTCATACGCAATGTGACGCTGCGGTTGTCGCACACGCTGCGCGGCGGAGATCTCGTCGCACGCCTCAGTGGCGACGAATTCGAGGTGATCTCGTCGATTGCCGGCGACAGCGAACAGATGATGGGATTGGCGCAGCGTATTATCGCCGCCATTTGCGCTCCCTACATCATCAACGGTCAGAACATTATTATCGGCGCCTCGCTCGGTATTGCGATTGTCGACAACAAGTGCGGTACCGCAACCGACATCATGCGCTATGCCGATATGGCACTCTATCGCGCCAAGAACGAAGGCCGTAATCGGGCATGCATCTATGACGCGGCCATGGATGCCGACCTTTCCAGCCGCAAGCTTCTCGAACCTGATTTGCGCGAGGCGATCGAGAACGACCGCCTGAGGCTTCTGTATCAGCCCGTCGTCAACAAGAGCGGCGAGGTGGTCGTCGGCGTCGAAGCGCTCTGCCGCTGGACGCATCCGACCCGCGGCGAAATTCCGCCAAGCGAATTCATTGCCATTGCCGAGCACAGCGGATTGATCATCGACCTTGGAAACTGGGTGCTGCGCCGCGCGTGTATGGACGGCAAGGCCTGGCCGGATCTCACCATCGCGGTCAACGTGTCGTCTCTTCAATTCCGGCGCATCGATTTCGTCGAGGTGGTCGAGAAGATCCTGAACGAAACCCGCTTCAATCCGGCGCGTCTCGAACTCGAACTGACGGAAAGCGTGCTGCTCGGCAACGTGGACACCGCGGAGGCCGCCATGGTGCGCCTCAAGGCGCTCGGCGTGCGGGTTGCGCTCGATGATTTCGGCACCGGCTATTCCAGCTTGCTTTATCTGCGCCGTTTTCCATTCGACAAGCTCAAGATCGACCGCAGTTTCGTACGATCGATCGAGAAGGCCGCCGATGCCGCGGCCATCGTCCACGCGATCGTCAGTCTCGGCCGCGGTCTCGGCACGCAAGTCACCGCCGAAGGCGTGGAGACGGCCGACCAGCAGCTTTTCCTGCGCGCCGCTGGCGCCCATTCCATGTAGGGCTTCCGTTTCGGCAGGCCGGTGACGGTCGCCGAGATCAGCGCCCGTTTGAAATCGCCGGCCGCTTATCTGCCCAGCGAAACCGCGCTCGCCAGCTAGAACAATCCCGCCATCCCTCATTGCGTGCGCCACGATGGCGCGCGTGCTCGCTTTTATGATATGCGGGCGTCTCCAAGTTCAGTCATGAAAGGATATGCGAATGGCTGCGTCCGCAAAAATTGCGCTGGTGACAGGAGCTGGAACCGGCGTGGGGCGTGCGGTGTCGATCGCGCTCGCCAAGGCCGGCTACAACATTGTGCTGGCGGGCCGCCGCAAGGAAATGCTCGACAAGGTCGCCGGCGAGGTCAAAGCCGTCGGCGCGCAGGCGCTGGCCGTTCCGACGGACGTGTCCAAACGCGAGTCGATCCTCGCTTTGTTTGCCACCGTGAAATCGAGTTTCGGCCGGCTGGATGTCCTGTTCAACAATGCCGGGATCGGTGCGCCGGCGGTCCCGCTCGAGGATCTGCCCTATGAGACCTGGCAAAACGTGGTCGCGACGAACCTCACCGGAATCTTTCTGTGCACGCAGGAAGCGATCAAGATCATGAAAAAACAGTCGCCGCGCGGCGGGCGCATCATCAACAACGGCTCGATTTCGGCACACGCACCGCGGCCCTATTCGATCGCTTATACCTCGACCAAGCACGCGGTCACGGGACTCACCAAATCGACTTCGCTCGATTGCCGGCAATACGACATCTGTTGCGGGCAAGTCGACATCGGGAACGCCGCGACACCGCTGACCGAGCGCATGGTGCAGGGTGAAGGCGTTTTGCAAGCGGACGGACGCAAGATGATCGAACCGCGGATGGAGGCCGAATATGTCGGCAATGCGGTGGTCTACATGGCGAGCCTGCCGCTCGATACCAACGTGCTGTTCATGACCGTGATGGCCAACAAAATGCCGTTTGTCGGCCGAGGATAGTCTTATGGAAGGGCTGCACGCGTGGCACGAATTCTACCTGCTGCTCGGTACGGCCGGGGCCACACTGCTCGCGCTTCTGTTTGTCGCCGTGTCGCTTGGCACCGGCTTTCTCAACAACAAGGATCAACGCGGCACCCGCACCTTCATGAGTCCCGTGGTGATTCACTTCACCAGCGTGTTCTTCATTTCCGCGATATGTCTCATTCCTTCACACGGGCCGATGTTCTTTGCCACGCTGATCTGCGCGACGGCTGTCGTCGGTGTTGCCGTCTCGATCGTCATCACCGTGTGGGTCGTCCGCACCGAGATGACTCAGTATGTGCTTGACTACTTCGCCTATGGAATGCTGCCGGCCGTAGCCTATCTCGCAATATTGGCCGCGGGCGTCATGATCTATACCGGGGGAGAATACGCGCCCGAGGTGCTCGGCGGTGGACTGCTTTTGCTCGCCATCGTCAACGTCCGCAACGCCTGGGATCTCACGCTGTCGATGGTACGTCGCCACGCCGGCGAACGGCCGTCGCGCTAGTTGAGCTTGCTCACCTTCACTTCCACTCCCGTCTTTATCTTGGACAGAACTTTCACGCTGCCGATCGCCTTGGCAAAAACGTTGCACGGGCTTGCAAGGCGCGTTTCATCTCCCTTGGAGATCGGCGTGCGGCCGAATCCGATCGCGATCGCCGGACCTTGCGGCCAGTAAGCGATTTCTCCGGGCGTGATCACGGCACGGGCGTCCGGTTCGCGCGGCACATCGACCGGCACGTCGAAATACACTTCTTCGCCCCAGGTCAGCACCGCCGACGTGAGAGGAAGCGCAGCGACGACGGCTTTGGCCGTTGGTGTATCGAGCAATTCGGCGTCGAGCTTCAGCGTTCCGAAATCAAAGCGGATGCGGGCCATACGGTCTCCCCTCTGGCTTTAGCCCCGGCAAGCGCATTGTCCCAAGTGCAAAAGCCTTGGCAAGGGAGGGTTCTGCTTGCCCACACCTGTCGGAAATTACGATTGACGCCGTTTGGCAGGCTCCCACGTCGCGGCAAGCAGCGCGCACGCAAGCGCGACAAAGGTCACACCGACATAGCCGACCAGATGAAAATATCCGTGCGCGAAGAGTAGTCCGCCGATCCCCGATCCGATGGCCTGCCCGACATAGAGCACGGAGGTATTGAGCGCGACTGACGCACTCGCAAGATCGGGCGCGGCCGCAATCAGTCGCGCCTGTTGCATGGAATTGATCGCGGCAAAGCCGAGGGCCCAGAAGGATATGCCGGCGCCCATTGCCAACAACCAGCCGGCACCCACTGCCCAGAGTGTCATGCCCAGAAGCATCGAGGCCATGAACAGCGCCAGTGTTTTCTGCGTTCCGAGCGTTGTCACGATGCCGCTCGCGACCACATTGCCGACGAGGCCGACCACACCGTAGAACGCAAAAAAGGCGCCCACGATGGCCGGCCCTGCGCCTGTGAATACGTGCAGCAGCGGCGCGAGATAGATGAAGACGGTGAACTGCCCGGATGTCTGCAGCAGCGTCAGGAGCAAAATGAGCACGATGCGCTTGGTATGCGCGATGGTCACAAAGCTTTGGGGCGAGAGCGGGCGTCCCTGAAGCCCTTTCGGCAATGCCGCGAACAACAGCGCGGCGACGATGGCGGCAACCGCGGCGAGCGTGCCGTAGACCGCCTGCCAGCCGAAATGCGTTGCAATCAGCGTCACCAGCGGCAGGCCGCCGGCAATGGCGATGGACCATCCGAGAAATACGAAAGCGATCGCGCTCGGCCGTTCATGACCCGGGGCGATCAGCGCAACCGTCGCAGCGGCCTGCGGGGTGTAGATCGCACCGATCGCCAGCATTCCGATCCGCAGCAACAGGATCACACCATAGTTTGAGGTCAGCGCCGACGCCGCCTGCCCCGCTGCGAGAACGGCCAGCGTCGCAACCAAAAGCGCGCGCCTGTCGATGCGCGTTGTCAGCCAGGCCATGACCGGCGAGCCGATGCAGAGCACGGTCGCGCCGTAGGTGACCAGCAAACCCGTGTCGTGGATACCGACGTGCAGGCCATTCGCCAGTTCGGCAAGCATCCCTGCCGGCCCAAGGATGCTGAGACCGGTGACGACATTGCCGAGCATCAACACGATGCGGGAAAAGTATTTTCGCACGGGAGTTCACTCGGCCAGGTATTACGGCTTTAGGTGCAGGCGGTGACGGCTTTAGGTAATGCACTCCCATGATTTGCGCCACGCCGCACGCAGATTCCGAGCGCAAAACATGCGAATGGCCAAGATGACATATTTTGATACGCGCATCGCGGGTGCGCACCGTCATGGCCGGGCTTGTCCCGGCCTCCACGTCTGGACTACCGCCATGTCGTAAAGACGTGGATGCCCGCGACAAGGGTGAACATGACTGGGTCATGTGAAACGCTGTCTGGATTCCGGGTCCTGCAGCGCCGTTCCCGAATGACTTGTTGTCGAAATACTCTCCCACGTCATGCGCGGGCTTGACCCGCGCATCTATGATGCTTTTGCAGCGATCGATGGTCTTACTAATGCTGCCGGCGCTGCACGTCATCATGGATTGCCGGGTCAAGCCCGGCAATGACAGTCGACAGGGTGTGCGACTTTCAAGTTTGACTTTAATCCTATATGATCATATTCCTAATGGTGTTCGGTCCGCCAGAGGGCGCTCTCATGAGGCGTCATGCGGGTGGGATCGGATGCGGCGCCCGCGGCCGGGAGAGGACGCTCCTCCCGCACTGGGGCGGCGCCGGGGCTCCGCCCGGCGGCCACTACGAGCCGCCCGCCAGGAGCATGGCCACCGGGGCCGGACCGCCCGCCGCAAGCTTCGCCATAGCGGCGAACACGCCGGGGACAACGGACGGCAACCGCAAAGCGCGGCCGGCGCTGTAAGGAAGACGCCCGCGATGGCGCGCCATGAGGCGCCCGCGTTCTCGAGAGGGAGCGCGGCACAAAACGAATAATGGTTGCGCCACCTGGCGCGCCATCTCCCTCGCCTTTTTGAGGGAACAGAAGTGACGACGGCGTACCCGGCGCCGAAAAAAATACGGGCGATGATGCTTGGCTGTGAAATGTGAATCAGGATTGATTGCAAAGCGCAGCGGCGGTTGTTGTCGTGCGAAGTGCGCAGTCAGCTTGCGTCGTCATGCCCCGCTTTATGGCGGGCATCCACGTCTTTTTTGCTTGGGCCGTTCTCAAGACGTAGATGGCCGGGACAAGCCCGGCCATGACAGAAACACGAGACAGAAATCGGGCCTTGCGTCGTCATGCCCGGCTTCATGCCGGGCATCCACGCCTTTGCTCCCGGCCATGACAGACGCAAGGGCGGAAAAGTGCGGTCAAAAAAACAAATGGCCGGGCCTTGGCCCGGCCATGACGGAAGCGCCTTACCCCTCAATGCAATCGGAATTCGCCGCTGATTGCCTTCAGTTCCGCCGGCTTGATCAGCTTGCAGTGTGCGACACGCACCGAATGGAGTGGCCCCTCGAGCTTTTCCTGCCAGGAAGCAAGGAAACGCTGCAGCTCGGGAAATTCGGGGAACAGATCGTAGTTCTGCCAGACGTAGGACTGCAGCAGCCAGCGATGATCGGGACGCCGATACAGGATATGCGCCGTCGTCAGGCCATAACCACTGACTTGTTTGCGGAAATCCGTTGAAACCATTTCGTCCTCGTCGAATCGGACTCAGAGTTTCCATTTCCGGCAATCACCATTGCAAGCGGAAAAGGTAATCAAGTTGTTTAAATTCAAGGCATTAGCAGCGGCGGGATTTGCCTGCTAACAGCCCCGACGGCATGCACGTGAAGGATGCAAACCCTGTTCCCATCACATCGCCGTTAACCATTAACCATTGTCCTTGCTGGCTTTTCCGGAATTGTTGGCACTCGACTGAAATGAGTGCTAAAAATTTTCCCGCTGGCCCTTGCGGGCAACAAAGCCGCCACCCATGTGGCGTCTAGGTGCTGGCGGGGGAACCCGGCCAGTTACCAAAAACATAGATTGTCCAATAACTTAGGAGGACTGCCATGAAGTTTCGTCCGCTTCACGACCGCGTCGTCGT
>JANWKN010000205.1 GCA_025451355.1 Pseudolabrys sp. | reverse complement strand
GGCCATCGAATTCACGGATTCGGTCATGTCCTTCCAGGTACCGGCGACGCCAAGCACGTTGGCCTGTCCGCCGAGGCGTCCTTCGGTGCCGACTTCGCGCGCGACGCGTGTCACTTCGCCGGCGAACGCGTTGAGCTGGTCCACCATGGTATTGATGGTTTCTTTGAGCTGCAGGATCTCACCCGAGACGCTGACGGTGATTTTCTTCGACAAGTCGCCACCGGCGATTGCCGTTGCCACGTCGGCGATATTGCGGACCTGGGCTGTCAGGTTCGAGGCCATGAAGTTGACGCTGTCGGTCAGGTCTTTCCACGTGCCGGCGACGCCGGGTACCTGCGCCTGCCCACCCAGCTTGCCTTCGGTACCGACTTCGCGCGCGACGCGCGTCACTTCTGAGGCAAAACCGTTGAGCTGGTCCACCATCGTGTTGATGGTGTCCTTCAGCGCGAGGATTTCGCCGCGCACATCCACCGTGATCTTGCGCGAAAGGTCGCCGCGCGCGACGGCGGTCGTAACTTCGGCGATGTTACGCACTTGTGTGGTCAGGTTTGCCGCCAGAAGGTTGACGTTGTCGGTCAGGTCCTTCCACGTTCCGGCGACACCCGGCACGATGGCCTGGCCGCCAAGTTTTCCGTCGGTACCGACTTCGCGCGCGACGCGCGTCACTTCCGACGCGAATGAACGCAGCTGGTCGACCATCGTATTGATGGCTTCTTTGAGCTGGAGAATTTCCCCGCGCACGTCGACGGTGATTTTCTTGGATAGGTCGCCGTCAGCGACGGCGATAGTGACTTCGGCGATATTGCGAACCTGAGCGGTCAGGTTATTCGCCATTGAGTTGACGCTTTCCGTCAGGTCCTTCCAAACGCCGGTGACTTCGCGTACTTGGGCCTGGCCGCCCAGCTTACCCTCGGTGCCGACTTCGCGAGCGACGCGGGTCACTTCGGAAGTGAACACACTGAGTTGCTTGATCATCGTGTTCACGATGGTGGCGGCTTCGAGGAACTCGCCTTTGAGTGGGCGGCCGTCGACTTCCAGTCGGACAGTCTTCAAAAGGTCGCCCTGTGCGACGGCGGCGACCGCCGTGGCGACTTCTTTTGTTGGCCAGAGGAGGTCGTCGATCAGGGTATTGACCGAACCTTCCATCTCGCCCCAGGCGCCGCTGGCGAGGCCGAATTTCACGCGATGGCGGGTTTTCCCTTCACGACCGACGACCTGGCCAACGCGCTCGAGTTGCTGCGCCATTCGCTCGTTCGAAGCGACGATATCATTGAAGGTGTCGGCGATTTTTCCTAGCAGTCCCTCGTGCTCCACGCCCATTCTCACTGAGAAGTCGCCGGAACGCATTGCGCGTAGCGCCTGCAGCAGCTCCTGCAGTTCAACCGGTGAGGTTACGTTCGGAGCGCCTTCATCCGATTGGCGCGGACGCTTCTTTGACAGCACGCCATTGGCAGTCTTCTTGTTTGTAATTTCCGTCTGATCCATCGACGCCTCCCGAATAACCCCGTCCCCCCGGCGAACACGAATGCGCCGGCCGCGCGTTCAGGCCCTAAGCCTGAACCTCATGGCTAGCTACCGCAGGGTCTTGCAGCCGCAACGCCATGTTCCGTTCGTCGCATTGGTTTGGGGCAGAACCTGACCCTCCCGCCGCTCCGGCCAGTAATCCCCGGCGGAGCGCCCGCGAGCAATTAAATCCGCTAACCCGGAAAAAGTTCCGTCCGAGCAAAGATCCCGAAGCGGGTGAAGAATGGGCGTGATGACTTTGAATTAGTTATAGAAATCGTCCTGCGCGCCTTGAGCGACCCGCCCGCTTGAAACAAAAATACCTCACTGCAAGTGGTGAATACTGGGTCTGGGCGATGATTTCATACGGCGAGAAACGGCGCCTTCAATCGCATTAGCCGCGCATAGCGTCAGGTCCGGCCAGCGCAGGGCCAATCGTCTTTCCGCGGAATTAGATTATGCTTCGAAGCGCGCATGACAGCAGCGATCTGAAGAGGAGGGCGGCGAATGCCCCGGCACGCGACTCATGTTCCCCACGGCGTGATCCCGGCCGTTCTGCTGCCATTCGATAACGATTTTGCAATCGACGAAGCGAGTTTCCGCAAACATCTGCGCGACGTGGCAGCGGTCGAAGGTCTGTCCGCCATCACGATCAACGCACATTCGACCGAAGTCGCTTCTTGCGCCTTCGACGAACAGAGGCGCGTGCTCGAAATCGCGCAGGACGAGATCGGCGGACGCCTACCGCTGATCAACGGAATTTGGGCTGACGGAAGCATCGAGGCTGCCAGGCTTGCCAGGATGGCGGCGCAGGGCGCAGCGTCGGCACTGCTGGTTTTTCCACCGGCTCCTTTTACCCTCGGGCAGTCGCCGGCCATGGTACTCACGCATTTCCGCCGCATCGCCGACGCAACCGATCTGCCACTGATCGTGTTCCAGTATCCTCTCGCAACTGGCCAGGGTTATCCGAAGGAAACGCTGCTGAAGCTATGCGAGGAAATACCCTCGATCCGCGCGATCAAGGACTGGATCGCTAACGTACCGCATCACGAGTGGCACATTCGCACGCTACAGAATCTGCCGCGACCGGTGAACGTGCTTACGACGCACAGTTCATGGTTGTTCTCTTCGCTGGTGCTTGGTTGCAATGGATTGCTGTCGGGATCCGGCAGCGTCATCGCCGATCTGCAGGCAAAATTATTCCGCGCCGTGCAGAAGAATGACATGGCGGAGGCCAAACGCCTCAACGACCGTATCGAGCCGACGGCTAGGGTCTTTTACGCCGACCCGTTCGTCGACATGCATAACCGCATGAAAGAGGCGCTAGTGTTGCTCGGTAAGCTGCCGCGCGCGGTCGTGCGGCCGCCTTTGGTCAGGATCGAGCGTGCGGAGATCGGGGCCATCCGTCAGGCGTTGATCGAAGCCGGGTTGCTGGACAAGAGCGCGCGGGACGCCGCCTGACTATCGAGGGCGCGCGTTCGCCTGACCGATCACAAGATTGCAAACTCGGTGTTCTTCCGGTCCGTCACGAGCATGCTACCCGGATAGTGCGTGATGCAGAATTCAGGCTTCACGGTCGCGATGACCGATTGCGGCGTTACTCCGCAGGCCCAGAACACAGGCAATTCGTCATCCCGCACGGGCACAGCATCGCCATAGTCCGGTTTGTTAACGTCTGCGATCCCGATTAATTCTGGCTTGCCGATATGCACCGGTGCGCCATGCACCGACGGGAAGCGAGTGGTGATCTGAACAGCACGAATGGCGTCGCGGGGCGTCATCGGCCGCATCGATACGACCATTGGCCCGCGGAACGGGCCCGCTTGCTGGGTGGCGATCGATGTCCGGTACATCGGCACGTTGCAACCGTGCGTGATGTGCCGCAACTCGATGCCCTCAATCGCCAAAGCTTCCTCGAATGAGAACGAGCACCCGATCACGAAGCTGACGAGGTCATCGCGCCAGAATTCCCGTACGTCTTCCGGTTCGGCGACCAGCTCGCCGTTTTTCCAGACACGGTAGCGCGGCAGGTCGGTGCGAATGTCGAGGTCCTCGCCCAGCTCCGGCACGCGCGGATCGCCCGGGGCGGAGGTCCCAATCAACGGACAGGGCTTGGGATTGAGCTGGCAGAAGCGAAGGAAATCGGCTGCGAGCGCCTGCGGCAAAATAGCGAGGTTGCCCTGCACATTGCCCGGGGCAAGTCCCGCGGTCGGTCCGCGATGCGCACCAGCCCGGATTGCCAGGCGCGCGGAAAGCCCGCTGTCGATGTGCGGTTGGTCTTTTCGCCGTGAAATTGTGCCGGCCATCAATCCTCCGCCTCTTCTGCAGCAAGCCTAACACCTGCCGCCGCTCCGTTCGAGCGCACCTGCTCAATTCGCGGGCATCTCCATTCGACCATGTGAGTGGCGCACCATCAACAAGGATATAGCGGTTGAAAGTTGCGGCCGGATCGCGTTTGCTAACGGTATCAAGAGCCTGCCAAGGGCCGACAGGGGAGGACTGGCAATGCCGCGTCATGCCGTCCGGCATAGGCGTGCGGTGACTACTCTTACGGCTACGGCTGCGCTTGCCGTGCTGTCGGCGTTTGGGCGAAATCGAAACTTTTCCAAATCGGTGCTGGTTCTGCATCGCCTCTCGCGCACAGGCGCGTGAGTCGATCGGCACGAATGTGATCCAGAGGGAGGCCACGAGATGAGTGAGAAATGGAAAGAGGAAGATTGGGCGCAAGGTGTCTGGTACAGCGGCAAGGTGACCCGTCGTCGCGTCGTCGGTTGGGGCGGCGGCGCGATCGGTGCGCTGATGCTTGTGCCGGCTCCTTGGCGCGCGGCCTTCGGCCAGGCGAAGCCCTACAAGATCGGTGCGATCAATCCGCTGTCAGGTGCCGGCGCCGCAGGCGGCAAGACCGCGCTGGTCGGCGTGCAGATGGCGGTCGATCGGATTAATGCCATGGGTGGTGTCAATGGTCGCCCAATCGAACTGATCGTTGCTGACGACGAATCCAAACCAGATGTCGGTCGGCGCAAGACCAGCAAGCTGGTCGACGAAGACCAGATCGATGCCCATGTCGGCGGCTTTCTGTCCAACATCTGCCTTGCCTGCATGCCGGTCTGGGAAGAGGCCAAGATCGTCAACATGATCAGCGTGTGCCTCGACACCACGCTGACCACGACAAAGTGCAACCGCTACAGCTTCCGGGTTCACGACTACGCACCGGCGCAGGCGGTCGCGTTCGCACCCTATCTGATCAAGAGCCTCGGCAAGAAATGGCACATCGCCTATGCCGATTATTCCTGGGGCCAGTCGACGCGCGACGCCTATGCTCAGGAGATCAAGAAAGCGGGTGGCGAGATCGTGGAGACGACCGGCATCCCGCTCGGCACCGCCGACATGACGCCGTTCCTGTCAAAGGTCACCGGCCAATTCGACGGACTCCTCGGAATCTTCTTCGGCAAAGACGGCGTGACAATCGGCAACCAGGCCTACGACCTGGGTCTGACCAAGAGGTACAAATGGGCCGGCGACGGCGCCATTGCTGAGTCCACCAATCTTCCGGCGCTCGGCAACAAGATCGAAGGCTTCGTCGGTATCAATCGCTACATACCGATTCAGGAAGGGCCTTTCAATACGCCGGAGCACAAGAAGTTCTTTGATGAGTCGAAAGCACGGCTGGCGAAGATCGATCCCTCAGGGCCCCTGCCTGATCGGTATGTGCAATCGAACTATGAGGCAATGAACGCGCTCAGAGTCGGTATGGAGAAGTCGAAATTCCGCGGTCGCGAGGACACGATGAAGCTCATCGAGGCGCTGGAGGGCCTGCAGATGAAATTGAGTGACGACTTCCCGACCGGAGACAAGCTGCTCCGTAAGGACGATCACCAGGCATTTCCGTTGCAAGTCATCTTCGAGATAAAGGACGGAAAACATCGCATCATCGAGACGATTCCCGGTGACAAAACCCTCTTCCCGCCGGCCTGCAAGTTTGCCTCGACGTAAGTGTCGACACAGTCCGCTATCGAAGCCGCCCCGGCCGGCGAGGCCGGGGTCGGCGCGACAGGCCCCGTGCTGCGCACGGAAGGGCTGACGCGCAGATTTGGCGGCCTCACCGCGGTCAACAACATCAATTTCGAGGTCAACCGGGAGGAAATTCGCGCAATTATCGGACCGAATGGCGCCGGCAAAAGTACCTTCTTCAATTGCCTGACCGGTGTATTGGCGCCGACTTCGGGCCGCATTCTGTTCAATGGCGAGGATATAACCGGCCTTTCGCCCGACCGGATCTCGATGAAGGGCATCGCACGCTCTTATCAGATCACGAACATTCTGCCGAATGCGACGACACTGGAAAATGTCCGCATTGCCGCGCAATCACGTCGGCACGGCTGGAGCATGCTGAGAGACTATACGGCTTACCAGGACATCATCGAGAAAGCCGAAGCGGTCCTCAAATCTGTCGGTCTCTATGCGAAGGTTGACGAACTTGCGGCTAATCTTTCGCACGGCGAGCAGCGAAATCTCGAAATCGGAATAGCGCTCGCAACCGAACCGCAATTACTCTGCCTCGACGAACCGACCGCGGGCATGAGCTCCGCGGAAACGCGCGACACCGTGCAATTGGTGCGCAGCATCGCCAAGAATCTCACGATCCTGATTGTCGAGCACGACATGGAAGTCGTCATGGGCCTCGCCAATAGGATCACGGTGCTCAACTATGGCCAGGTGCTTGCCGAAGGCACCCCGACGGAAATCCAAAACAATCCGAAGGTGCTGGAGGTCTATCTCAAAACATGACCATCGCCGCAAAAGATGCGCCGCTGATAGCGGTCGACGATGTGCACACTTATTACGGCAAGAGCCACATCTTGCACGGCGTAACCCTGCATGTCGGGCCGGGTGAAGTTGTCGGGCTGCTCGGTCGCAACGGGGTCGGCAAAAGCACCACCCTGAAGACAATCATGGGTCTGGTGCGTCCCACTGAGGGCAGCATTCAGCTTGACGGCGCGCCGATAACGGGAATGCCCCCGCACAAGCTCGCGCGGCTCGGGGTAGGCTATGTCCCGGAAGATCGCCGCATTTTCCGGCTGCTGACGGTGATGGAAAACTTGCGCACCGGCCTCGATCGCCAAGGCGTGACTGACGAAAAGAAGCAGGCGCTACTCGACAAGGTGTTTAATTATTTTCCGGTGTTGGCCGAGCGTCGCAGCCAGGCCGGCGGAACGCTTTCGGGCGGCGAACAGCAGATGCTGGCGATCGCCCGCGCGATGATGCTGGAGCCCAAGATCATTCTGCTCGACGAGCCGACCGAAGGCCTGATGCCCCGGATGGTCTCGCAGATCAGCAACATCATCGACGTGCTGCACAAAGAAAACGTCGCAATCCTGCTGGTCGAACAGAATGTGCCGCTAACACTGGAGGCAAGCGAGCGCGTCTACATAATGGAAAAGGGTGTCGTGCGTCACCACGCTGCTGCCCGCGAGCTCAAGATGAATGACGCCGTCATTCATCAGTATCTGGGAGTGTGAGATGGAACTGACGGCGATCCTCTATTCCATTCCCTGGGATCAGATCCTGATCCAGACGATCAACGGCATCGTCACCGGTATGATCCTTGCGCTAATCGCGTCCGGACTGACACTGATCTTCGGTATCATGGATGTGGTCAATTTCGCTCACGGCGAGCTGTTCATGCTCGGCGCCTATATCGGCGTCATCGTGCTCGCAACGACGGGCAATTTCTGGCTGGCGCTTCTGATTGCGACGCTGGTTGTCGCGCTGCTCGGGGCCGCGATCCAGATCGTGACACTGCGGCCTCTGCTCGGCCGCGACCCACTCACGACGATTCTGGCAACCTTCGGTGTGTCGCTAATCCTGCAGAATTACGCGCTGTGGCAGTTCGGCCCGGTCGCGCGCAAGATCCAGGAGCCGTTCACCGGCCACTTCACGTTGTTCTATCTGGAGTACCCTTGGTACCGTCTGGTGATTGCCGGCCTCTCCGCGGCGATCATCGGGGGCTTCTGGCTATTCCTTAAACACGGCAAATACGGAATCTGGATCCGCGCCACCACTCAGGACCGCGTGATGGCGCAGGCGATGGGCATCCCGGTGCCATGGGTGCACACAGCCGCCTTCGCGATCGGCGCTGGGATGGCGGCGGCAAGCGGCGTGCTGTTCGGGCCGCTGGTCGGCGTCAATCACACAATGGGCCTCGACTGGGTATTGAAGGCCTTCATCGTCGTCGTTGTCGGCGGCATGGGTAATCTGGGCGGATCGATCGCGGCCGCCATTTTCATCAGCCTGCTGGAAGCCTACGCCGCGATCTGGGTCAGCCCGGCGCAGGCCGTAATCGTCTCCTTTATCGTTCTGATCCTCACGCTGCTATTCCGTCCGACTGGTCTGTTCGTCCCGACGCCCAAATGACGAAACGCACCAACACATCCTATTGGATTGCGTTCAGCATCGTGTTGGCGCTGCTGATCATTGCGCCGTTGGTGTTGCCGGAGTTCTGGCGCCGCTTTCTGACCGAGATTCTGATCTGGGGATTGCTGGCGATGTCGTCCGACATCCTCATTGGGTACACCGGCATGATCTCGTTCGGGCACTCGGCCTTTTTCGGCCTCGGCATGTATGGCGCCGCTGCGGCATTGCTCATGTTTTCGCCGCCCAATCTCTGGCTTGCGCTTGCTTTTGGCCTTGTTGCGTCGGCTCTGATTGCGCTGTTTGTCGCCTATTTCTCGACGCGCCTGCGTGACATCTATTTTGCCATCACCACGCTGATCTTCAGCCAGATCTTCTACGTGATCGTGTTTACCTGGACTGAAGTGACGGGCGGCGAGAACGGACTCAACTTTCCCCGCCCGCGTCTGGCAATCCCTGGCCTGTTTTCCGTGCCGTTCACCTCGGAAACCATGCATTGGTTCGTATTGGCGGTGGTGACCGCCTCCTATCTCATCCTGCGCCGGGTCACGCGCTCGCCGTTCGGCATGGTGTTGCAATCGATCCGGGAGAACGAGCCGCGTACGCGCGCCATCGGTTATCCGGTCGAACGCTACAAGATTGTGGCGGTGATGCTGTCAGGACTTTTCGCGGGACTGGCCGGCGTGCTCTACGCAGTGCAAAACCGGTTTGCCGCCCCGGATTTCATCTTCTTCCTTGTGTCCGGCGAGACCGTGATTTTCAATGTCATGGGGGGCATCGGCACCCTTGTCGGGCCGATCGTGGGTGCCGGATTCTTCCTGCTGATGCGGGAATTCCTCTCGCGTCTGTTCGGGGATCAATTCCCATACCTGATCCCGCTCGGCGTCGTCTTCATCGTGATGATCATTTTCCTGCCGCAAGGCTTGCTAGGCTTCGCGCGGCGATGGCTTAATCGCTAGCGGGAGGCAAATGTGGCGGTTCGCAAACTCGGCATCATTATGTATGGCGTTACCGGGCGCATGGGGCTCAACCAGCACCTTGAGCGCTCGATCGTTGCCATCCGCGGGCAGGGTGGGGTGGCGCTGTCCAACGGCGACCGCGTAATGCCAGACCCCATCCTGGTCGGCCGTAATGCAGAAAAAGTTGCGGCCCTGGCTCGCCGTTACGGGATCGAACGTTCGACCAACGATCTCGATGCCGCACTGAAGAACCCTGACGACGCGGTGTTCTTCGATGCCGCGACCACGCAGATGCGCGCCGATCTTCTCACGCGTGCGATCGAGGCCGGCAAAGACGTCTATTGCGAGAAGCCCGTCGCAGACACGCTCGACAAGGCCGTGGCCGTCGCCAAACTTGCCAAGGCAAAGAAGGTCAAGAACGGCGTCGTGCAAGACAAGCTATTCCTTCCCGGATTGCGAAAGATCAGGATGCTGCGTGATGCAGGCTTCTTCGGTCGTATATTCGCGATCCGCGGCGAATTCGGCTACTGGGTGTTTGAAGGCGATTGGGGGCAGCCGGCGCAGCGCCCGAGCTGGAACTACAAGAAGGCCGAAGGTGGCGGCATCATCCTCGATATGCTGTGCCATTGGCGTTATGTCTTCGACAATCTCTTCGGCAAGGTGCAGGCCGTGAGCTGTCTTGGCGCGACTCACATCCCGAAGCGGGTGGACGAGAACGGCAAAACATACGAGGCGGATACCGATGACGCCGCCTACGCCACCTTCAAGCTCGAGAATGACGTGGTCGCGCACATGAATTCATCCTGGTGCGTGCGGGTTCGCCGCGACGATCTGGTGACCTTCCAGGTCGATGGCACGCACGGTTCGGGGGTGGCCGGTTTGACAAAATGCTGGACCCAACATCGCGTGAATACCCCGAGGCCGGTGTGGAATCCCGACGTTCCTCAGACGATGAATTTCCAGTCGCAATGGGAAGAAGTGCCGGAGAACATCGTTTATGAGAACGGCTTCAAGCTGCAGTGGGAAGATTTCATCCGGCATGTCGCCGCGGATGGGCCATGGCATCATGGCTTGATCGAGGGCGTCAAAGGCGTTCAGCTTGCCGAGCTCGGTCTGCAGAGCTGGAAAGAACGGCGCTGGCTGGACGTGCCGGACATCAAACTATAGGGAGCAAGCTGTGGCCACGCTTGTTCTGCCAACAGCCAATCGCAGGCTCGAGTCGTATACGACAGGCGAGCCGATTGTTTTTCCCTCCAAAGAGACCACCAAGAATTTCAATCGCATCGCGTTTGCGGCTGCGCATGTTGTGGCCGATCCGTTGGCCGACACCGATCCATGGTTGGACACGGCGATCGATTGGGAAAAGACAGTCCATTTCCGTCACTATCTTTGGGATCTCGGTCTGGGCGTCGCGGAAGCCATGGACACGGCGCAGCGCGGCGGCGGCCTCGATTGGCCGGGCGCGCGTGAATTGATCCGCCATACGTTGGAGGCCGCGAAGGGCCGTCCTGGCGTCAAAGTCTGTTGCGGGATCGGTACCGATCACCTGGAGCCGACGGCAGGAATCCGCATCGACGACATTATCCGCACCTATGAAGAGCAGATCGAGGCGATCGAAGCGATGGACGGCCGGCTTGTGGTGATGGCGAGCCGCGCGCTGGCCGCGGTCGCCAAAAGTCCGGACGACTATGTGAAAGTCTACGGGCGTATCCTCGCTCAGGTGCGCGACCCGGTCATCATCCATTGGCTCGGCGAAATGTTCGATCCCGCGCTCGCCGGCTATTGGGGCGCGGCCGACCACACCGCGTCCATGGAGAACTGTCTCGGCATCATTCGCGACAACGCGGCGAAGATCGACGGCGTGAAAATCTCGCTGCTCTCGAGAGACAAGGAAATCGAGATGCGGCGAAAGTTGCCGGCGAACGTTCGAATGTATACCGGCGACGATTTCAATTACGCCGAACTGATCGCCGGGGACGACGAAGGTTATTCGGACGCCTTGTTGGGGATTTTCGACGCCATCGCGCCCGCGGCTTCAGCGGGGCTCGTCCGGCTGTCGGCGGGCGACCTTCAGGGCTTCCACGGAATTCTCGAGCCGACGGTGCCGTTGTCGCGGCATATTTTTCAGGCGCCGACGCGGTTCTACAAGACCGGCGTCGTATTCCTCGCCTGGCTCAACGGATTGCAGGATCATTTCATTATGGTCGGCGGGCAGGAAAGTGCGCGATCGCTGTTGCATCTCGCCGAGCTCTTTCGCCTCGCCGACAAGGCGCGCGTATTGCATGATCCGGAACTGGCTGCGGCCCGCATGAACAGGCTGCTCGCGGTGCACGGATTGGCATGAACACCGACGGTCTGTCGATCAATCTCGCGACCGTTCGTCAGCAGTGGAATCTGCGCGAAGCGGTTGAAGCCTGCGCCCGTCACGGCATTCGGGCCGTGGATCCCTGGCGTGATCAGGTCGCTGTCCTCGGTCTCGATGAATCGGTAAAGGTCATCAAGGGCAATGGCATGCGGGTGACCGGCTATTGCCGCGGCGGCATGTTTCC
>JANWKN010000204.1 GCA_025451355.1 Pseudolabrys sp. | reverse complement strand
GAAACCCGACATCTGGCTTCCTGCCCACACGCAGACCCCGGGTTTCGCCGAGAAGTTTGTGCATCGTGCCGAAGACGGAGTGCAGGGGTGGGTCGATCCGCAGGGCTATCGCCGCTGGCTTGCGGACGAGAAGGCAAAGTTCGAAGCGGCTGTGGCGCTTGAAAAATAAGATACCGGCGGCGGCGGCGAGAAACGCCCGCAAAGAATACCTGTCGGGACCTCATTTTCCGCGTTGCGTAAGTGGCATCTTTTTGGCTATATCCGCCGCGCTTCGGTCGGGGTGAAGCGCCCTTAAAGCGGCCATCCTCGACGCTCCTGGTGCCGGCGGGAGCGTTCGTCCCGCCAGCGCAAATCAAATCGGGGAAAAAATGGCCACCATGACAACTTTGTGGTTGATCGTCGGCTGTGGGGTGCTCGCGATCGTCTACGGCATCTGGGCGACCCAATCGGTGATGAGCGCCGATTCGGGCAGCAAGCGGATGCAGGAAATTTCCGAGGCCGTGCGCGAGGGCGCGCAGGCCTATCTCAAACGGCAATACACCACCATAGCCCTCGTCGGCGTGGTGGTTTTCGCGATCATCGGTTTCACGCTCGGGTGGCTGGTGGCAGTCGGCTTCGCGGTCGGCGCTATCCTGTCCGGTGCGACCGGCTTCATCGGCATGAATGTCTCGGTGCGTGCCAACGTGCGGGTCGCACAGGCCGCTACCAAATCGCTCGCCAGCGGGCTTGAACTTGCGTTCAAATCGGGCGCGATAACCGGCATGCTGGTCGCTGGTCTCGCACTCCTCGGGGTGACCCTTTATTTCGGTTTCCTCACGGGGACGATGCACAAGGCGCCTAACGACCGCACGGTGATCGATGCCATCGTTGCGCTCGGTTTCGGCGCATCCCTGATCTCGATTTTCGCCCGTCTCGGCGGCGGTATCTTCACGAAAGGCGCCGACGTGGGCGGCGACCTGGTCGGCAAGGTGGAAGCGGGAATTCCGGAAGACGATCCGCGCAATCCGGCCACTATCGCCGACAATGTGGGCGATAACGTCGGCGACTGCGCCGGCATGGCCGCCGATCTGTTTGAGACTTATGCGGTCACCATCGTCGCCACGATGGTGCTGGCCTCGATTTTCTTCGCCAGCACACCGATACTGATGACAATGATGATCTATCCGCTGGCCATTGGCGGCGTCTGCATCATCACGTCGATCATCGGCACGTTCTTTGTCCGGCTGGGCAAAAAGCAGTCGATCATGGGAGCGCTCTACAAGGGCTTCATTGCTTCGGCTCTTCTCTCGTTGATCGCCATCTGGTTCGTGACCGACCGTCTGGTCGGCATGGGCCCGATCACTGGCGTTTCTTTCACCGGCAAGGCCCTGTATATCTGCGCCATCGTCGGGCTCGGCGTAACCGGTCTGATTATCTGGATCACCGAGTACTACACCGGCACCAATTTCCGCCCGGTGAAGTCCATCGCCGCGGCATCCGTCACCGGCCACGGCACCAACATTATTCAGGGTCTTGCCGTGTCGCTGGAAGCAACTGCGCTGCCGGCGCTGGTGATCATTGCCGGCATTCTGCTCGCTTATGCGCAAGCCGAACTTTTCGGCATTGCCATTGCGGTTACCTCAATGTTGGCGCTCGCCGGCATGGTGGTCGCGCTGGACGCGTTCGGCCCCGTCACGGACAATGCAGGTGGCATTGCCGAGATGGCGGGTCTGCCCAAGGCCGTGCGCAAATCGACCGACGCGCTCGATGCGGTCGGCAACACGACCAAGGCGATCACCAAAGGCTATGCTATCGGCTCAGCCGGGCTCGGCGCGCTTGTGTTGTTCGCAGCCTATAACCAGGACCTGCTATTCTTCATCAGCACGTCTGGACAGCACCCGTACTTCCAGGGCATTAAGCTCGATTTCTCGCTCAACAGCCCGTACGTGGTGGTCGGTCTGTTGTTCGGCGGAATGCTGCCGTATCTGTTCGGTGCGATGGGCATGACCGCCGTCGGTCGTGCAGCCGGTGCGATCGTCGAAGAAGTGCGCCGGCAATTCCGCGCCAAGCCCGGCATCATGAAGGGCAAGGACAAGCCGGACTACGGACGCGCCGTGGACATTCTCACCAAGGCTGCGATCAAGGAAATGATCGTCCCGTCGCTGCTCCCGGTGCTGTCGCCGATTGTCTGCTACTTCGCGATCTACTTCATCGCCGGCGGCGGACCGGCCGGAAAATCGGCGGCCTTCTCGGCCGTCGGTGCAATGCTGCTCGGTGTTATCGTCACCGGCCTGTTCGTCGCGATCTCGATGACGTCCGGCGGTGGCGCTTGGGACAACGCCAAAAAATACATCGAGGACGGACACTATGGCGGCAAGGGATCTGACGCCCACAAAGCCGCGGTCACGGGTGATACGGTCGGCGATCCCTACAAAGACACGGCAGGTCCGGCGGTGAATCCGATGATCAAGATCACGAACATCGTGGCGCTATTGCTGCTCGCGGTTCTTGCCCACTAGGCGCGAGCAAAAAAAGGAAAGGGGTGCGCGGTTCGCGCGGGCCCTTTTTCATGACATACGCCTAGAGGTGGAAGCCGACGTTCTTGAAGATATTGCGCAGGTAGCTCAATTCCTGGCCCCCGGTCGGCGTCGTCTGCGAATAGAAGTCGAAGACCTTGCCGTCCTTTACGCCGTAATTGGCGAGACGGCTAACACGCCGTTCTTTGTCGAAATAAACGGCGATCACGCGCTGGTCGACGACTTCATGCGGCAGGAAGGCGACGGAGCGGCTGGCCTTTTGCGAGATGTAATAGAATGCCTCACCGTTGACCGTTGCGACGGTCGAAGGCGTGCCGAGCACAATGAGGACCTGTTCCTGGGTGGCACCAACGGGAACCTGCTCCAGCCCACCTTCGGGCAGAACGTAGCCGCGCTGCAGTGTTTCCGAGCCGCTACAGGCCGCAAGTGCCAAAGCGCCGGCAAGCACCAGCGCCAAATGGAGGGTAAAGTTGCGATACCGCACAGTTTTCGAACTCAAATGCGACAAATCCATTTCGTCCTTGCATCGAAAGAGACGTTGACGTAACCGCGGCAAACCGCTTCAGCGCCGAATGACCCGATGATGTTCCCCTTGTTTCGCCGCAGCTCGCCGCAGGACACCATTCCCACCCTGTATGGCACGATCGTGGCGCAGGCGCGATTGCCCAGCTTTTACCGCGAATACGGTGTCGCAGATACGGTCAATGGCCGCTTTGACCTGCTTGTGGTGCATCTTGCCCTGGTCATCGATCGTTTGGCGGAGGGACCAGAGTCCCGGGAGGCCGGACAGGCCTTGTTTGACCATTTCTGCCGGGACATGGACCACAATCTGAGGGAAATGGGTATCGGCGACCTGTCCGTGCCAAAAGAGATGGAGCGCATCGGCCAGGCGTTTTACGGCCGGGCACAGGCCTACAGATCCGCTCTGGCGGCTGACGGCAACACGGCATTGGTCGAAGCTTTGCACCGGAACATCTATGGGGGTTCGCCCGCGACGCCGACCGCTCCGGTCCATCTTGCGGCCTATATCCGGGAAGCGGTACGTGATGTCAGGACCCAGCGTGTAGACAAACTTTTGGCCGGCGAGCTGCGCCTGCCGAGACCTGAAGCTGCTGTTCTCGTTGAAGACAAAAACCGGTCATCAGAAGACTGATTTTTATGAAAAAAAATCGAAGCCCCTGGAGCGTGCCGGTGGCGGTGGATGATATCCCCGAAACCGGTTTCCATATCGAGATTGAGGCGCCGGAGACGATGCGTGCCGAACTCGCTGAGTTCGCGGGCGTACGCGAATTGGTTCGTCTGTCCGCAGTTTTGGATCTGGCGCGTCGCGGCGCCGGTGCCCGCGTCACGGGTCATGTCAGCGCGCGGGTCGGGCAGAGCTGCGTCGTCACCCTGGAACCGATTGAAAGCGACATCGAAGAAACGGTTGACCTGCGGTTTGCGCCGCAACTGGCGCAGCCGGCTTCGTCGAAGGCGGAAACCGCCGCCGTGCACACAACCGATGACGATCCGCCTGAGCCTATTCTGGACGGCAAGTTGGATCTGGGTGCGATCGCCACGGAGTTCCTGCTTCTCGGTATGGATCCTTATCCACGCAAGGCCGGAGCGGAGTTCGCGCCGGTAAAGGCCGACGATGCCAGCGTAAAACCGTTCGCGGCCCTGGAGGCGCTGAAAAAGCGCCTCGGTGGCGGCTAGCCGACAGCAGCGGTGGGGGTCGATGAGGCCACAGGGGAACCGGCTTGTTTGCGGCTGCCGAGCGGCTATGGTCGCGGCCGTTCGTTCATTTCTCAGGACCGCAGTGCCACCACCCCCGTTAACGCCGAGAGCGATCCATGCGGGATAAGGTTCGCATCGCACTCGACGCCATGGGTGGCGACCATGGCGCGGCGGTGATATTGCCGGGCGCCGATATTTCACTGACGCGGCATCCCGACATTGAGTACCTGCTGTTCGGCAATCGTGCGGCGATCGACCCGGTGCTCGACGGATTACCCAGGCTCAAAGCGAAATCGAAAGTCGTGCACACTGAGGTCGCCATCCGCATGGACGACAAGCCGAGCCAAGCGCTGCGCTATGGCCGCTGGAAGTCCTCGATGTGGCTGGCCATCGACGCGGTGAAAAAAGGCGAGGCCGATGTTGTGGTCTCCGCCGGAAACACGGGCGCATTGATGGCAATGGCTCGTTTCAATCTGAAGATGAAGGAAGGGATAGAACGACCGGCAATTGCTGCGCTCTGGCCAACGCTGAAAGGTGAATCCGTTGTGCTCGATGTCGGCGCTTCAATCGGCGCGGACGAGGCAGATCTGATCAATCTCGCGGTGATGGGCGGAGCGATGGCGCGCGTGCTGTTCGACATCGATCGTCCGACCGTTGGTCTCCTCAATATCGGCGTGGAGGAAGTCAAAGGGCTCGAGCAGGTGCGTGAAGCGGGTCGCATTCTTCGCGAAGGCCAGTTTTCTCATTTCGATTATCACGGTTTTGTCGAAGGAGATGACATCGGCAAAGGTGTTGTCGACGTTGTCGTGACTGAAGGTTTTGCTGGCAACATCGCGCTGAAGACGGCCGAAGGCACGGCCCATCAACTGGCGTCGTATCTACGCGCCGCGATGAACCGGACCTGGGCCGCACGGCTTGGCTATCTGTTTGCTCGCCAGGCTTTCCGAACCTTGCGAGAAAAGATGGACCCACGAAAATCAAATGGTGGCGTTTTCCTCGGGCTTAACGGCGTCGTCATCAAAAGCCATGGCGGCTCCGATGCCGAAGGTACAGCGGCGGCTATCGACATGGGCTACGACATGGTTCGGTATGAATTGCTCACCAAGATCGGAGAGTCGATGACGCGCGACCTGAAGGTGGGCACCTCCGCGCTATCAGCGAGCGGAGCAGGCTCGTGACGACGTTACGTTCCGTCATTCTCGGATGCGGGAGCTATCTGCCCACGCGCATCGTCAGCAACGATGAGCTGGCGCGTTCGGTTGAAACAACCGACGAATGGATTGTGCAGCGGACCGGCATTCGCGAACGCCATATTGCGGCTCCGGGCGAGCTCACGTCAGATCTCGCGCTTCACGCGGCGCGCGCGGCGCTGGCGAATGCGCATTGTGAAGCGAGCTCCATCGACTTGATCGTTCTGGCGACCTCAACGCCCGACCAGACGTTTCCGGCAACGGCCGTGTCGGTTCAGGCGGGGCTTGGCATCACGCATGGTGCAGCTTTCGACCTGCAGGCCGTGTGTTCAGGGTTCGTCTACGCCCTGCAGGTGACCGATGCCCTGTTGCGGGCCGGAAGCTATAAACGCGCTTTGGTGGTCGGGGCGGAAACCTTTTCCCGGATCCTTGACTGGAACGACCGCACGACGTGCGTTCTGTTCGGCGACGGTGCCGGTGCGCTGGTACTTGAGGCACAGCCGCAGGCCGGTACGCGGGAAGACCGGGGGGTTCTGACAGCCCATCTTCGATCAGATGGCCGTCACAGGGCGAAGCTTTACGTTGACGGCGGGCCGTCCTCGACCCAGACCGTTGGCCACCTGCGCATGGAAGGCCGGGAGGTCTTCAAGCATGCGGTCGCCATGATCACCGACGTAATCGAGGATGCCTTCAAGGCTACCGGCTATTCGGCGGCGGATATCGACTGGTTCGTGCCGCATCAGGCCAACAAACGCATCATTGATGGATCCGCACACAAGCTGGGTATTGCCCCGGAAAAGGTAGTTGTTACCGTGGACCGGCACGGCAATACGTCGGCGGCCTCGATCCCGCTAGCCTTGGCCGACGCAGTGGCTGACCGCCGGATCAAGCGGGGCAACCTCGTCCTTCTGGAAGCCATGGGCGGGGGGTTCACCTGGGGTTCGGCATTGTTGCGTTGGTGAGCGCCGGCCGGAACAGCTTTCTGCGCGTTGCGGTTATGGGGGGTATTTGATCACAATCTTTAACCGCCCCGTTGACCCCTTTCAGCGATGCTAATATCGTCGATAATTCAGCGGGATACCTCGCCGGGGGCAGGGCAGGCGATGACCGGAAAGACTGTGACGCGGGCCGACCTGTGCGAGGCGGTCTATCAAAAAGTAGGCCTCTCACGCACGGAATCCGCGGCCTTGGTGGAGTTAGTCCTCAAGGAGATTACCGACTGTCTGGAGCGCGGGGAAACTGTGAAGCTTTCCTCGTTCGGCTCATTCGTCGTGCGCAAGAAGGGCCAACGCATTGGCCGTAATCCAAAGACGGGCAAGGAAGTGCCAATTTCGCCGCGGCGCGTTATGGTGTTCAAGCCGTCGGCGATTCTCAAGCAACGCATCAACAACGGTGCTGCCGAGCCGAGCTAGACCGTCGTTCCTCGGTTGCGTATCCGCGTTAGGATCAAACTCAGGAGTGGGTCGCTTTGGAAAACAAGGCGCCGGACGCATTTCGCACCATCAGTGAAGTCGCGGATGAACTCGATCTGCCGCAGCACGTGCTGCGCTTTTGGGAAAGCCGCTTTCACGAAATCAAGCCGATGAAGCGCGGAGGTGGCCGGCGGTATTATCGCCCCGATGATGTCAACCTGCTGCGCGGCATCCGCCATCTGCTGTATGGCGAGGGCTATACCATTCGCGGCGTGCAGCGCATCTTGCGGGAGCAGGGTCAGAAATTTGTTCAGATGGTCTGGCATGACGGAGCGCCGCAGCCGCCGCATGGCAGGGTAGATGACGACGAAGAGGAGATCGCCGAAGAGATCGCGATGACCGAGGACGATGCGGCGGAGGACGATCGCGGGTTGCGCGGCCGCCTTTCTTCGCTCATTGGACGTGATCTCGGCGATCGGCGTGACGGCGCGGCCGACCGCGTCGAGCCGCCCATGAGCAGTGCGCCGGTTCCACGCGTTGACCCAACCGACCGTGCGATCCACAGTGTTGCCGCTTCCGAGCCAGCGATGGCAGAGACGACGTCGCCGCAAGCGTCATCCGGCGTAGCCGGCAACGGCCTCGGGCGAGAGGATCTGCACAAGCTGCACGCCGCGCTGCATGACCTTGTAGAGTGCCGCAAGCTGATCGATGCGGTGGTTGCACGGCCGCACTAGCGGAATTTGCCAGCTTCCCCAATGAACCTTTCGGGCATGGTGCCCGACAAATGGCTATGTAGAATACCTGGGCCCGGAAATCGGGGAGGCTGAGGGGCACAATGCGGGAGTTCGCAAAGGCCGCGGTGCTTGCCCGGGACGCGCAATGAAGTCGGAGCGGGTGTCGTCGATGCGCTTGCTGTCGTAAACCCGGGCTCCAAATAGCCGCCGTCGGTTTCCTGGAGTCTCGCCCCAAACCTTTGGATTTGATTGCCATGGCCGCTCCGGAATCCCTGCTCGTTGAGCACCCGACAGAGGATATCGTCGTATTCAGGATCAATCGACCGCTGGTCCGCAACGCGCTTAATCTCGAGGTGCGCGTGCGGCTTGCAGACGAGATCACTCGTTGCGGCGCAGACAGCAAAGTGCGTTGCGTAATCGTAGCTGGGTCCGACGTCGCGTTCGCTGCCGGTGCCGACATTGGTGAAATGGCGGAGGCCGGCCCTGTCGAGGTCATGTCGCGCAACGTGCAGAAATACTGGCGCGCGATCATGGACTGTCCGAAGCCCGTCATCGCTGCTGTCGAGGGGTTCGCACTTGGCGGCGGACTCGAGCTCGCCCTGTGCGCAGACATTATTGTCGCGGGAGAGGGCGCCAAGCTCGGCTTGCCCGAGGTGAAAGTCGGAATCCTGCCCGGTGGCGGCGGCACGCAAAAGCTTGCGCGGCTTGTTGGCCGGCAACGCGCAATGATGCTGATCATGACCGGGCGGATGTTCGGAGCGGACGAGGCCTTGAGAATGGGCGTGATCAGCGAGCTTGCGCCGACCGGTCAGGCACTCGAGCGCGCCATCGAGATCGCGCGCGAAATTGCCGCCATGCCGCCGATTTCAATCATGCAGATCAAGGAAATCGTGAATGCCGGTGTTAATGCGCCGCTTGATACCGCGCTAATGCTTGAACGCAAGGCATTCCAGCTGCAGTTCGCCACACGCGATCAGAAAGAAGGCATGCGCGCATTCATGGAAAAGCGGAAGCCGAAGTTCGAAGGGCAGTGACGGGTGGCGATTGATCTCTCAAAACCGGATCTGATCGTTGCGGTCTTCGGCGCCGGCACCATGGGGCGCGGCATCGCGCAGGTGAGCGCGCAGGCCGGTCTCACCACGCTGCTTTTCGATTCCACTGATGGTGCGGTGAAAACCGCAATCGCGGCGATCGATAGGGGCCTTGAAGGTCTCGTTGCCAAAGAGCGAATGACGGCCGCGGCCAAACAAGACGTGCTGAACCGGTTGAATTCAATCAATTCCCTCGACGAGGCGAAGGGGGCCGGCATCGTCATAGAAGCGATCGTCGAAGATCTAAAAGTCAAGCGAGAGCTGTTCCGCGAGTTGGAGAAACGCCTGTCCGCGGATGCTGTGCTCGCCACCAATACGTCGTCGCTGTCGGTCACTGAAATCGCGGCCGGTTGCGAAAAACCCGGACGCGTGGGCGGCCTGCATTTCTTCAATCCGCCGCCATTGATGCGCCTGGTCGAAGTGATCGGCGGCCTGCGCAGCGACCCGACAGTGGTCCCGGCGCTTGTTGGTTTCGTGAAGCGCATCAATAAACATCCGATCGTTGCGACCGACACGCCGGGGTTTGTCGTCAATCACGCCGGCCGCGCTTATGGGCCTGAGGCATTGCGTATTGTGTCGCAAGGCATTGCCAGCGCGCGCGAGGTCGACCTGCTGATGAAGGAGGCGGCGGGTTTTAGAATGGGCCCGTTCGAATTGCTCGACCTTGTCGGCGGGGATGTCGCGCACGCGGTGATGGTGAGCATCTTCGAACAGTATTTCGACGACCCGATTTACCAGCCTTCGGCGAATATGGCGGTTCGCGTTGCCGGCGGGCTTCTCGGCCGTAAGTCAAAGCAAGGTTTTTACAGCTACGAAAAACCGGAAACCTCCGGTCCGGCGACGGTTGCAGTGTCGACGCAAGCGATTCCGAAATCTGTGTGGATCGCGGACGAGGATGGTGGCCGCGACCTTGCGCAATGGCTCAGCGTGGCCGGTGTGAAGAGCGAACTCGGGGGAAAGCCCGCATCGAGCGGGCCGTGCTTTGTGACACCTTTGGGCGAGGACGCATCAAGCGCCTGCGTTCGCCTCAACCTCGAGCCGGCACGCACAGTTGCCGTGGACATGTTCGGACGGTTTTCCGGGCGCCGCACATTGATGACAACGCCGCTCACCCATGCGGAAACGCTCGGCGCTGCGTTTGCCGCACTGTCCGATGACAAAACACCGGCGACCGTGATCAAAGACAGTCCGGGCTTCGTGGTCCAGCGCATGCTGGCCATGATCGTCAATGTCGGAACGCGTATCGCCGAACTGCGTATTGCGGCGCCGGCTGACATCGATACTGCGGTTGAACTCGGGTTGAATTATCCGAAAGGACCTCTGGCATTCGGCGACGCGCTCGGCGGCGCGCAAGTGCTGACCGTCCTCGATGGTATTTTCGCTATCACGCACGATCCGAAATATCGTGCCACGACCTGGCTGCGGCGTCGCGCCAAGCTGGGGATATCGCTGCTGGCGCCCGATTGATCAGCCATGTCGCGCTGCCGGCGCAACAGGCTGTTTCGCTGAACCCAAGTTTTGATGGCTTTCCAACAAGCCCGGCCCGTCGTTTCCCTTTCGGCCAATTGCTGCCCCCCGGGACCTTGTGCCGTAATTTCGTGCACCCGGCTTGATTTCCCAATTCCGACGCAAGGGCCAAATGCGCAAATCGTCCGCGGTCATTCATGTTGTCGATGACGATTCGTCTTTTCGATCGGCGATCGGCGAACTGTTGAGCGCTTGCGGCTACGAGGTTTCTTTGCACAAAACAGCCACAGAATTTCTCGCCTGTCCATTGAGCAGCGGACCCGCTTGTTTATTGCTGGACTTGCAGATGGATTGCTTGAATGGGTTGCAATTGCAGGATCGTCTTTCCGAACGGGGCTGCAGTCTGCCCATTGTGTTCATAAGCGCCCACGGAGACATTCCGACGACGGTCCAGACGATAAAGGCGGGCGCCGAAGACTTTGTTACAAAACCGGTGACCCGGGATAAATTGCTGAAAACGATCGAGCGCGCTCTCGCCCGATACGAGGCGACGCAGGCACAGGAAGACCGGATTGCGACGATCCGATCGCTCTTTGCCAACTTACGCCGCGCGAAAGGGAGGTCTTCAATATTCTGGTGCGGGGTAAGCCGCACAAGCAGATCTCCTACGACCTGGGCATATCGGAGCGAACCATCAAGCTGCATCGGCACCAACTGGTCGAGAAGCTCAAGGCGCGCTCGCTTGCTGAGCTTGCTGTGATTGCCGAGCGGCTGAAGTTGCTTCTTTTTGTCCGCGCGTCATGGCGGCGCGGCAAGCAGGTACGCACGCGAGACCGCAGACAGGCTAGATTCTGCAGGCTTCGCGATTTGGCAGCGGGTTGCGCAGGTCGTCGAGAGCGGCTCGGCGAGAACCATCAGCGCGAAAAGCGGCACGACGCCGTCTTGAAGCCGATCGCTTGCGGTGCTCCTTCATCTACGCACTTTGACCCTCGGTTGGCACGTCGAACGAGGGTTTTTCATTTCCCCGATACG
>JANWKN010000203.1 GCA_025451355.1 Pseudolabrys sp. | reverse complement strand
TCCCGATGTCGTGCAACCTGCTCAAGGATGGCGAAGGCACGACTGAGAGACTGCACGCGGACGCGTTGGCGATCCGTCGCGTCGTCATCGATATTGCGTTGTAGCGGTTCCAACCGCGACCCAATCTTACGTGTAGGCGGGACAGTGTTTTTCAGACGCGCCTTCGTCCTGGCTGTGGTTCTCAACGGCGGAGTCTCCACGATGTGTCAGTAGTTAACAGCGGCAGTATTGCGGGATGAACATATTGCTCGTCGTAGGCATGAATCTCTTTTGGTTCAAAGACAGCGCACGGTTATCGCTCTACCACAATATCAATTGACGTACAGCATTATGAGACATAGCTTCGCGCGCAGTTCGCGGGCCGCAAGCCGTTTGAACGGACGGAGAAGATTGTGATGTCGACAAATATGCTCAACGGCGCCCAGGTTATCGTCGACTATCTGATTCAACAGAAGGTACCCTACGTTTTCGGTTTATGCGGACACGGCAATATTCAGTTCATCGACGCACTGTTTGAGCGCAAAGCCGACATCGAGACCATCTCGGTACATCACGAGAGCGTCGCTGGCTTCATGGCCGATGTTTATTACCGCGTCGGTGGCCGACCCACCGCAACCTTTACGTCATGCGGACCGGGTTCGGCAAATTTACCGATCGCGCTCGCTAACTCATTTCTCGATTCGGTTCCGTTCATGGCGGTGACTGGCAACGTGCCGACCAGCCAGTTCAATCGCGGCGCCTTCCAGGAACTGTATCGCCATTATCAGGCCGACTTTCCCTCAACCGTACGCTCCTGCTGCAAGAAGGTTTTCCAGCCGACGCGAGGTGAGATGGTGCCGCTCGCGGTGCGGCAGGCCTGGAAGACGATGGTCACCGGTCGGCCGGGGCCGGTCGTGCTCGATGTGCCTTTCGATGTCTTCATGGAGGCCTCGGCCAGTGAAGCGCCAAAACCTGAAGAGTGGAGTGACAACATCTCCTGCCGTTGCGGCGCTGATCCCGAAGGAGTCGTGAAGGCTGTCGACATGTTACTGTCGGCCGAACGTCCAACCATCATTGTAGGACAGGGTGTGCGCTGGGGCGGTGCCTGCAACGAGTTGCTGAAGCTCGCCGAGCGTCTGCAAATCCCGGTGGCAGCATCCGCGAGCGGACTCGGTGCGATTGACACCAATCATCCTTTAGCACTTGGGTTAGTCGCGCGTGGTGGCCACTATCAGGCCAATCACGCTACGCGACAGGCTGACGTATTGCTGGCGCTCGGAATGCGCTTCGACGATCGTACTTCCAGTTCGTGGATTCCCGGGTATTCATTTACGATCCCGCCGACAAAGCTGATACATGTGGACATCGACCCGGAAGAAATCGGTCGTAACTATCCTGTTGCACTTGGGCTGATGGCTGACGTTCGCACTTTCCTGCGCCAAGTGCATGCCGAACTCGACCACCGCAACGATTTGACCAAGCGCGCCGACGCGCGCAAGAAATGGCTGGTGGCGATCGAGGGCTATCGCAAGGAATGGGATAAGCTTGTAGCGCCCGGGTTCACTGACGACAGCAAACCGATCAATCCGCAGCGCGCGGCCTTCGAGATTGATCGCGGCCTGCCGGAGGACGCCATAGTGGTCAGTGATATAGGCGTGCACCACAACTGGCTCCTGGGCTACTGCAAGCCGCGCCGTCCCGACTCGTTGATCGGCTCGATGGGCTTCGGACCAATGGGTTTCGGTGTCGCCGGCGTCCTGGGCGCGAAATTCGCCGCGCCCGATCGTCCTTGCGTTTCGGTATGTGGTGACGGTGCCTTTTTCATGCACGCTAACGTTCTGGGCACCGCAGCGGAATATGCCCTGCCGGTGGTCTGGGTGGTGTGGAACAACTATGCTTACGCGTCGATCCGGGGTCTGCAGCGCGGGTATCTCAACGGACGCGAGCTCGCGACTGACTTCCACAATCCAAAAACCGGGGAGCGTTACAATCCCGACTTTGCCGCCATGGCCCGCTCGGCGGGTGTCGAGGGTGTGCGCATTGATCGCGCGGCCGATCTGGCGGAGGCTGTGCGCGGCGGCATTAACGCCAACCGGCCATATTTGATTGACGTGGATATCGCCGCCGATATTAATCCCGCCGGCGCGGGCGTGTGGGAGCTGCCTGGGCTTGGCCAGAGCAAGCCATCGATTGGCACACAATATCAGCCAAGTTAATGGCGTCGTTGCGTGTGTACCCTCCATTTTAGATAAGCAAAGCTGGAGACGAACTATGGTGCTCTCAGGTCAGAAGGTCGTTGTCGTTGGCGGCTCCTCCGGCATAGGACTATCGACTGCGGAGCTCGCAAAAAACGAGGGCGCCGAAGTTGTCATTGCGTCGCGCAATGCCGAGCGATTGAACGCGGCGGCTGTAAAAATCGGTGCAAAGGCGATTCCGACCGACGTCACAAGCGACGAAAGCGTTGGGCAGCTTTTTCGACAATGCGGCCGTGTCGATCATGTCGTCGTCACCGCCGCGCAATTGCGCACCGGTCCGTTCAAGACGGTGTCGATGGATGATGTGCGCGCGACCATGGAAGCCAAGTTCTGGGGCGCGTGGCGCGTTGCGCGAGCCGCCGAAATCCGGGGCGGGGGATCGCTCACGCTAGTTTCCGGCTTTCTAAGTGTCCGTCCGCGGCCCGCGGCTGCGATTGTGGGCGCGGCAAATGGCGCACTGGAGTCGCTTGGGCGTAGTCTCGCCCTTGAACTGGCTCCGGCCAGAGTAAATGTCGTTTCACCCGGCATTATCGATACACCGATCCGAGCTGCTATGCCGGAAGCGGCTCGCCGCGAAATGCTCGCAAAAGCGGCTGCCGCGTTGCCGGTTGGCCGCGTCGGTCTGGGTGAAGATATTGCACGCCAGATTCTTGCGTTCATGACGGTTGGTTTTGCCACCGGATCGATCGTCTATCTCGATGGCGGCGGTCTTATTGTCTGATCTTCCCTTGTGGCCTGTTGTGAGGAAAGAGAGCACCAATGAGCTACGTCATGGTCGCACGCTGGCGACCGCGCGAAGGCGCGGCGGAGAAAATCGAGGCCATACTGCGTGAACTGGCCACCGCCATTCGCGGAGAGTCAGGTAATGTGCAGTTCACGGTGCTTCGGGGCCACGATGATGCCGATGAGATACTTCTCTATGAGGTTTACTTATCGGAGGAAGCTTTCCGCCAACACCAGCAGACCGAACACTTCAAGACACTCGTGCTTGACCGCGCCGTCCCTTTGCTGAGCGTGCGCGAACGACGTGCGTATTCTGTCGTCGACGACGTTTGATGTGATCTTCCCGTGAGCGAAATCTGGCCCTGCTTAACAGTGACTGCTGACACTGTGCGCCGCCGACTAAGTCAGCGAACAATACCGGAAATTTGTGATCCAAACCCTAGCGGATATTCAATTGCGCCGACTGACAGGGTTCGATGGAGGGTCGTGTTACGACGACGCTATGCTATGTTCATGCCATCCAGGCCGTCAGCGCCGGAGCTATATTGGATGGCCCCAGCGATGTGAGTTTCCTTCAAGAGCGTCAAATTGGGAGGGAGTGGTATGATTTCCAAACTATCTCGCCGAAGTTTGATCAAAACGGCAGCTAGCTCGGCAGTCCTAGCCGGAATTGGCGCGCCAGCGATTGTCAAAGGGCAGGCCGATGCCATCCGCATCGGGCATCTCACGCCGCTTACCGGATTCCTTGGACCTCTGGGGGAATACGCAGTCATGGGAATCAAACTTGCTGCAGAAGAGGTCAATGGGGCGGGAGGTGTGCTCGGGCGCAAAATTGAATTGGTGATGGAAGATTCAATCAACCCTCAAACGGCGGCTACGAAGGCCGAGCGCTTAATCGATCGTGACAAGGTTGTAATGATTATTGGCGAGATTTCATCTGCCTCTGGACTTGTAATAGGCCAGGTCGCCAATCGGATGAAAACGGTATTCATCAACACAGGCTGCAATTCAGATGCGCTGCGAGGCGCGAATTGTAATCCCTACATGTTCCACATCGAAGGTGCCAATTCGATGTATGTAATGGCGGTCGGACAATATCTACTTCGCGAGAACATGGTGAAGGGTAAGAAATGGTTTTCGCTGACCGCGGATTACGCGTTTGGCCACGACCTTCTGCGTGTTGCCAAGAAATTCATGGAGGCGAATGGCGGTCAATTCGCCGCTGACGAGCTCGTGCCCACCGACGCAAATGACTTTACTCCTTATCTACTGAAAATCAGGCAAGCGCAGCCTGACCTTGTGATCTCTAATCTCGCCGGCAATCAAATTACTACGTTTCTCAAGCAATATTCTGAATACGGGCTGAAATTTCCCGTGGCCGGCTTTGGTTTCGACACGGTTGTCGCCTGGGGCGCCGGCAAGGGAAATTTCTCTGGTATCTGGCCGCTCGTTTGGCATCACCTCGTCGACACTCCGAGCTCCAAAAAATATGTCGATGCTTTCCAGAAGAAATACGGCAAGCTGCCGGACAACCAATCGTGGGGAGACTACAGCTCGCTTAAGATCGTGGCCCAGTCAATGAACGACATCAAATCCGCAGATCCGCAGAGGCTGGCGGAGCATCTACGGAAAGGGGCGAAGTTCGATGTGATGAAGTCGCGCGAGGCCTATTTCCGGCCGTACGACAACCAGATGGTCATGGAGATGTATGCGGTGCGGGCGAAAGATCCTGCCAAGATGAAGGATCAATGGGACATTTACGAAGCGCTTGGCACCGTCCCCGACCCCAACGTCGATATGGAAACCATCGCCCCACCAAAGGACGGAACCTGCAAGATCGGATGATCTCCGGAGTTGAAGGCGAGATTTTGTCGGAGCGGTTGCCGGCTCCGCGGCGGAATGCCCGCTTGCGGGCGCCAACGAGATGATCGAATAGCGAGGGCTGTTTGCTGCGGGCGCATGAGTCCGCTTATGGCATTCCCGAGGCGATAGCCGGTCTGGCCGGCCGGTCGCATGTCGCCTTTGGGACAAGAGCGCACATCATCATTGAACGAGATCGCGACCTGCAACCCCGATTGGTCGGGGACTGCAAATTCTCCATGCACGCGACCCTTCAGGTGCATCTACTATACCGGCAGGCAGCGATGCGTCTGCATTAGTACGAGGAAAGCGAATATGCGCCAATTATTTGTCACTCTATTCGTCGGTGTCGTGCTTACTACCCCGGGCATTTTGCGCGCGCAATCGGCGACCGACTATCCGAGTCGGCCGATCAAGCTAGTAGTCGGCTTCGCGCCTGGCGGCGCCACCGATACACTCGCCCGCCTGTTAACAGGCGTGCTCGGCCAGGAACTCGGGCAGACGGTCTATGTCGAAAACATCGCAGGCGCGAGCGGTTATATCGCCTGGCGGAACGTCGCGGCCTCAACACCGGATGGTTACACACTGCTGTTGGCGGAGAACGCAGTCGCGATCCGGCCGGGCTTCAAGGACATGACGCCGATTTTCGATCCGGTCACGGAATTCGATGCGGTCGCGTCGGTGGCGCATTCGCCGCTCGCGCTATGCGTTGCCGATGCCGTTCCGGTTAACAGCGTCAAGGACCTGATCGCTTACTCTCATTCGTCCGGTAAGACGTTGAATTACGCTTCGGCCGGGATGGGGTCGGTCGCCCAACTCGTCTGGGAAGTCGTCAAGGACGGTGCCAAGATCGACGCACTCAGCGTTCCCTACCGGGGCGGCGGACCGGCGATGGCCGCCATCATTGCGGGACAGGTCGACATCATCATGGCCTCCAGCCAGGTGGCGAAGCCTTTAGTTGAGGACAAACGGATCAAGGCCCTCGCCGTCACCGGCAAGGAACGCTCCCCGGCGCTGCCGGACGTACCGACGATGGCGGAGGCCGGCGTCAAGCACGCCGATGTCGATCTCCAATTCTGGTTTGGCGTATTTGGACCAAAGGGTTTGCCCGCCGACGTAAAGGCGAAGTTGGAGAAGGCTATCCAAAAGGCGCTAGAATCGCCCGCTGTAGGCGAGCGCCTGGCGGCACTCGACATCAAACCAGAATTCGGACCCGGAGCGGCGCTGCAGATGCGGTTGCAGAATGAAATCAAGAATTGGAGTACTTTCATCGAGGCCAAAGGGCTCAAGGCGAATTAGGCGTCATCGGCGCCGGTGAACAAAGTCGGTGCGGCTTCATTCAAGCTCACGTTCACAAATACCGCAAAACGCTCCCGCTCAGCCTCGTCCACACGCCAGTTGACGGCGGACACTGTAAATCGACCAGCTTACGAAAGGATTTTTCATGCCCCGTGGACCATGGATCGATCATTTCGGCGATAACTTTCTCTGGTCGAATGCAACCCTGATCCTGAAGGGCATGGCGCCCTATGGTGTGGTCGCGCTCGACGAGATCGACCGCGTCTGTGAGAGTCTTCGGGTGCGGCAAAGCGATCCGCAGGCCTGGCGCGAAGAATGGCGCGCGATGGGTGCGCAGCTCGAGAGCCGCGCCGATGCGGCGCTGGCCAAGCGCCGCAAGATCACCGCCGGCGATTACTATCTGCGCGCCGGCATTTATCACTATAACGCCGAGCGCTTCATCACGCCTGGCCCGGAAAAACGGGCGCAGGGCGAAAAAGCCTACCATTGCTGGCATACCGGCATCCGGTTGCGCGAGCCGTCGATCGAATTTGTCGAGGTGCCCTACGAGGGAACCACGTTGCCGGCCCTGTTCATGAAGGCGCTCACCGATGGCCGTCCGGCGCCGACTGTCGTGGTGTTAAACGGCATGGACAATGCCAAGGAGATGAGCATCTTTTTTGCGGGCCGCGAGTTCGCGCGTCGCGGCATTAACACCCTCGCACTTGACGGTCCCGGCATGGGCGAGACGCGACGGATCCGTGACATGCCGAGCCGCTACGACTACGAAGTTCCTGGTGCGGCGGCGTTCGACTACCTCGTGAAGCGCTCGGACGTTGACGCCAAGCACATCATCATCTTCGGTTACAGCTTCGGCGGTTATTACTCGTGCCGTGTCGCCGCTTTCGAGAAGCGCTACGCGGCATGCGTCGCGCTGTCCGCACTGCATTGGGACCTTGCGGAGTGGCAGGAGAAGATTATGCAGAAAAACGCGAACTCCCCGACTACGGTGGCGCAGTCGAATTTTCAGTTCCGCTGGGTGGTCGGGGCGGAGACGGCGGAAGAAGGCGTGGCCATCGCCAAAAAATTCACGCTGAAGGACGTGGCTAAGAATATCACTTGCCCTTTTCTCGTCACCCATGGTGCGAACGATAGAGTCGTGCCAGTAGAGAATGCCCAAAAGCTCTTTGATGCGGTTGGCTCGAAAAACAAAACAATCAAAATCTTCACGACCGAAGAAGGCGGCGCAGAGCATGCCCATGTCGACAACCGCCAAGTCGGCATCGACTTCGCCGCTGACTGGATCGAAGATAATTTGAAAGGGCAGAACGCGCTGGTCTGACTGCCATGCGGCAAAAGAACGGGGAGGGTGCGATGAAAATCATAATCAAAATAACAGCCGCTCTAGTTGCCGCCTTGCCGATATTTCTAAAGGCAGGTGGCGCTGGTGCCCAAAGCGGTTACCCAGATCGCGCGGTTAGAATGGTCGTTGGCTATCCACCAGCGGGACCGGTGGACATAATCGCGCGGGTCATGAGCGACAAGCTGACCGAAACCTGGAGCCAGCCGGTGGTCGTCGAAAATATTTCCGGGGCCGGAGGCAACATCGCGGGAGATCGCGTCGCAAAGGCAACGCCAGACGGCTACACCCTTTTGGTGGCAACGAACGCCCAACTCGCCGTTAATCCAAGTCTCTACGGCAAAATGACATACGACCCCGCCAAAGACCTAATGCCGATTTCCCAGGCGGTCTACTCGCCGAATATTCTCGTCGTCCCAAATGACGTGCCCGTCAAAAATGTACAGGAGCTGGTCACCTATGCGCGCTCGCACACCGGCGAAAAGCTGACTTTTGCCTCGGCCGGCGTCGGGACAACACAGCACCTCGCCGGCGAACTGTTCAAGGCCATGGCCCACATTGATATTCAACACGTGCCTTATCGCGGCGCCGCGCCGGTTATCACGGACCTGCTCGGAGGACGCCTCACCATGTACTTTGGTGCCATCTCGCCTTTGATTCCGTTGGTGCGAGAAGGCAAAGTGCGTGCGCTGGCCGTAACGTCGGCCAAGCGCTTTGGGGCGTCGCCCGATCTGCCAACCATGATTGAGGCAGGCTTCCCGGGCTTTGTGTCGATTCTTTCGATCGGTCTGATGGCGCCGGCCGGAACATCTCCCGCAATCATTGAAAAAATTCACCAGGACACGGTGAAGGTCCTTGCCATGCCGGACGTGCGCAAAAAGTTGAGCGACATCGGCATGGAAGTGATCGGCAATTCGCCCGCTGAGTTCGCGACCGCCATCAACGCGGAAACACCGCAATGGGAGAAAGTCATCAAGGATGCTGCAATCAAGGCGAGCAACTAGAGCAAATTTCGTCGGGATTTAATGGGGAGCGCTTCTATTACACGGTCGAAAGGCGATGCAGCTGACGTGATAGATGTGCGCATGGTGGTCCAATATTTCTGGCAATCAATGTCGGCGAGCTTTTGACGATTGAAATCACACCATAGAAACTCTAACC
>JANWKN010000202.1 GCA_025451355.1 Pseudolabrys sp. | reverse complement strand
GCACGATGACGATCGAGCCCGTATAGTGTTCGACTTCACGGCGTGGTGGCTTCACCGTCGCCTGTTGCTGTCGCAGCGCGGACCACCCGCTCGGACGCCAGTCATAGGCATAAAGGAATGCCGCAAGCGTAAAGGCCATCCACACGAACAACGCATAGGTTTGTGGAATGTCACGCAAGAACCAGCGTCGGCGGGCTGACGCACGTGTCGCTATGCTACGCACTTCGGACATGCCGGGAATTTAAGTCCACCATCGTTAAGAGATCGTTCAGGTTCTGAAGCGTTGTCAGACGGCTAGTCGTTCCGATAAATCAACGGTTTGCACGGGTTCTACAGCGCGCCTGGTCTCACTTGCACGACGCCTCCTGCGCCGCGTAACGTTCGGCGCACAATGCCGGCGCGGTGAAACGACCGGCCATGGGAGGATGACAGACATGCAGCGGTTTCTGGAGGTCGTATCACGGTTGGCTCTCGCGGCGGCCTGCGTCTCGCTTATCCCGACGGGTCATGCCGGCGCCGCCGATTATCCGACACGGCAGCCGCGCATCGTCGTCGGCTACCCGGCCGGCGGCTCGACCGACATCTGCGCCCGCCTGTTCGGCGATTGGCTCAGCAAACGGCTCGGCCAGCAGTTCATCGTCGAGAATCGTCCCGGGGCCGGCAACAATCTCGCGACCGAAGCCGTCGCCAAGGCGCCGCCCGACGGCTACACGATCCTCCTGGTCAACCCGGCCAACACCATCAACGCATCGCTCTATAAGCACCTCAATTTCAATTTCCTGCGTGACATCGCCCCGGTTGGCGGCTTTATCCGGGTGCCGAACGTCATGGAGGTCAATCCGTCGGTGCCCGCCAAGAACGTCGCGGAGTTCATCGCCTATGTGAAAGCCAATCCCGACAAGGTGAACGTAGCATCATCGGGCAATGGCACGTCGATCCATCTCTCCGGCGAGCTCTTCAAGATGATGACCGGAACGAAAATGACGCACGTGCCTTACAAAGGGTCGGCGCCGATGCTCACCGATCTGCTCGGCGGCCAGGTGCAGATCACGTTCGACAATCTACCGTCGTCGATCGGCCACATCAAAGCGGGCAAGTTGCGGGCTTTGGCGGTGACGACCGCCCAACGCTCTGACGAACTGCCCGATGTTCCGACCGTTGCCGAAACAGTCCCGGGCTATGAGGCGAGCGCGTTTTTCGGATTCGGCGTCCCGAGCGGAACGCCGAAGGAAATCGTCGAGGTGTTGAACAAGGAAATCAATCTGGCGCTGAAGGATCCTGGGATGATCGCCAAACTCAAGGAGCTGGGCGGCACGCCGATCCCCGGAACGCCCGAAGATTTCGGCAAGCTCGTTGCCGACGAGACCGCAAAATGGGAAAAGGTGGTTCGCGCGGCCGACCTGTCGGTCAACTAACGCACTTAGTGCCCCTGTAAGAATGAGCAAACGTAAGCGTCCTGAAGAGCTGCGCAGCCATCGCTGGCTCGGCGTTAATGATCTGCGTGCGTTCGGGCACCGCGCGCGGCTGCGGCAGGGCGGCTTCGATACGGCCGACTTCCGCGGCAAGCCGGTGATCGGCATCATCAATACCTGGAGCGACATCAATTTCTGCCACACGCATCTGCGCGATCGCGCGGAAGACGTGAAACGCGGCGTGTTGCAGGCCGGTGGGTTCCCGGTCGAATTGCCGGCAATGTCGCTGTCGGAACCCTTCGTGAAGCCATCGGCCATGCTCTATCGCAATTTGCTGGCGATGGAGACGGAAGAACTGCTGCGCAGCCATCCGATCGACGGCGCTGTGCTCATGGGCGGTTGCGACAAGACCACGCCCGCTTTGATCATGGGGGCGATCAGCATGGGCCTGCCGGCGATCTATGTGCCGGCGGGGCCGCAGCTGCGCGGCAACTGGCGTGGACTTGAACTCGGTTCGGGCTCCGACGCCTGGAAATACTGGGATGAAAAACGCGCTGGTCGCATCAGCGAGTCCGACTGGACCGAGCTAGAAGGCGGGATCGCGCGCAGCTTCGGGACCTGTATGGTGATGGGCACGGCGGCGACGATGATGGCGATCGCTGAAACTCTGGGACTGACGATACCCGGTGCGTCATCGATTCCAGCTCCCGATGCAGCTCATCCACGCATGTGCGCCGCCTCCGGCCGGCGCATCGTCGACATGGTGTGGGACGACCTCGTGCCGCAAAACATTCTCACGCCCGCCGCGTTCGACAATGCGATACGCGTGCATATGGCGATGGGAGGCTCGACCAATGCAATCATTCACGTTGTTGCCATGGCGCGCCGCGCTGGCATCAAGCTGGACATGAAGCGTTTCGACGAGATTTCGCGGGAAATTCCCGTGCTCGCCAATGTGCGGCCGTCAGGGAAATTCCTGATGGAAGATTTCTTTTATGCGGGCGGACTGCGGGCGCTGATGACGGAACTTAACGGCGCGCTCGATCTGTCCTGCCTCACGGTTACCGGCACGAGCCTCGGCGAAAATATTGCCGGCTTAGAGGTCTACAAGCGCGATGTGATCCGTCCGCTATCCGATCCCGTTTCGCGGGACGGGGCGACCGCGGTATTGACCGGCAATCTTGCTCCGCGCGGCTGCGTGATGAAACCGTCGGCAGCCGACAAGCGCTTGTTGCGTCACCGCGGCAAGGTGATCGCATTCGAGGACTACGATCACATGGCGCACGAGGTCGAACGCGACGATCTCGATGTGACGCCCGACCATATCCTCGTGCTTAAGAACGGCGGCCCCAAAGGCGGTCCCGGCATGCCCGAATGGGGCATGCTGCCGATCCCGAAAAAGCTCGTGAAACACGGCGTTCGCGACATGCTGCGCGTTTCCGATGCGCGCATGAGCGGCACAAGCTATGGCGCCTGCATTCTCCACGTCGCTCCGGAAAGCTTTGTCGGCGGACCTCTTGCGTTCGTCAAAACAGGCGATGAGATCGAGGTAGATGTGCCGGCGCGCCGGATCCATTTGCACGTCGCGGAGGAGGAAATTGCCCGTCGTCGCGCCGCCTGGAAGCCGCCGGCACCGCGCTACCCGCGAGGCTATGGCGCGCTTTATTCGCAACACATCGGCCAGGCCGACGAAGGTTGCGATTTCGACTTTCTCGCGCCGAACGGGGCGATCCCCGAACCGGAAATCCATTAACGCAACCCGCATCCGCGAAATTGCCGGGATGTGAACTTGGCCGAATGGTGATAGGCCAACCCGGAAAATCCGGTGACCGGCATGAGTGAAGACATCCCTTTCGACAAGAATCTCGATCTCGCCCCCGATGTGGTGGACGAGCCGACGCCGGGTGTGCGCCGGATCATGGCCAACAATCCCGGCCCATTCACGTTCAAGGGTACGGTCAGCTACATCATCGGCCGCGGGAAGGTGGCGATCGTCGATCCCGGCCCAGACGATCCGGTCCATATCGGCGCTTTGCTCGACGCCGTGCGAAACGAAACCGTCACGCACATTTTTGTGACGCATACCCATCGGGATCATTCGCCGGCGGTGCCGGCCATCAAGAAGGCGACCGGTGCTTCGGTTTACGCCGAAGGGCCGCATCGGGCCGCCCGGCCCCTTCACATAGGTGAGCACAACCCGCTCGACGCCAGCGCCGATCGCGACTTTCGGCCGGATGTAGCGCTGCGGGACGGCGAGGTTGTTTCGGGCGATGACTGGGCGATTGAAGCTGTCACAACGCCGGGGCACACCGCCAACCACATGGCCTACGCATTGAAAGGGAAATCAACGCTGTTCGCCGGCGATCATGTCATGGGCTGGGCGACCTCGATTGTCGCTCCGCCGGACGGGGCCATGAGTGACTATATGCACTCATTAGCAAAGCTCGCGCGGCGCTCGGAAACGGTCTACCTGCCGGGCCACGGTCCGGTCATCGCCGACGCCCCGCGGTTCGTCAATTATTACATCCTCCATCGCAAGGCCCGCGAGGATTCGATCCTGCATCGTTTGTCGAAGGGTGCGACGGATATTCCGACGATCGTGCGTGCGATTTATATCGGCATCGATCCGCGCCTGACCGGAGCGGCCGGACTCTCCGTTCTTGCCCATCTTGAGGATCTGGTGGCGCGCGGCGTGGTTGAGACCGATGGCCAACCGGCGATCAACGGTATTTATCGCTTGGCCGGCTGACGCTTTTCGGGTTGTCCCTTTTTCGTCGGCGGAGCCTTTTTCTCCGGGAGCGACCGTGGTTCAGGCGCGGAGCTGATCACCTCGTCTATATCTCCAAGCAAGCTGCGAATTCGCGAAGCATTCGCGCCGAGATCGTGGTTGCCGAAACGGGACGCCGACCGCATGTCGACGCGAGCGCCCTGGCCGACTGGAGTTATCCGAATGACGACGTCGTCACGGAAACCCATAATCGGGGTGCGCGCCACCGCTTCGATCACGCCGTCGCGCCGCGCCAGCGTCGGCGGCCGCGTATCGCCGATGTACCATTTGCGTTTGGTCACAAGTGCGAGCGCGGCGTCATAGGCAATTTTGGTCGGGACATCGAGATCGAGCGGAATGACATCGGGATAAGCTGTCCGCTGGAGCGCCGCTACCGCTGGACCGGGGTAGTCCGTGCGTCCGCGCGGGCGCAGACGCGCCAGCACGTCGAAGCGGGGCGGGTTGGTCGTGTCGGTGGTGACGTCGGAAATTGCTGGTAATCGCCACGCGCGGGTGCCGAGATACGCTGGGTAGGCGAGCAGTGCCAGACCTAGAAATAAAGCGAGTAGCGCGCGGCCAAGCCCACCCGTTCCCTGCCGCCAGATGACGACGAAGGCCGCGAACGCAAACAAAATAGCGATCCCGGCAAAAACCAAGGCGGCGGCGAATGTTGCAAGTGCCGGTACAATCTCCAATAGGCCGGACCGGACAATGATGACCGATATGGCGGCGACCGCCATCGCGAATAGAGCCAATCTCGAGGACCATATTGCGATCCTCGACACCGGTTCATCAGGGAACGGACGTCGCGCCATGTTTACAGTCCCGAGCAGATTTTCTTGAGCGCTGCCCATTCGCTGGGTTCGAGAAGGGGCGAGGATGGCCGTGAGGCCGCGTTTCGTCGGATGGCCGCGACTCGCGCCTTGGTTTCGGGGTGATCCATCAGAATTGTCATGCCCGGTTCCGTGGCACCGCCGATTTTTTCCAACATATTCGCAAGTGCGCGCGCATCGGCGTCGGCCTTGTTCATGAGATCGGTACCATAAGAGTCCGCCGCCGTTTCAGCTTCGCGCGTATAAGATGATTGCAACACGCTCTTTGCGGCGAAAACAACAGCGCCGCCGCCCACGAAATCTCCAAGCAGCATTCCGAACAGGAAAGAGAGGCCTGCCCCTTCCAAAATCGCTCTGGTGCCATCCCGATGTGCGACGTGGCCGATTTCATGTGCGATTACGCCGGCAATTTCGTCCGCATTCTCGGCCTTGTCGATCAGTCCGCGAAAGACATACACGCGTCCGCCAGGCAAGGCTATGGCATTGGCCTCGTCACGGCGCACGACGCTCGTCCGCAGGGGTATAGGAAGAGCCGCGGCGACTTCGAGCCGCTGCATTACTTTGTTGAGCGCGTTACGTCCCGGTATTTCCGCGGGAGCCGTGCCACACTCGAACGCGGTGTCGTGCTTACCCGTGTCGAGCATGCCACGTACCTGCACATCGACGGCATCGCCCAGTTTCCGCTCAACGGAAATAGGCAGCAAAGGTGTCAGGCGCGCCGCAATCGCCGGCACCCCGAACCAGGCGACCAGTAGGAGCGATGCAGTAGCCACCACGGTCCAGACGATCACGCGCAGGCGTTGACGCTGCCGCAAGGACCCAGTGCGATCGACATAGGCGGCGTGCTCGTCGACCTCTGCGGCGAAGGCGGGGTCGCGGATTTCCAGCCGTTCCAGGGTCGTGCTGCCTAGGCGACCGAGACGGAGGACATTGTCGCGCGCGTCAAGCTCCTCGATCTCATTGTAGGGCCACTCGGCCAACGATTTTCCGTCCCGACTGGAAATTTTCAGGCCGGCCGGCGCGAGTTCCACGACCACCTCGCGGCGCGCACTGGTGACGCCGTCGAAGTAGATGCCGGCTCCGGAACTCATTGCAGCGGTCCTTCGGTCGGTTCAGGCATCAATAGCCGCCTACATTCAGGGCATCGGCGAGACCCTCGCCGAGGGCCGAGCTCGGCCTGCCGGCCGCCTTGACCTTCTCGAGCTCCGAAAGACCCGACAATTCCAGCGATTCCACGCCCAGCTGCCACAGCGACAGCTGCACGGTGGCGCGATAGATAGTCGAGAAGCCAAGCGCAGTGATCACATAGGCCACCAGAAGCAACAGGGTTGCCGTGATCTGTTCGGCGGTATCGAGCGCAGCGCCGACCACCGCGCCCGCCATGAACAGAACAATGGTCCCGATGATTCCCATGGCGATGCTGAACAGGCTCGCATAGCCGACAAAACGCGCGTAGGCGCCGTAAACGTCGCGCGTGCGTAGACGGGATCGCACTTCAAGCCCGCCAAAACGCAGGCCCGACGACCACCATCGCAATATGAGCGCCTGGAAGGCGGGGTAGAGCAGGGCACCCAGAACGATGCTGGTCCCTCCCATCAACATGGCAAAGACGATGGCGCTCCCCAGGCCCGGATTGCCGCCCTCGATCTTGCTCATCACGTCGTCGCCGCCTTGTGCGATCGCGTCGATCAGTGCTTGCCAGTCGATGCCGACGAAACCCCTGATTGCAAGTGCGAGCGGCGCAAAAAACAACAGCCACATCGGCAATCCGCGGAGGAGGAGCGCAAATCCAGACGCCTCAAACCGGCCGGCCAAATCGCCGTAGAATGTATTTCGCATCTTGTAGCGCTCGAGACTTGCCATCTGGAACGGATAGGCAAGCCCAAGGGTCACGATGGTCGCGACCCACCACAGCGTCGCGCGGATCGCATACGACCACGCCGAGCCGCTTTGATGGAAGCGCAGTCCGCGGTAGATGGTCCGCGTAAGGCGGTAGCGGCGCGCGCGATAGATCGCGTATTGGCCGAGCACGCCAAGCGCGGCAAAGGCCAGGAGTCCGGACAATTTGCCGAGAAGCCCGAGATCGAGTGCGGCCAGAAAAAATCCAGCGTAGATCGGAATCAGAAGGGCAATCGCCACCAGGAAGCCGATCAGCAGCTCGAGCGCCGTTCCGGTGTATTCGAGAGGCTCGCCGGCGATTTCAGTGTTTGACCAGAGAAAGCGGCGCACATCGGTGACCAACCAAAAACGGTATATCCCCAAGGTGACCATCAGCAGCGCGGCGCCCCGGATGAGCAACCGCCAATAGGACCGGCGCTGCCCGAGGAATCGCACGCCGCCGCTCGTGACGATCCCGCCTGCGTCGAGGCTGGCCATGGTCAGCAGGAATAATCGTAAGCGGGAACGCAGGCAATGTTCTTGAAGATGAGACGGCGCCGGTCGCCCCTAGTTGCGGATTTGCCCTCAGGATGGCGGAATCAAGCAACCAGCTGTGCGACGCTCGTCGATTCTGCAAGCCGTGCGCGGATGATTTCAGCGGGCATGGGTTCGCCGAAGAAATGGCCTTGTCCTTCGTGGCAGCCATGGGCCTTGACCTGCCTCATCTGCTCTTCCGTCTCGATGCCCTCGGCGACCACCCTCTTGTCGAGGCTGGCGCCAAGACCGGCGACTGCACCGATG
>JANWKN010000201.1 GCA_025451355.1 Pseudolabrys sp. | reverse complement strand
GAAAGTCCGGCCGGGTGACGATCAGCAGGCTCGCGGTCGCAATTTGGCCGATCGGAGCAAAGGCGGTCAAAGTGTCGTAACGCATATTTTTTCGCGTGGCCGCGGCGATGATCTGACCCGCCGTCATGATGCCCAGCGTGTAGCCATCGGGGTCCGCATTTGCCACCCCTTCGTTGCCGATAATGCCGCCAGCGCCGGGCTTGTTCTCAACCACGACTGGCTTGCCCAATTGAGCTTGCATCGAGTCGGCCAAGATCCGGCCGATGATGTCGGCACCGCCGCCGGGACCGAAGGACACGATGATGCGGATCGGTTTCTGTGGCCATTCCTGTGCGTAAGTTGATGATGACGCGAGCCCGCTGGCGAGCATCACAGTCGTCACCGCCAGGACGATTGATTTCTTCATTTCATTCCTCCCTCAGCCCCGTTCGGGACAGCTTATGTTTTTCGGCGCCGGATTTCCTTGATGACGGCGCTGTTGTCAAGATCGGCCTCGCCGGCGCGCACGCAGGCCTCAAGTACATCCGCATGCACACCGAGCATCGAAAGCTTTTGCCCGACAGCGGCCGCCTGATCGAGCATCAGATGCACGTCCTTCAACGTCTGTTTCACCCGGCCTTCCGCGGAAAAATCGCCGCGCACCATTTTCGGCCCTTTGGTTTCCATCACCTGTGAATATGACGCCGAGCCGCGCGCGACGTCGAGAAAGGCGGCGGGGTTGAGCCCCAGACGCTCGGCGAACACCAGTCCCTCGGCCAAAGCGAGGCGGTTAAGGCCCAGGATCAAATTGACTGCGAGTTTGGTGCGACCTCCATCGCCGATCTTGCCTACGTGGAAGCGGCGCACGAACAATGCATCGAACACATCTTTAACTTCGTCGGCGATAGCAACATCGCCGCCGATCAACGCCACGCCGTCGCCACGGCGAACCTGGTCGCTGGTGCCGGATACAGGCACATCGAGATAGCGAATCCCGCGAGGAATGACACGGGTTGCAAGCGCAGTCACCCGATCGGGATCACATGTGCTCATGCAGAGGACAATCTTGCCCGAGCCATCGCCGAGCGCCGGCAAGAGCTCTTTCTCGACAACATCCTCGACCTGCTCGGTGTTGAACACAGCAACGATGACGCAACGCGACGATTTGGCCAGATCTGCAATAGAGGACACGGGACGACCGCCAATCTCCCTAAGTCTCGCGCCCCGCGCGGGGTCAATGTCAAATCCGGTGACGGGAATGCTGGCTTCGATCAGCCGGCGCGCATAGACCTCGCCCATTAACCCGAGACCGACAATGCCCGCCGGCGCGCCGGCCGCGCCCTCAGGCATGTGCATAGTCCCAATAGAGTTCACGTGCTTTGCGATAAAGCGGACCAGGTTGCAGCGACCGTTCCTCGATGCGGTTCACCGGCATCACTTTGGAGTAATTGCCTGACGAAAAAATCTCGTCGGCGTTCTGAATGTCACGGTAGCTCAGCGTGGTTTCGACGACGCTGACGCCCGCTTCACGCAACAGTTTGATCACACGCTGGCGCGTGATGCCGTTGAGAAAAGTCCCGTTCGGCGCCGGCGTGAACACGACCCCGTCCTTACCGATGAATATATTGGCCGTCGCAAGCTCGGCGACATTGCCGAAGAGATCGAGCACGACGCAATTGCCAAAACCGCGCGCCTGCGTCTCGATCAGCGCACGTGCATTGTTGGGATAGAGACAGCCGGCTTTGGCGTTCACGGGCATGCATTCGAGGCTCGGTTTACGATAGGGCGACAGCGTGATCGAAAACCCGTCCGGTTTGCGCATCGGTGCCTCGTACACACTGAGGCACCATTTCGTCGATTGCGGGTCGGGCGCGATCAGCAGCGCCCCGCCGTGCTCGGCCCAATACATCGGGCGGATATAAAGAGCGGCCTCCTTGTCGAAACGCTTGATGCCGTCGCGCACGAGCTCGAGCCACGTTCCGGTCGAAAGCACCGGATTGAGATGCATCGTCTGCGCCGATGCATTGACCCGCTCGCAATGCAGATCGAGATCGGGCGAGACGCCCTCGAACGTCCGGGCTCCGTCGAAAACCGAAGAGCACAGCCAGGTCGCGTGATCGCGCACGCCCATGATCGGCAGATTGCCCTCGTGCCAATCGCCTTCATAAAAAGTCCACGTCTTCGACCAGCTTTGGCCCGGCGCCATTCCTTACTCCCGGTTGCAGCCGCGAGTACCTTTGCCCTCGCGGCAATCCTTTGCAACCATAGCCGCCCGCTCTGGAGGATACCATGTCGTCTGTTTTCATCTTCGACGCCTACGGCACGTTGTTCGACGTGCATGCCGCCATCGCGCGCCACAAGGTACAGGTCGGGCCCGATGCCGATCTGGTCTCGGCAATCTGGCGGACGAAGCAGCTCGAATACAGCTGGACCCTGACCCTCTCCGGGCACTACACGGACTTCTGGGTCCTAACCCAGCGCGCGCTCGACTTCGCACTGGCGTCGGTACCGAGCGTCGACAAATCGCTAAAGCCGACGCTGCTCGACGCGTATTTCAAGCTTGATGCCTTTCCCGACGCACGAACCGCGCTCAAGGCACTGAAAGCAAAAGGTCGCAAGATCGGCATTCTGTCGAACGGATCGCCGTCCATGCTCAAGGCTGCCGTCGAGGCGGCTGCAATCGGCGATGAACTCGACGCGACTCTTTCAGTCGACGTCCTGAAAATGTTCAAGCCGCGTCCGGAGGTCTATCGTCTGGTCACCGATCGATTCCGATGCTCGCCGGACGAGGTCACTTTCGTCTCATCGAACCGCTGGGACGTAATGGCCGGCATTCGCGCGGGTTTCCGGGGCATCTGGGTCAATCGCTCCAATATGCCGGATGAGTACCAGGACTTCCCGCCGGCAAAGGTCCTGAAAGAGCTCAGCACATTGAGCGAAATCGACTAGCTCTTTCGTCGCAATCAGAAGGCTGGCGCGATGCGCATTTGCAGCCTATATGGCGGCTGCGACTCTCCTCAAGTTCCTTGCCATGCAATCAATCATTTCCGTCACAAACCTTTCGAAACGCTACGCGTCCGGGTTCGAGGCGCTTAAGCGAATCAATCTTGATATCCATCGCGGCGAGATCTTTGCGCTACTCGGCCCCAATGGCGCCGGAAAAACGACACTGATTGGCATCATCTGCGGCATCCTGGTGCCGAGCGCGGGCAAAGTGACCGTAGACAGCCACGATATCATCACTGATTACCGCGCGGCTCGCTCTCTGATCGGGTTGGTGCCGCAGGAACTGCACACCGACGCATTTGAAAGTGTTTGGGCGACCGTTTCCTTCAGCCGCGGCCTATTCAATAAGCCAAAGAACCCCGCCTACATCGAGAAAGTGCTGCGCGCGCTGTCGCTTTGGGACAAAAAGGACGACAAGATCATGACGCTCTCAGGCGGCATGAAACGTCGCGTGCTGATCGCAAAGGCGCTCTCGCACGAACCGCAAGTTCTCTTCCTGGATGAGCCGACCGCCGGCGTCGATGTCGAACTGCGCAAAGACATGTGGCAGGTCGTGCGCGACCTGCGGGATTCCGGCGTCACCATCATCCTGACCACACATTACATTGAAGAAGCGGAAGACATGGCCGACCGCATCGGAGTGATCAACAAGGGCGGAATCATCCTGGTCGAAGAAAAGGCCGAGCTGATGCGCAAGCTTGGCAAGAAGCAGCTGACTCTGCAGCTTCAACAGCAGCTACACGCGCTTCCGGCCGAACTGTCCGCGTTCAAGCTAACGATTGGCGAGGACGGTAGCACTCTCATCTACAATTACGATACCAAGGCCGAGCGCACGGGCGTGGCGACGCTTCTCGGTGAATTGTCGCGCGCAGGACTGCGAATCCGTGACCTGCAGACGACGCAGAGCTCGCTGGAAGACATCTTCGTCGGACTGGTAAGCGACAGACAATGAATCTGAAAGCTGTCCAGGCAATCTATAACTTCGAGATGGCGCGCACCCGACGCACCATCTGGCAAAGCATCGTTTCGCCGGTGCTCTCCACCTCGCTCTATTTTGTCGTGTTCGGCGCTGCCATCGGTTCCCGCATCACCGAAATCGAGGGCGTGCCGTACGGGTCATTCATAGTGCCGGGGCTGATCATGCTCACCCTGCTCACCCAGAGCACGATGAACGCATCTTTCGGAATATATTTTCCACGCTTCACGGGGACGATATATGAAATCCTCTCGGCGCCGGTGTCGCCGTTCGAAATCGTGCTGGGTTACGTCGGCGCGGCAGCCACCAAGTCGATCATCCTTGGCCTGATCATCCTGGCGACCTCGTGGCTGTTCGTGCCGTTGCGCATTGAGCATCCGTTCTGGATGGTCACGTTCCTCGTGCTGACGGCGGCGACCTTCAGCCTCCTCGGCTTTATTATCGGGATCTGGGCCGACGGTTTCGAAAAACTGCAGATCGTGCCGCTTCTGATTGTCACACCGCTGACCTTTCTTGGCGGCACCTTCTATTCAACCAGCGTATTACCGCCAGTCTGGCAAACCATCTCCCTGTTCAATCCAGTAGTTTATCTGATCAGCGGCTTCCGCTGGAGCTTCTTCGAAATTTCAGATGTCAGCCACACGGTTAGCGTCGGCATGACTTTACTGTTCCTTGTTGTCTGCCTGATCACGGTCTGGTGGATGTTCAAGACCGGCTACAAACTGAAAAAATGATAACCACCATCCTGAAATAAGCCGTAGCGCACGGGGTAAGTTCTCGTATCCGGAAATTTGAGGGAGTTGTGCATGTCGCCGATAGCAAGAACTCTCGCGGGCCTGGCTCTGACAACCACGCTTTCGACAGCGGTTGCCGCGCAAGGGCTGGTCACGCAAAAAAACATTTTACTCGCGATGGCGCCGACGATCGCCCAGGCCGCCGTCGCCCAGTGCGAAAGCATGGGGTTCAAGGTTTCGGTAACGGTCGCCGACCGTGCTGGCCTTCCGATCGTGATGTTGCGTGGGGATGGTGCTGGCCTGCACACCCCTGAAGGCGCCGAACGCAAGGCCTGTACCGCACGCACGTTCAGCCAGCCCTCCGCCGACTTCGTCAAGCGATTGACCGAGAGGCTCGGCTCGCGCCAATATACGCGCGTGCTGGCGCTAGCCGGCGGACTGCCGATCAAGGCAGGCAGTGAAGTCGTTGGCGCGGTCGGTGTCTCCGGTTCGCCCGGCAAGGATGACGTCGGCTCGCAAGCCGGCATCGATAAAGTTGCCGATCAGCTGAAATAAATCGTTAGCTCGTCGACAAGGCATCGAGGATGCGCGCCCAGCTCCTAATGCCTTTGTGATAGCAGTTCAGATCGAACTTCTCGTTCGGGGAATGCACGCGGTCATCATCGAGAGCGAAGCCGACGAGCAATGAATCCATACCTAGGACTTCCTTGAAGTCGGCGACGATCGGGATGGAGCCGCCCGCGCCCACGGCGACCGCCTTGTGTCCCCATTCCTTGGCAAGCACGGCACGCGCCTTGGTAAGAGCTGGATTGTCGAACGAAAGCTGGATCGGCGGCGCGAGACCAAAATTACCGAATTCGACCTTGCAGTCGGCCGGCAACCGCGCGCGTACGAAAGCGCGGAAGGCATCGCGGATTTTCTCCGGGTTTTGCTCGCCAACGAGACGGAAGGAAACCTTTGCGCTGGCCTCGCCCGGAATGACAGTTTTCGCGCCCTCCCCCGTATAGCCGCCGATGATGCCATTGACCTCGGCGGTCGGACGCGTGGTGATCATTTCGATCAACATACGGTCCTTCTCACCAGAGGGCTGCTTCAGTCCGATCGGGCCAAGGAATTTCTCCGCCGTCAGGCCAAGGCCTTTCAGATCGGCCTTGATATCGGCGGGGAGCTCTTTGACCCCTTCGTAGAAGCCGGGGATGGTGACGCGTCCGCTCTGATCCCACATCGAACCGAGGATCTCGGATAAAAGCCGCAACGGATTTTGCGCAGCGCCTCCGAACACCCCAGAGTGCAGATCGCGGTCGGCGCAGATGATCTTCACGTCTTCGTAGACCAGCCCGCGAAGCGAAGTCGTCACCGCGGGCGTTTTCTGGTCCCACATCGCCGTATCGCAAACGAGCGCCAGGTCAAGTTTGAATTCAGCGGCATTGTCGCGAACGAAGCCGAACAGGTTCTTTGACCCGCATTCTTCCTCGCCTTCGATCATCATAGTGATCGGCAATGGCAGCTTTCCCGTGACGGCCTTGAAGGCACGGCAGGCCTCGATGAACGTCATTGCCTGACCTTTGTCATCGCAGGCACCGCGCGCGACGATAATCTTGCGCCCATCCGCCAAGGTTTCGATGCGCGGCTCGAACGGCGGCGTCTTCCATAGATTGAGAGGATCGACCGGCTGGACGTCGTAGTGGCCGTAAAAAAGAACACGCGGGCCCGCCACTCCGTTCGACTTGCCGACCACGACCGGGTGACCCGCCGTCGGGCGCACCGAGGCTTCAAAACCGATTGACTTGAGATCTGCGGCGACATGCTCGGCGGCTGCGCGGCATTGATCCTTGTAGGCCGGATCGGTCGAAACCGAGGCGATCCGTAACAGCGCGAACAGGCGCTCCACGCTGCGGTCAATATCCTGGTCGATGCGGCTCAGCACCGCGTCGAGGCTTTTCATGACGGGCTCCTTCAGGGCTGGAGTCCGAAACTAGCAAGCTGAAAGGAAGCGTCAATGCAGGGTCGGCTTGCCGAAAACGGCCGAATTTGAATAGCCAGCCAGGGGCATTCCCCTTGCCAGCCAGCGTGGCTCCCTGCGCACCGCATGGCGGCCCTGAAGGGCCGCGCCGAGGCGGCGATAGAGCATCCGCGGCGGGATTGTCGCAGAAATCGCTGCAAGATAACCACCACGACGAGCGGCTCGGCGCAGGTGGGGCGTAACAATGGGAGAATTCCGCAATGTCGTCCGGGAGCATCGCTTTCCTGCATCGGTACGCCATCGGGGACCGGGGCGTCGACGGCAACGAGACAGGCATCAGCGTTTCCGGACTGACACAAAAGCCGCGCCTCCTCGAGGCCCCTCACCGCCGTGACCTGTGCCACCTCCATGCGTCGCAGACGGGCGGCCAACATGTGGCCGTGCTCACTGTCAATCACGACGACAACACGCAAACCTCTCATCGACTTCATGCGATCCACCCAACCCGTGTCCCTGCAGCAAAACTCACACGTCGATCGGCGGCCGGCGGGACCGGTACATCCTTCTTCTTTCAGTATTATTTGAGACTACACCGGCTGCGCCGCCTACAATGGGCAAATCACCCGATGGTGAAACTACGAACGCGGATGTCGTATTTGTGCACGGGCGTCGATGTGCTCGTTGTCTGTTGTGGTCGCGCGTGTCG
>JANWKN010000200.1 GCA_025451355.1 Pseudolabrys sp. | reverse complement strand
CGATCTCGACCGGCTGGAGAATCTGGTCGAGGATCAGCGACAATTCAGCGATGTCGTTCATGATTTGTTGGATGCTCTCGAAATGGGCGAGGATCGCAGCCGCGACTCGGAGGACGAGGAGGACGAAAGCGAGCAGGATCGCCGCAAGCAGGAGTCCGGCGAAGATGGTGATGCCGCCGATTCCGACGAAATGCAGCGCATGAGCATGGAGGACACGCAGGTGTCCGCCGAGGACATGCCCGATGCCGCGGCCGAAGCGGTCGAGGCGCCGACTGCCGATATGGCTGATGACACGGACATGGGTGATGCCGAAACGCCCGGCGAACCGCAGCGACCGCGCCATTTTGGCGCGAACGAACCGCGCGGACCGGACTATCGGGCCTTCACCACCAAATTCGACGAGACGGTTGCCGCTGAAGACCTGTGCGAGGCAGAAGAGCTGGACCGGCTGCGTGGTTACCTCGACAAGCAGCTCTCGCATCTGCAGGGCGTCGTCGCGCGTCTTGCCAACCGGCTGCAACGGCGGTTGATGGCCCAACAGAATCGGTCGTGGGAATTCGACCTGGAGGAGGGCCAGCTTGATCCGGCGCGGTTGTCGCGCATCATCGTCGATCCTTTGCATCCGCTTTCGTTCAAAGCCGAAAAAGATACCGCGTTCCGCGACACGGTTGTGACCTTGTTGCTCGACAATTCGGGTTCGATGCGTGGTCGCCCGATCACGGTCGCTGCCACCTGTGCCGACATTCTCGCACGCACGCTTGAACGCTGCGGCGTTAAGGTCGAAATTCTCGGCTTCACGACTCGTGCGTGGAAGGGCGGACAGTCGCGCGAGCATTGGTTGACCGCCGGTAAACCGACAAATCCTGGGCGGCTGAACGACCTGCGTCATATCATCTACAAATCGGCCGATGCGCCCTGGCGCCGGGCGCGCAAAAACCTTGGCCTAATGATGCGCGAGGGTTTGCTGAAGGAGAATATCGACGGCGAAGCGCTGGACTGGGCGCACAAGCGTCTGCTGGCGCGGACCGAGCAACGCAAGATTCTGATGATGATTTCCGACGGTGCGCCGGTTGACGATTCCACACTGTCGGTCAATCCAGGCAATTACCTCGAGCGTCATCTGCGCTGGGTGATCGAGGAAATCGAAACTCGATCCCCGGTTGAATTGATTGCCATTGGCATCGGTCATGACGTCACGCGCTACTATCGCCGTGCGGTGACGATCGTCGATGCCGAGGAACTCGGCGGCGCGATGACCGAGAAGCTAGCCGAGCTGTTTGAAGAGCACGCCGCGGCCGAATGGCGAAGCCCGCGCCCACGGAGGCGGGTTGTTTGAGCCTTTTGCGTGGCCGCCCGCTGGTTGCCGGCGTTCTGCTGCTTGTGTTGGCCGCCGTCGTTGCTTTTGCTGCGCCCCGTTATGCGACCGCGCCCGTGCGCATCGTTATCGATGCAACGCCAATAACTTCGTTTGACGATCGCGACCCATCAAGAGTGCGCTTCGGCGACCTGGAATTCCGCGGAGGGCTGGCGCTCGAGTCGAAACACCCGGCCTTCGGCGGTATCTCGGGTCTCCATGTGGAACCGGGCGGCAACCGATTCATCGCGGTTACCGATAAAGGCTCATGGTTGCGCGGCCGGATTATTTATCGCAACGGCAGACCAACCGGCATTGCCGACGCGGAAATGGCGCCGGTTCTGGGTTCCGATGGAAGGCCACTCGCCGCCCGTGGTTGGTACGATACCGAGTCTCTCGCCGAACGCGACGGCGTGCTCTATGTGGGCATAGAGCGGGTCGAACAGATTGTCCGTTTTGACTATCGGCGCGATGGATTGCTCGCTCGGGGGAAGCCGATCAGCGTGCCGGCGGACTTCAAGACTCTCACATACAACAAGAGCCTCGAATGTGTTGCGGCACCTCAGCAGGGGTCGCTAGCAGGGGAGTTGATCGCGGTTTCCGAGCACAGCCTCGACGGTGCCGGCAATTTGCGATCATTTCTGATCGGTGCGGACCACGTCACGCGTTTTAGCATCAAGCGGACTGAGGATTTCGACGTCAGCGACTGCACGATTATTCCGCCCGACGATTTGTTGCTGCTTGAGCGGCGTTTTTCCATCGTACGCGGCATCGGGATGCGCATGCGCCGCGTACCTCTCTCAAGTCTCAAAGAGGGTGCGGTGCTCGACGGCCGTTCAATGATCGAAGCCGATCTCGGGTATCAGATCGATAACATGGAAGGAATTTCAATCCATCGCACTGCTGGCGGTGAAACGATCATCACCGTTGTATCCGACGACAATTTCTCTGTTCTCCAGCGCAGTCTGCTTCTGCAATTTGCAGTGGTGGGGCGGTAAATGTCAGCGCCATTATGAAATGGCGATACCCAAGGAAACGTGCATGCCCGACATGAGGCCGAGCGTTGCCGATCCGGGCTTGGATAGACGGGTCAGCCTGCCTTAGCCGCGCGCTTCTTTGCAATTTGGCGCTTGAGATCGAGCATCCGCGGAGCCAACTCCTCATCCTTTGCCTTGAGCAAGAATGCATCGAGTCCGCCGCGATGATCGACCGTCTTCAGGGCATTGGCTGAAACGCGTAAGCGGACCCTGCGGCCGAGGGTGTCCGAGATCAGCGTGACGTTGCGCAGGTTCGGAAGAAACCGACGCTTCGTCTTGATATTGGAGTGGCTCACTTTGTGGCCGACCAGTGGCCTTTTACCGGTCAGGTCGCAACGCCATGACATGGCTAAGTCCTCAACAATACCGGCACGAAAACGTGCCGGCTCCGATCAATCGTCTGATTAAGATGGCGGACGTATAGAGAGCGAGGTTGGAAGTCAAGCCGAGCGATTGGCGGGATTTAGGGAATTTTTCAGGACCATCATCGGCCCGCACGGTCAGCGAACACAGTTTCGACGAAATCCGCGCCGACGTAATGCGTGTGTCGGCCGTATTAACTCTGTGGCCCGCGCACGGCCAATCCTGCGTGCTCGATTGCCCCGCGGGTGATATTGTCGGGTGCCTCAGTCGCGGAACGTTCAATAGTGCCGGCGCGCGGAAGGATCGAATTTTGCGTCCACTGATACAGCGTTTGCCCCTGGCGTCCGCCTTGGTGGTCCTGGCTGTTACCGGCCTGGTTGCGCCGGCACGGGCGCAAGCACGCCTCGAAGCCCATTACTCGGCGACGATTGCAGGGATACCCATTGGAACTGGCAGCTGGATCATCGACGTCACGGATACGCAATACAGCGCGACGGTAAATGGGCAAACGTCAGGGCTGCTGCGTGCCTTCACTGGCGGCCAGGGCAACGCCACCGCACGCGGTACTCTAAATGGCGGGCGGGCTCTTTCCTCGATCTATACGGCAACCATCACCGGTCGCGGCAAGAGGATCGACTCGATCCGCATCGCCATCAGCAACGGCAATGTGAAAGAATACAAGGTGGACCCGCCGGCCGACGACGACCCCACGCGCGTGCCGATTACCGAGACATCTCAGCGCGGTGTTCTCGATCCAATGACTGCCTCGATGGTGCGCATGCCGGGCACCGGTGATCCCCTCGTGCCCGAAGCCTGCCAACGCACGCACGAAGTGTTCGACGGTCGGCTGCGTTACGACATGCAATTCGCCTTCAAGCGCATGGAAAGGGTGAAGGCGGCCAAGGGCTATTCCGGGCCGGTTGTGGTTTGCGCGGTATATTTCACGCCGGTCGCAGGCTTTGTTCCAACGCGAACAACGATCAGATATCTCGCCAGGCAGCGCGACATGGAGATTTGGCTCGCGCCGGTCACCGGAACTCGTGTCTTGGTGCCGATCCGCGCGCAAGGCCCTACGCCGATCGGGCAAGCGATTCTCGAAGCCTCGGAATTTGTTTCGACCCCGATCCAGGCCGGTGCCAATGGCATGAAGACACAGTAGTGCCCCCTTGACTCTTGGGCCCCGCACGCATCCACATTCGCGTTAACCTTTAAGGGGGCCAAAGCGCACTTGAATCGATGCCCCGCTACTCCATCTTGTGGCTGCGTTGCCACTGCTCTCCAGATGTCGCCGTGAACGAAGCCATACAGCTCCGGAGTCAGTGATTCGGGCGCGTTTCGTTCCAGACTCGTTCTAAAGCTTAATCATGCCCATGTTTGTCGTCGCATTGTGATACAGGGAGCCCGTGGGGGCTCGCTCCAAAGCTCTCCCGCCAGTCCGAACGCGTAATGACCATCAGCTTTTCCCAGCAGCCTACCCGAGCATCGCGAACCCGCGGCGCCGGTGTCACGGCGGTGCTAGGCCCCACCAACACCGGAAAGACCCACCTCGCCATTGAGCGCATGTTGGCGCATTCCAGCGGCGTAATCGGGCTGCCGCTACGTCTGCTGGCGCGCGAGGTCTACAACAAGGTCGTTGACCGGGTGGGCAAGGACGCGGTCGCTTTGGTCACCGGCGAGGAAAAGATCAAGCCGCTGAACCCACGATTCTGGATTTGCACAGTCGAAGCGATGCCGCGCGATCTCGATGTCGCATTCCTCGCCGTCGATGAAGTCCAGTTGGGTGCCGATTTTGAGCGCGGTCACGTCTTTACCGATCGCATGCTTAATGCCCGCGCTCGCGAAGAGACCTTGGTGCTTGGTGCAGCCACCATTCGGCCGATGGTGGAGAAATTGTTGCCCGGTGCCCATGTTATCAGCCGGCCGCGACTGTCCACGCTCACTTACGCCGGGGAAAAAAAGCTGACCCGGTTGCCGCCGAAATCTGCGATCGTCGCATTTTCTGCGGAGGAAGTTTACGCCATTGCCGAGTTGATCCGCCGTCAGCGCGGCGGCGCGGCTGTTGTGCTTGGCGCACTTTCGCCGCGCACGCGCAACGCGCAAGTAGCGCTATACCAGTCCGGCGATGTCGACTACCTGGTGGCGACCGATGCGATCGGGATGGGGCTCAACCTCGACGTAGATCATGTCGCGTTTGGCTCCGACCGAAAATTCGACGGCTATCAGTTCAGGAAGCTGAATCCGGCCGAGCTTGCCCAGATCGCGGGCCGCGCCGGGAGGGCCACACGCGACGGCACATTTGGCACAACCGGCCGATGCGATCCTTTCGAGCCAGAGCTTGTGCAGGCCCTCGAAAGTCACAGCTTCGAATCTGTTCGGTTGCTGCAATGGCGCAATACGAATCTTGATTTCGCGTCGATTGGTGCCCTGCAGGCCTCGCTTGCGACTACGCCAAATGAGCAAGGGCTAACACGCGCGCCCATTGGCGAAGACATATTGGTTCTGGAACATGCTGCGCGCGACGAGGATGTGCGCGCCCTCGCGCGCGACCGCGCGGCTATCGCGCGATTGTGGGATGTCTGCCAGGTTCCCGACTATCGAAAGATTGCACCTGCGACCCATGCCGAATTGGCCGTTACCCTCTATGGATTCTTGATGCGAGAGGGTAACATCCCCGTCGATTGGTTCGCTCGTCAGGTTGCTCTTGCCGACCGGACCGACGGCGACATCGACACTCTCTCCAACCGGATAGCGCATGTCAGGACTTGGACTTTCGTTGCCAACCGCCCGGATTGGCTTGCCGATCCGGACCATTGGCAAGGCGTCACGCGCGCAGTTGAGGACAAATTGTCCGATGCGCTGCATGAACGTTTGGCCGAACGTTTCGTCGACCGCCGCACCAGCGTGTTGATGCGGCGGCTTCGAGAAAACGCAATGTTGGAAACCGAAATCGGGAAGTCTGGTGAGGTAACGGTCGAGGGCCATGTCATCGGCCGGCTCGACGGCTTCATGTTCGCGCCCGACGCCTCCGCCGCCGGCTCGGAAGCAAAAGCGCTCAACGCCGCCGCGCAAAAAGTATTGGCCGGCGAAATCGAGGCGCGCGCTACCAGAATTTCGCAGGCTTCAAACGATCAGATCGTTCTGGCGACCGACGGTGTGCTGCGTTGGACCGGCGATCTCGTCGGGAAATTGGTCGCCGGCGACGATACTTTGCGCCCGCGGGTGCGGGTCATCGCTGACGAACACCTTACTGGCCCGGCACGCGAACTGGTCCAGACGCGGCTTGATCTTTGGCTGAAGACCCATATCGAAAAATTGCTTGCGCCGCTGTTCTCTTTGACGGCTGCTGATGACGTTACCGGGATGGCCCGTGGTGTTGCGTTCCAGCTTGTGGAGGCGCTTGGTGTGCTGGAGCGGCAAAAAGTTGCCGAGGAAGTGAAGGGGCTCGACCAACCGGCCCGTGCCACTCTGCGAAAATACGGCGTGCGCTTCGGGGCCTACCACATCTATCTTCCGGCACTGCTGAAGCCCGCGCCACGTTCGCTCGCAACGCAACTTTGGGCAATCAAGCATGAGAGTCCGGACGCGAAGGGCGTCGGCGAGTTGCTGCACCTTGCAGCGAGCGGGCGCACATCGATCCCCATCGACAAAGACACGCCTAACGCACTTTATCGTACCGCGGGTTATCGTATTTGCGGGGAGCGCGCTGTGCGCGTCGATATCCTGGAACGGCTTGCGGATCTTATCCGCCCGGCACTGTCGTGGCGCGAAGGTGCACCGGGCCCCAAACCCGACGGTGTATTCGACGGACGCGGCTTTCTTGTCACCAGTGCGATGACGTCGCTTACTGGCGCGTCGGGCGATGACTTCGCCTCGGTCTTGCGCTCGCTCGGTTATCGCATGGATCGCAAGCCGAAACCTGCCGAGCCCGCTATATCGGCGCCCGGAGTTGCGATTGAAGCGCCTGCTGTCGGCGACGGATCGCCCGCGCCAACAGAAAATGAAGCCGAAGCGTCAGTCGAAGCAGCTGCCGCTTTGCCCGCACAAAACGTCGAACCGGTTGCGGAGCCGCAGTCACGCTCGTTACTGCCCGAGCCCCAGCTCTTGGCACAGGAAGCTGCGCCGGAGACTGTTCCCGTGGTGGCAACGTCTGCACTCGCGGCCGAGTCCATTGGCGTCGAAACCACTGCCTCGGCTGACACGCCAATAACGCCGCCTGAGAGCAAGCCAGTTGAGGAGCCAGCGTTTGTCGAAGTGTGGCGTCCCGCTGGTCGGTCCGAGCGGCGACCGCCTCGGTCTCGTCGCCAGCGTCCACAGCAATCGCAGACCGCCGCTGCGGATGCGTCGGTGGCGCCGGCCACAAGCTCGACCGATGTGGGGTCGACTCCATCCGAATCCGCACAGCCGGCGCGAGGCCCGCGCCGCCCGGCTCATGATCGTGGCGGGCCGGACCGGGAAAAACGGCAGGAGCGTCATGACCGCCATCACCGGATGGAGCGCCAAGACGAGCGCGCGGATCGGCAAGGCCACACCGCTCGTCGTGAACGACCGCGGCGCGAACGCGGCGATCGTGTCGAGCGGGCAGAACGCGAACAGTATTACGCAAAGCCCGCGGGCGGCGGTTCGGGCGGGCGCGACAAGCAGCCGGATCCGAACTCCCCATTCGCCAAGCTTGCCGCGCTCAAACAGCAACTGGAACAGACGAACAAAGAGCCGTCTTGAGCATCAGTGCCAAGAAATTAGAACGTCAGCGTATCGACAAATGGCTGTGGCATGCCCGGATGGTGCGGACCCGGACCGATGCCGCGGCGCTTACGACGGCAGGGTTCGTTCGGGTCAACGGCAAGCGCATGACGTCCGCCAGCCACCCGTTGCGAGTTGGCGATGTGGTGACGGTTGCGCTTGACCGGACTGTGAGGGTCGTTCGGATCGAAAGCGTGTGCGAAAGGCGCGGCGGCCCACCGGTTGCGCGTGCACTTTACCGCGATTTGACCTGAGAATCAGTGCGCGGGGGCTTCTTTCCTTCCGGAAGGGTCGGTTAGGTCGGGCAGGTGGTAGCCGCGCTGGTTGCAGCTTATCTGGTGTTACGTTAGGCAGCGTTGCGAGCTGGTGGCCGGAGTGGGGAATGACTTACGTCGTCGTCGAAAACTGCATTAAATGCAAATACATGGACTGCGTAGAGGTGTGTCCGGTGGATTGCTTCTACGAAGGCGAGAACATGCTCGTCATCCACCCGGACGAATGCATCGATTGTGGCGTGTGTGAGCCGGAATGCCCCGCCGAGGCGATCAAGCCGGATACCGAGGCTGGTCTCGAAAAATGGCTTGAGTTGAACGCCGAGTACTCAAAAACCTGGGCGAATATCACGGTTAAGAAAGAGGCGCCGCCGGACGCTAAGGATTGGGACGGTGTACCAGAGAAGTTCAAGAAGTTCTTTGCACCGCAATCTGGAACCGGGGATTGAGGCTCTTCCGGCTACCATCACCGGCTGTAGTGCTTGTTATTTTGTTGCGCGGCGTTAACCGATTTAGCCAAAATTGCACGATTGGCGAAGGGAAACCGCCATTCTACGTCGCCATAAGACTTTGATTCCGCCTAAAAATGTGCTATATATAGAAAAAATGGATAGGAACGACGTTGCCACCGGTGCGCTCCCCATTCGGGAGCATTATTTTTCGGTGGCTGAGTTCCACGGTTTCCAGTTTAGAGGGCGTGCGATCCACGCGTGAGCAGTGGCAGGAAAAACGCGTCATAAAGCAAAGAAAGGCTCCGCCGGCATGAGCCGCGGATCCAAAAAGTCTGCTGCAGTGCGGCGGACCTCCCACGCCTCTCGCGGTGCAGTCCGCGGTGGGGCTCCCGCAGCCAAGATGGCCGGTACCCGAAAAGGGCCCGGCGAAGGAGTCGTGCCCGGAATGACTAGCAATAAAAAGACTACGCAACGACAAGGCTTCAAAACTAACGAGTTTATCGTCTATCCGGCCCATGGGGTCGGCCAGATCATCGCGATCGAGGAGCAGGAGGTTGCGGGCGCTAAGCTCGAACTGTTCGTCATTAACTTCATCAAGGACAAGATGACCCTGCGGGTTCCGACCGCGAAAATCGTATCCGTAGGCATGCGCAAGCTGGCCGAGGCGCCGCTCGTCAAGCGCGCGCTTGAGACTCTCAAGGGCCGCGCACGCATCAAGCGCACCATGTGGTCGCGCCGGGCGCAGGAATACGAAGCCAAGATCAATGCCGGCGACATTGTCGCCATCGCCGAGGTGGTGCGCGACTTGTACCGGTCGGACACCCAGCCGGAGCAGTCTTACTCCGAGCGGCAGCTCTATGAAGCCGCCCTCGACCGGCTGTCGCGTGAGATCGCGGCGGTGCAGCGCATCACCGAGACCGAAGCGATCAAGGAGATCGAAGGGGCGCTCGCCAAGGGCCCTAGGCGTGGACCGAAGCCGGCCGACGAGGCGGACGCCGAACCCGCCACCGAGGAAGAGGCGGCCTGACGGCTTCGTCCATCGCGGCATCAACCAATAACGAAAAGCCCGGCAGCGATGCCGGGCTTTTTGATTCAAGCGTCGTGGTCAATGTCTCGTGCGCGTTGGCAATATTTCATCGTCAGCACCGATCTTCTTCATGACGTCGAGCGCGGGCGGAAAGCCGGGCGCCAGATCCAATGCTTTCTTGAGCGATGCCTTAGCCGCCGCATGTTCGCCAAGGGCGTTTAGCGCGTCAGCGCGATCGACGTAGGCCAGCGGATAGTTCGGATCGATCCCGATCGCGGCGTCGTAGTCCGCTAACGCCTTGGCGTTCTCGTTGAGGAAAGCCCAGGCGGCTCCACGCTGGAGATAGAGGTTACGGTCGTTGGGACTGCGCCGGATCGCCTCGGTGAAATCGGCAACCGCGCCTTTGGGGTCTTGGGTCATCACACGCACGAATCCGCGTCCCTTCCATCCGCCGGGATTATTTGGCGCCAGCCGGATCGCCTCGCTGTAATCGGCGGCGGCGCGCGACAATTCCTTCTTATTGCGCAGTGCATCACCGCGGTTGAGCAGGACGCCGACATTGCTCGGCTCCAACTTGAGCAGTGCATCATAGTCGGCGATGGCGTGGTCTTCGTCGCCCATGCGGTGATAGGCCAGTCCACGTAAACCATAGAGATCTATGCCAAGTTCCGGCGAGAGGCTCAGCGCCTTGCTGTAGTCGGTGACGGCGCGATCGTACCGGCCGAGGTTCAAGGACGCGCTGCCGTGGACGTAATAGGTGAGCGGCAGTTCGGGGGCGAGGCGGATCGCCGTTTCGCTGTCGGCCAGAGCTTGATCGGGTTTGTGCATGACCGTCCAGAAATTAGCGCGGTTGACGAAGGCTTGCGCGAATTGCGGATCGATCTTGATCGCTTCGTCGAGGTCCTTCTTGGCCTGGGCGAGATTGCGCTTGAGCGTGAAGGCATAGCCGCGTTGCGAATAGACGCCGGCCAGCGGCCGGCCGTGCAGGGTGCTGGATTCGATCATGGCCGTACAGGCGGCAATCCAGCCGTCGGCCGTCGTTCCGCCGCATGGCATGTCAGCCGCGAGGCCCTGTGCCACAGCGGCCGACGTTACCGCCGCAATGGCAAAGGCTGCCCACAGGCAGGTCAAAATAACGGTCAACCGCTTTTTGCCCATTTTTAAGCCCTCCGCCGTCCTCATCGATTTCACAGCTTGCCGTGTTCCGGGCCAAGGCGACAGATGCTAATATTAAGCGTTCGTCGCTTTGAACCAGTTGTTGCCGCGTACCGACATAAGTAGTGCGGCCCGGCTGTTAGTCGCGACCCCCGCGTCGGCAGTTCAAATGGTCCGTGAAAAATTCGAGAGATCATCATGAAGTGCAATTCGCTCGCGGGCCTTGCGGCACTTGCGATGCTGGCCGCGGCGGCCAGCGGCGCCTGCGCTGCTGGCGCCAATGATCAGTTTGCTAAGCGGATGTTTGTCG
>JANWKN010000199.1 GCA_025451355.1 Pseudolabrys sp. | reverse complement strand
TGCCGCATTTGCGCCGACGGGTCGAAATGCGTGTGGCGCTGCACAAGCATCCAGGGGTGGCCGGTATCATGGAAGCCGCGGCGACGGTGTTGCGCGCGGTCCCCGGCGTGGAAATCGTCGATCTAAATCAGCCGGCGGTCGGCCTACAGAGCGTCAATCTCGGCGTGCTTCCCGCGTTTAAGCGCGAGCTGCAACTCAACGAGCTTCAGGCCGCGTGCGACGCAGGCGTCGACGCTCTCGTCGCGGTCTATCATTCCGATCATCGTGAGTTGTGCGCGCACGAGCGCGACTGGCCGTTCCGCATCATCAACATCCTCGAAATCGTAGGCGAGAGTATGGGATTGCACCAGGACGACCGCTTCAAACAACTCAAGATCATGCAAGATGCCGATCAGATCGTCGCCGAATGCCGCGACCTTATCGCGCAACACACGATCGACGCCGAAACGGCTCGCAACGTCGTAGTCAAGGCGATGCTCGGCGACCAACCTCTTCCCCTGAAGGGCGGGCGGGTGGAGCTGAGCAGGGGCGACCTCTCGGCTTCGTAACGAACGGCAAGGGCAAGCGATCCTCGACACGCGACGAGCGCTGGCCCAACTCGATTTGAATGCGAAGGTGGACCCGCTTTCCATTGGGTCATCGGTGGCATAGCATTCCCCTAAGGGTCGCAATGGCCCATTCGATACAAAAAAATAGATCCAGGGGCGGCAATCATGGCGGACAAAGTCGTTCCGGTCTCACGACTGCTCGACGAACGCGGGTTGGGCGCGTTTCAGATCAAACTGCTTATCTGGTCGTTCTTCATCGTTCTTATCGATGGTTACGACATCGCGGCGATCGCCTTTGCAGCGCCAAGCCTCGTTAGGGAATGGGCGTTGAAACCTGGCGCGCTCGGACCGGTGTTCAGCGCAAGCCTTGTTGGCATTCTGATTGGTTCGGCGCTGTTTGGCTGGATCGGCGACCGCTACGGCCGTAAGGCAGCGCTGGTCTGGTCGAACCTGCTGTTCGGCGTCTTCACGCTTGCCGCGGCTTATGCGACCAACCTCGATCAGATGTTCTGGCTGCGTCTGCTGGCGGGCCTAGGTATCGGTGGTGTTATCCCTAATGTCGTCGCCATCAACGCCGAATCCGCGCCGCGCAAGCTGCGCGCCACGCTTGCGATTATCGCTGTTGGATGTGTACCGATCGGCGGCGCCATTCCTGGCTTCGTCACTGCCGCGCTTGTACCGCAATATGGCTGGCAAATCCTGTTTCTGATCGGCGGCATCGTGCCAATCATCATCGCCATCGCGGCGCAGATCGGCATGCCGGAATCAATCAAGTACATGACGCTGCACGAAAGCCAGCGCGGCAAGATGGAGCGTTTGATCACAGCCATCAGTCCTGGATACCCGCTGTCGCCTAACGCCAAATTCGTCATTGAGGACGAACAGCAGTTCCCGGGCTTCAATCCGGCGTACCTCTTTCGCCAAGGGCTTGCGGTCATCACACCGCTGCTCTGGTTGCTGTTTGCGCTGAACCTGATGGGCTATTTCTTCTTGCTCAGCTGGACACCGACGCTGATGACCGCGGCCAAGCTACCGCCGACGACGGTGGCCCTTGCCGGCGCGAGCTTGCAGGTGGGGGGCACGGTCGGAGCGCTGTTGCTCTGCTGGTGGCTGCAACGACACCGTTTCCTCGCCATCGCAATCATGTTCGTGATTGCCGTGCCAGTGGTTGGTTCGATCGGCTTTGCCGGCTTGACTTCCCAGGCCGCGTTGCTGACCGCGACTTTCTTTGCCGGCTTCCTAGTGCTGGGCATCCAGTCCGGCATCAATGTCGTGGGCGCGCTAATTTATCCAACTTCGCTACGCGCCAATGGCTCGGGATGGCAATTGGGTATTGGACGCATCGGATCAATCGTCGGTCCGTTGATGGGGGCGTTATTCGTCGGCATGCCGGTGCAGCAACTCTATATGTGGTCGGCACTTCCGTTCGTTGCAGGCGCGGCTGTCTGCTTCGCGATCCATCGGCTCAACACCGCGCGCCTCGCGGCGCATCCGGAATTGGTTCAGGCGCAGTAGAGGCGACTGCATCCTTGATCGCTGAATTTGCCTTTCGTTTCGGCGGTAAGCATTTTCGCGTCAAAATGGCTCGTAAGCGCGCAAAGCAGGAATGACCTTCTCACCAAACAGGCGGATCGAGCGCATGAGATCGGCCTCCGGCAGGTCCGAGAAATTGAATTCACCCATAAACACGTTAAACAGGCCGGAAAGCGCGGTCGCATGAATTTTCTTGGCGACCGTATCCGGCGAGCCAATGAATACAAGGTCGTGCTTGATCAGATAATCTGCATTGAACAGGTTGGCCATGATCTCGGATGCCCCCGGCTCGCCGCGGCCAATGAATTTCTTGGCATGGTCACGGACGCGCTGCTCGAACGTTTCGCCGGGCTTGGGCGGAGGTAAGAAGCCCTCATAGGCGTGGGCTGCGCGCCCCTGTGCGATGTTAAGTGCCTTCTCGTCCGTGTCGTCTACATAGACGACGGTGCAATAGGCGATCTTCGGCGGTTGCGGCCAACCGGCCGTGGCCCAGTCCGCGAGAAACTTTCGATAGCGCGGCGCCGCGTCGGCGCGCGGATAAACCAGAAAGTATCCTGGATTGATTCCATGCCGGGCGCAGAATTCAAGCGTCTGCGGGTCGCGGCTCATCATCCATAGTGGCGGATGGGGGCGTTGCAGCGGCGGCACAGCAAGTTGCGCACTGTCGGTGTGGTGCACATCGCCGTGAAAGGAGAAGGGCTGCTTTTCGCCATAGGCCGAACGCAAATATTCTACGAACTCGAGCGTCGGCGACTTGCGCAGATTGTAGTCGAGGCCAAAGGGCTTGAAATAATCAGGGTTGATCCCCGGGACGAGCCCGAGCTCCATGCGCCCGCCCACCATCTGATCAACGAGAGCGATTTCCTCCGCTAGACGCAGCGGGTGGTACAGCGGCACGACATAGCCCATCGGGCCAATTCGCATTCGGCGTGTCCGGGCCGCGGCACCGACGACGTAGAGGCTGGGCGACGAGACCCAACTTTCGTCGGGGCGAAAATGATGTTCGACGCAGAAGCCGAAATCAAACCCGAGTTCGTCACACAGTTGAAGCTCGCGCCATAACTGTTCGTAACGTTGGTGCGGATTCATGCCCGGCTTACCCCAGACATGGGAAAAATGGGCGAATTTCACTTTGCACTCTCCTCAAGTCGTCGCCGCGAGGCCAATTGGGGGTGTTCTTTCCGAAAATTCCATCGGACTTGGATTCGTATCGCAAGACAGAATCATCGCATGCGATTTCTGTCCAACGTAGCGCGCCGCGGATGGCTTCTTAAAATACGAAACGCATACCCCCCGGTTGGGGGCTCCGGCATCAAAGTCGCCGTGGGGCGAAGGATGCGAGGGCATGGAACACTTTCGAGGTGGGCCCGCTCGCACCTATGGCATCGATCGTGGTAAATTCTCATCAACCAACGTGGTCTAGGAGGTTCGCCATGGCTAGTAGCCTGAAACGGGTCAGGGTCGCGCCCAAAGGCATGGGTCTCAATGACTTTGTCGCGATGCAGGAAGGTTTCTTCGCCGCCGAGGGGCTGGACGTTGAATTCGACTGGAAGACTTTCCGCGGCACGCAGTCGAGTTGGAAAGGCCTCGAATATTTCCAGCGACCGCAGGACCGCCCCTATACCGAAGAAAAACAGGACGTGGTCCAGGGTGCCTGCCTGTGGGGTACGATCTGCAACGCCAGCGCCGGCATGGGCCGCGTCGTTACCGAAGGCTATGGCGATTCGCCCTGGGCAATCTTCGTGCGGCCGGAGTCCAAAATCCGGAGGCCAGAAGACCTGAAAGACGTGCCTGTCTCGGTCGGCATGCGTGCTGGGAGCCATTTCAATGTGCCCTACCGTCTGGAAAAATATCTTCCGCTCGAGCACATCAAGACCGTCAATACTGGTGGCTTCGGCGCGCGGCTGAAAGCGCTGCTCGATGGTGAGGTCGAGGCCGCGAGCTTGTTGCCTCCGCAGATCGCCATGGCTGAACAACTTGGCCTGCGCAAGATCATCGAGGATCGTTTCAAGACGCTATGGTGGGTTCCGGACAGCGCCACCCCAGAGGTCGTACACGGCTATATGCGCGCACTTGATCGCGCCGAGCAGGCGCTCGAGAAAGACCGGGCGAAGTACTTGCCGCTGTGGAAGCTTGCAGTGCCTGCGGAGTTCGAGAGTTTCTACCCGTGGGATTTCAGCAAATTCGGCCGGGGCGAGCGCTTCGTCAACGCGACACTGCCGCGCGAAGAGTTCAATGAGGTGTTCGCGCAGGTCGAGCGCTGGGGGCTCGACCAATATCTCAAGGACCGCAGCCCGGAGACGCTTTCCTATCCAACCTGACTTCGATGGCGTGCGTCGGGTCCTCATGCCGCTATTGGCACTTAGCAGACATGGGCTTGTGTGCTGCAAATGTCCGCTATTGGGGTTAGAGCGGACACTGATTATCAGTCCTCGTTCTCGTCGTCCTCGTCATCGAACTTGAAGCTGATCTCCCGCAAGCAGTTTTTAGTTTCGTGGCACGACAGAGTTCTGCGATGCGAAGCAGTTTGTCCGATGGCAATAATAACTTTCGCCGGTCTCCGGGTTAAACTTCCAAGCGGTTGCACCATCACCGCCATTGTTGACGAACATTTGCCAATGGCCTTGCTGCTGAGGCTGGTTGGTCTGCGCAAAAACTTGGAATCCTCCAAAGAGGATCAACATGACCGTGCCGGTGATAACCATCGACCTAATGTTCATTGGCTCTCTCCATCAATGAAAAGTAGAAGGCTGGGATGTTGGCAGGGGCCGCCCGCCTGCGGTGGCGGATCATCCTTGGCCGCTGGCGTGAGCCGGTATGACCCTCACCAGTCTTAGCGAAGTGTAGGCAGGTTCCCGTCCTCTATTGTACGTTGAGTGGTGTGCGTGCTTGTGGGAGGTGAAACATGGGGTCGCTGAGCGTTTGGCAGTGGCTGATTTTTATTTTTTTCATTGTGGTCTTGGGAATCCCGATAGCCAGAATTCTCACCCGCATCGGCTACAGTAAGTGGTGGACGATTGTTTATTTCATCCCGTTCGTAAACATCGTCGGTATCTGGAT
>JANWKN010000198.1 GCA_025451355.1 Pseudolabrys sp. | reverse complement strand
TTGGCGAACAATGTTGTGCGCAGTTGTGAGACAGACGCAATGCAGCATTGCCAGGCCACCGCAGCGGGTCAAAGCAATATTCTCGGATGCCTGAGAACCGCCAAGCGTGTAGTTTCCCCGCAATGCAGTGCGGCTCTCGATACGGTTTTCCCGCGCTAGTGAAATACGAGAGACGTGCGCTAACGCCGCTGCTATCGCCACCTGACCGAAACACCTGATCGGATTTCACAGAGACCGCCAACAGGCGATGCGCTCAGGGATTAAGGATTGTCGTGTCCGCTTTCGGGGGTAAAGCGGACGTGGCTTCCGCATCGCAAAATGTGCGCGTATGACCCAAAGCGGACATGCCGCGCTTCCAAATGTTCGCTGATGACCCCGGAACGGACCTCATTGTGCCTCGATAGACCCCTGCCGACCGGCGGTATGGTACAGTTATTAGGCGGCCGATGCGGGGTGATGGAATGGTCGAGCAGCGAGTGGAGAGGCGCTTAACCGCTATCTTCGCTGGCGACGTCGCCGGCTACAGCCGCCTGATGGGAGCCGACGAAGAAGGCACGCTGTCGCGGCTCAATGCTCATCGGCGCGAGTTCCTGGAACCTAAGATCGCTGATCATCGCGGCCGCATCGTCAAGCGCACCGGAGATGGAATCCTCATTGAGTTCGCAAGCGCCGTCGACGCCGCGCGCTGTGCGGTTGAAATTCAAGACGGCATGATCGAGCGTAACGTACGCGTGCCGCAGGACAACCGCATCGAGCTCCGCATCGGCATTCATGTTGGCGACATCATCATCGAAGAAGGCGATATTTACGGCGACGGCGTCAACATTGCCGCCCGTCTCGAAGGTATCGCCCAACCCGGCGGCATTTGCATATCCGACGATGCCTACCGGCAGGTGCGCGGCAAGCTCGACGCCTCTTTCGAGGATGGCGGCGAGCAAGAACTGAAGAATATCGCGCGGCCGGTAAGAGTTTACTGGCTTCGATCCAAAGAGAAATCTGCAATCGCGCCTACAACACTCGCACTGCCCATCAAGCCATCGATCGCAGTGCTCGCCTTCCAGAATATGAGCGGCGATCCAGAACAAGAGTATTTTGCGGATGGTATTGCCGAGGATGTCATCACAGCGTTGTCCAGATTGCGATGGCTGTTCGTCGTCGCGCGCAATTCGTCCTTCACCTACAAGGGAAAGTCGGTCGACGTTCGGCATGTAGGGCGCGAGCTTGGCGTCCGTTACGTGCTTGAAGGCAGCGTGCGTAAAACCGGGAACAGGGTCCGCATCAGCGCGCAGTTGATCGACGCCTCCGACGGGCATCACGTCTGGGTCGATCGTTATGACCGCGCGCTCGAAGATATTTTCGCCGTCCAGGACGAAATGACAAGCCAAATTACCAGCGCAATCGCGCCTGGGATCGTAGCGGCGGAAGTTCTACGGGCGCAAGCGAAGGACGCCGGCGAACTCAGTACGTGGGAACGCTTAATGCAGGCCCATTGGCACATTCAGCGATTTACCCCGGAAGATTTCAGGGAAGCCATCCGCCTGCTCGACGACCTCCTGCGCAACGATCCTAACAACGCGACGGCACTGTCAGACCTTGCTTTCGCCTTACATTTTTCCGGCTCGTTTGCATGGGCCGACGATCCTGCTGCTGCGTTTGCGCGCAGTGGCGAGGTCGCGCGGCGCGCCGTCGCCTCCGACGACAAGGATGCGGCGGCACATGCGATGGCGGCCATGGATGAGCTGTTTTCGGGCCGCCATGGCGATGCGATACGGCGACTGCGACGTGCAATTGAGCTCGATCCTAATTCGAGTTTCGCGCATGGGGTGCTTAGCGCTGCGTATGCATTCGGCGGCGAAGCCGATCTCGCGATCCAACAGGCACAGACGGCACTGCGACTCAGCCCACGCGATTTCTTGAATGTCATCTGGCACATCACAGACGCCTGGGCGCATCTCAGCGCCGGAAGGCTCGAAGAAGCAGCCGAGTGCGCGCGACGAGCCATCGATTGGAACCCAGCTTTTGCCGACGCACACGGAATACTTGCGGCGGCCTCTGCCCATCTCGGACGAATGGCAGACGCGGGGGCCAGTCTTGACGCCTTTGTCCGCCTCGTCCCCGGGAGTTTGGCCGACCAACTAGCGGCTCGGCCATTCCGTCGTCCGGCGGACCGCGAACGATATCTTGCGGGTCTGCAAAAGGCCGGTCTGTCAGGGAAATAAACTTGCCGCGATATCTGCCAGCGACAACTTCTCTGCCGACGCCAAACCAGGCGCAGATGGCATGTCCGCTATTGGCACAAAGCGGACATGCCGAGTTGCACTGCACATGTCCGCTTTCGAGGGTAAGGCGGACATCGACTAACTGCTGCTCAAATGCGAAAGCGACGAACATGGGCGGGGGATTCAAGCCCGGATCGCTGCTTAAATGACTCCGCAGATTCAATTATGCGCTCGTACGGACGTTTTCGCGTGATCGTCGCGCCGTGATGCCAATGAGCGAGTGACAAGTGCTGGTGGGCGAATCTATTTTGTGATTATATTCCTACGATTTCTTCAATAAAGACACGCGGATTTTATTCCTGACAGGTATCCGCATATGTGGGAATATTGGGTAGTCGTTCAACACCAACCAGAAAGACTGACCCATGACCGATACCACCACGACTGACAACACGATCACCCTCAAAGCGATTTGCGCCCAATTGAAAATCGACCCGTACGATGCGCGTGTGAAGTTGCGCAGCGCACGCAGTGACGCGAAACAATATCCACACCTGTCGAAACACAAGGCAGGTCACGCGTGGGCATGGCCGAAAAATTCGCCTGCGATCAAAGAGGTCAAGGCAGCGTTAAAAGTCGACGCGTCGTAATCGACACGACGAACAAACCGGGCGGGCAGCAATGCCCGTTCTTTTTTTATGGGTCGCGATGGTGCACGCGCACCGGGTCGGCGCGATTTAAACGACTCCACGGGTTCGTTTAGGCGCTCACTGAGGCGTCTGGGCGTGTTCGACGCGTCATGACACCGGCGAGCGCGTGACAGGCACCTGTGGGCATCCGAATCATCAACCGAAATTTTACACTCGTTGCCACAGGCGTTGCCACGGGACGAATTTGCGTCGAGACGACGATCAAAAATATTGCCTTAAGTCATTGATTTAACTTGGTGGGCGCACAAGGACTCGAACCTTGGACCCGCTGATTAAGAGTCAGTTGCTTCACTGATAGTACAACTCACAAATAACGGTGTGGCGCTGGATTGGTTCAGGGCCGTCTGCGTCGTGTTAGCTTTAAGCGGACATGTGCGGCAGGAGGAGTACCATGCGGCTCGAAGGCGGGTGCTATTGCGGTGCGGTGCGGTATGTTGCGGCGGGCGAGCCAGTCTTAAGAGCGCAATGCCATTGCCGCGCGTGTCAGCATATCTCGGGTGGAGCGCCAAATCTGTTCATGCTCATGCGAACAGAGGGTTTCGCCTACACGAAAGGCGCGCCGAAGACCTACGCGCGGTCCGATAAGGCTGACGCTGTAACGCGGGAATTCTGCGCGGTGTGCGGTACGCACATGATCTCGCGACGGCCCGGCCTGCGACCGGTGGTTCTGAAGGTCGGAACGCTGGACGATCCTTCAGTCTATGGCGGCGCGCAAAAGGCGATCTTCACGGCGGAAGGTCAGCCTTTCCATCTCATTGCGGACGGCGTGCCAGCCTTTGAGGGCCTGCCGCCGCCTCGCGAGAAGAGTGTCGATCGGCATTGATGTCCGCTTTGGGTCAAAAGCGAACACGCGGAAGCGTCTATTCGCGTCGCAGTCCGTGAGTGCAATGCCGTCGGTGCAACGGCGTTGGTAGGCCGCGCATCGATTTAGTGCGCAACCCCATGGCCGAAAATCCCAAATGAATGGCTCGTCCCAACATTCCCCGCGCTTTAAAATTCTGTAACTGAAAGGTTGTCTAGGGGGCGCGGAACGCCAGAAACTGCCGACAGTGTAGTAAGTGCGTAAACGTTGGCGGCAAGAAAAACCCAACTGATTGAGTAACCTCACGCCCGGTTCAACAAGCCGGGCGGTTTTTTTGAAGCGCGCAAACGTGCCGACTATTTGCGAAGTGAAACAGCCCGTCGTCAGGTCGGTCCTGCTGTCCAGTCCTCACCGGGAAGTGGCGTGACCTTGACGCTTTTTATGATACCGCGCTGCATCGTCGGGTCGAAATACCGCATCGCTTGTTCGTTAAGATCGATGATGCGCGTCCGGGCTTGAGAGGCCCAACGTCATTTATTTTGACGACCGCTCGTTTGTCCGTCGTTTCAACGAGTGCGAAGCGAGGGCGATAGGGCCTTTCCCCAGAATACACCACCAAAGAACCTGCGCAGCTTCGTTTGAATGGCTGCAGTCCAGGTGGGTTAGTTGGATGGCCCTGTGTACCGCGCTTTAAAATATCGCATCGCCTGTTCGCGGCTCGCTGCGTAGCCGCGATTATAGACTTATCGTCCAAAACCACGGCTGCTCCCTGTGCCCGCGGCTGAAGGAAGATGCGGCCAACAAACCACCTCGAAAACCGTACTGCGTCTTTTGCTACTTCCGGTACCGATCTTTAAGTATGTCACGAAGAACGTCATCCCGGGTTCGCGGCCCCGTTGTGCTGACAGAGTCAAGATCATGGCCCTTGTCAGTAATTCCAGGCTCCTCGGTTTGTTGACCGGAGCCTGACGTACTTGGTTTTGGCGGTGGGGGATTGGGATAAGGTTTTATGTCGTTGTCTGCTTTAGCAGCAAAGGTTGCTCCAACCAATGCAGCAGCTGCCAAGACTGTAATCGAATGTTTCATGGTATTGACACCGCGGCCCACCAACGGTCGGGTAGTCAACGCCCCGTTCAGCACCAGTGTTCCCTACAAGGACGGCGCCAACAGGAACGGAGCAACTCAGCAAACGTTATTTTCAGGACCGCGTCCCCATTTCCTAATGCGCGGTTGTTAGGGCCAGGTTGGTGTTGGTTCGCCTGGCCCTTTCTTTTGGCGGATTAGGTGGGACCACCGCTGGGAAAACGGCAGCGGCTGTTTGGCGCTCTCGGCCTTCGGCGGTTCTGGCTCACTCTCTTCGAGGGCCTTAAGCGTCTCGGAGGCGATGAAGAGCGGATCGGTTGCTCCGTCCTTCAGCTGGTAAAGACAAGAGCGCCTAGTTATGGCGACAGCCCGGAGCCGGGCGCGGCACACGTTAGCTACAGCACCTTCGGCAATTGCGAACACTTCGCACCGCA
>JANWKN010000197.1 GCA_025451355.1 Pseudolabrys sp. | reverse complement strand
TCAAGGAACCGTAGCTCGTGCCGACAGTGTCCGCTCAGGCGCCGCGCGGTTTCGGCAACGTCGAGACTTGGGTGTTCGATCTCGACAACACGCTCTACCCGCATCATCTCAATCTCTGGCAGCAGGTAGACGAACGTATCCGCGCCTACGTCTCGGATTTTCTGAAAGTGTCGAAAGACGAAGCGTTCCGCTTGCAGAAAAATTACTACAAACGTTACGGCACCACGATGCGCGGGATGATGACCGAGCACGGCATGAGTCCCGACGCCTATCTCGACTTCGTGCACCGGATTGACCACTCACCGCTCGAGCCAAATCCGGCGCTCGGTGCCGCCCTGGAAAAACTTCCCGGGCGGAAGCTGATCCTCACCAACGGCACGCGCAAACACGCCAACGCAGTGATGCGAAAGCTCGAGATCCACCATCACTTTGAAGACGTGTTCGACATCGCAGCGGCAAACCTCGACCCCAAACCGTTACCGCAGGTCTACCAGCGCTTCCTCGCGCGCCATGGCGTCGATCCTGCAAAGGCCGCAATGTTCGAGGATCTGGCGCGCAACCTCGAAACGCCGCATGCGCTGCGCATGACCACGGTGCTGGTGGTACCGGAGGGCCAGCGCGAAGTGTTCCGCGAAGACTGGGAGCTCGAGGGGCGCGATGCGCCCTACGTCGATCATCTAACCGACGACCTCACCCGGTTTCTGGAAGAGATTATGCGCCGGCGCTGATCAAGCGGCCGGCACAACCTGCTGCATCAACACCGCCAGGCCGATACCGGCGATGCCCGCACCGACAAGTCGCAATGGCGAAAGGTCCTTGGATTGTCCGGCAACGCTGCGCATGGTCGCCATGGAGGCGAGTGCAATCGCGTTTTGAATGACCGCGAGGCCAAGCAGATACGCGTAAAGCGGAGTTTGCTCGGCGCCATAGATCGATTCACCCAGCGCATAACCGTGCACGAGCCCGACCAACGCGAACAGCACAAATGCGGACGCGCTGGACATCTGTCGACGGCTCAGCATCAACGCCCCAAGCCCGATCACCGAAAGAGCGACGAGAATTTCCGCCGCCGGCACCGTCGCGCCGTTCAAATGCAATGCGACGCCGGCCATCATCGCCGCGATGAAGGCAACGACGAGCAACGCCCCCGCGCTATGCATGGCCGCGATGCAGCCCACCGCCACCACAGCGGCGAAATGGTCGGGGCCGATGATCGGGTGCCCCAGGCCAGACAACATGCCGTCGCCGAAGGTCGCCGGGGTCCGGCCGCCCATGATGTGATGGGCAAAAGCATTTGTGGCGCTGAGGGGCAAGGCCACCAGGATCGAACCGAGGCGCGCGGATTGCAGATTCATGAGCATTTCTCCCTCGCGGCAAGCTTAGCCCGGTGAGCGCGGCTTGACATCCCCTGCCCCGCCATCGACAAACCGCAGCCGAACGAACCGGAGCCGCCATGTCCATCGACAAGCTTGCACATGTCATCGACGAGGCTTTTGAGGGCCGCGACAAGATTGGCCCGAAGACCAAAGGCGCCGTGCGCAAGGCGGTGAATTCCGCGCTCGACCTGTTGGATACCGGGCAGGCGCGCGTTGCCGAACGCGATGCGAACGGACAATGGCAGGTCAATCAATGGCTGAAGAAAGCCGTGCTGCTGTCGTTTCGTCTCAACGACATGAGCGTCATTCCGGGCGGGCCGGGCAAAGCCGTGTGGTGGGACAAGGTCGATTCCAAGTTCAAGGGCTGGAACGCCGCGCGATTCCGCAAGGCCGGCTTCCGTGCGGTGCCCGGCTGCGTCGTCCGCCGCTCCGCTTTCATCGCGCCCGGCGTCGTGCTGATGCCGTCCCTTGTGAATCTCGGCGCCTATGTCGACTCCGGCACCATGATCGACACATGGGCCACGGTCGGCAGCTGCGCGCAGATCGGCAAGAACTGTCATATTTCCGGTGGCGCAGGTATCGGCGGCGTTCTCGAGCCGTTGCAGGCAGGGCCCGTCATCATCGAGGACAACTGCTTTGTCGGCGCGCGGTCGGAGGTTGCCGAAGGCGTGATCGTGCGCACGGGCGCCGTGCTATCGATGGGCGTCTATCTCGGCGCCTCGACGCGCATCGTTGATCGCGAGACCGGCTCGGTTATGCAGGGAGAAGTGCCGCCCTATTCGGTCGTCGTGCCCGGCACGCTACCGGGCAAAAGCGGCGGTCCCGGCCTCTACTGCGCGGTGATCGTCAAGCGCGTTGACGAACGCACGCGCTCGAAGACAAGCATCAATGAGCTATTGAGGGAGTAGGGCCGCCAACCGTGTCTGCCGACCCCGCCACCATCGCGCGCGATCTGTTGCGCTGTCAGTCGGTAGCCCCTGCCGAGGGTGGCGCGCTTTCGTTTCTCGAAAAGACACTGAAAGCGTCCGGCTTCGTCGTGCATCGCATGACGTTCCACGAAGCCGGGGCCGATGACGTGGAAAACCTCTATGCGCGTATTGGCACGTCCGCACCGAACCTGGTTTTCGCGGGCCACACTGACGTGGTGCCGCCGGGAGACGAAAAGGCTTGGAAGCATCCGCCATTTTCCGGCGAGGTTGCCGGCGGTGAAATGTACGGGCGTGGCGCCGTCGACATGAAAGGCGGGATCGCCTGCGCGGTCGCCGCTGTCCTCGATCATCTGGCGGCAAACAGTGGCAAACCGAAAGGCTCGATCTCGTTCCTGATCACGGGAGACGAAGAAGGCATCGCAGTCAACGGCACGCCGAAGCTGCTGAAATGGGCTGCTGAGCGCGGGGAAAAATTCGATCACTGCATCCTGGGCGAGCCGAGCAATCAGGAAGCCCTGGGTGACACGATTAAGGTCGGCCGCCGCGGTTCGCTCAACGGACATCTGATCGTCACCGGAAAGCTGGGACATGTCGCCTACCCGCAGCGTGCCGAGAACCCGATCCGCGGGCTCGTGACGCTTGTGGCGGCGCTGCAAAGCGAACCGCTCGATCAGGGCAGCGCGCAATTTGCGCCCTCGCACCTTGAGTTCACTTCCGTCGACGTCGGCAACAAGACCGTCAACCTGATCCCTGGCGAGGCGCGGGCGCGCTTCAACATCCGGTTCAATGACAAACACACGCTCGATTCGCTGAAAAAGCTGATCGAACGGCGTGCAGCAAAAGCCGCCGGAGGAAAAATAAAATTCGAATTCCGGTGGGAGCCGTCGAACGCCAGCGTGTTCCTCACCAAACCGGGACCGTTCACTGAACTTGTTTCAAATGCCGTTGCAGAAATTACTGGCCGCAAGCCGGTGCTGTCGACAACCGGCGGCACTTCCGACGCGCGGTTCATCACGCATCATTGCCCGGTCGTCGAATTTGGCCTGGTCGGGCAGACCATGCATCAGGTCGATGAGCGCGTGCCGATCGCCGATCTGCAGGCGCTGACAACGATCTATAGAAAGATCATCGATAGATATTTCGCGTGATCACCGGCAAAGCCCGACGTTTCAATAGTCTACCTGCATCAGATAGAGGCCGTCCGGCGGCGCCACCGGCCCGCACGCGGTGCGGTCGCGCGCATCGAGTGCCTTGCGCAGGTCTTCTGCGCTCCACTTCCCCTCGCCCACGCAGACCAGCGAACCCACCATCGATCGCACCTGGTTGTGCAGAAACGAACGGGCGGTTGCGGTCACTTTCACCTCATCGCCAGCGCGCCCGACGGCCAGGATATCGAGTTTCTTCACCGGTGACTTGGCCTGGCATTCTGTAGACCGAAATGTCGTGAAATCGTGCTTGCCGACCAACAACTGCGCTGCCTTGTTCATCGCACCGGCGTCGAGCGGTCGTGGCACGCGCCAGGCGCGGCCGGCGTCAAGCGTCAGGTCGGCGCGACGATTGACGATGCGATAGAGGTAGCGGCGCCTGATTGCCGAGGTACGCGCATTGAACTCATCGGCGACACGTTCGGCGGCGAGAATGGCGATCGGATGCGGGCGTAAGTGCGCATTGAGCGCATCGCGAACGGTATCCGTATCCCAGGCCTTGGCGAGATCGAGATGCGCGACCTGAGCGTGCGCATGCACTCCGGTATCCGTGCGCCCGGCGCCCTGCACCAGGGTTTTCTCACCCGACAGCGTTTCAACCGCTGACGTCAACACGCCCTGCACGGTTGGTTGGCCCGTCTGGATCTGCCAGCCGTTGAAAGGTCTGCCGTCATATTCAATGATGAGCTTATACCGCGGCATTTTTCAGATGACCTGAGTGCCGGCTTTCACCGGCGTTCCGCGCAGAAATTCCTCGGCGGCCATCGGTTGCTTGCCGGAACGCTGAACCTGCGTGAGCCGCACGGCGCCATCGACACAGGCGACAGTGAGGTTATCGTCGAGCACGGTGCAGGGCACACCCGAGCCCGTGCCTTTCGTCGACCGCAAAGCTTTCACCCGTACGCCGCCAAGCTCGAACCATGCGCCGGGAAACGGTGACAGGCCACGAACGTGGTCATGCACTTCCTTCCACGATTTTTTCCAATCAATGTGCGTCTCGGTGTTGGAAATTTTCTCCGCGTAAGTGACCCCCACCTGCGGCTGCGGCGTGAGTTGAAGCGATTCGCGCTCCGCGGCGGCGAGAACGCGCGGCATCAGGTCGGCACCGAGACGCGATAAAGCATCGTGCAGTTCGCCCGCCGTCACGTCAGCACCGACCGGCATGCGCTCGGCCATCGCCATGGCGCCGGTGTCAAGGCCCTCGTCCATCTTCATGATGGTGACGCCGCTTTCCGCATCGCCCGCCATGATCGCGCGATTGATGGGTGCGGCCCCACGCCAGCGCGGCAGCAGCGAAGCATGCACGTTGAAGCAGCCGAGACGCGGCGCGTCGAGAATCGGCTTCGGCAGGATCAGGCCATAGGCAACCACCACGGCGGCGTCAGCATCATGCGCCCGGAAAGCCAGTTGTGCCTTTTCGTCTTTCAGGGTTTTCGGCGTGTGCACCGGAAGCGACAAATGCCGCGCTTCACGGTCGACTGGTGTGGGCTGCAGGTCGAGGCCGCGTCCCCCTGGCTTTGGCGCGCGCGTATAGACGGCGACGATGTCGTGTCCGCGCGCGGCGAGTTCGACCAGCGTCGGTACCGCGAAATCAGGCGTGCCCATGAAGATCAGGCGCATTGAGGCAAACCTTTAGCGCGCCGGCGCGGCGACGTCAGCCGATATAATGCGAAGGCTCTTCGTCCTCGGCCAACGGCTTGACGCCCTCGGTCTTCTTCGCCGCCTTTTTGAATTTCTTCATCACCATGTCGCGCTTTAGCTTGGAAATGTGGTCGATGAAGAGCACGCCGTTGATGTGGTCAATCTCGTGTTGCAGGCAGGTTGCCAGCAATCCGCTCGCCTCGATCTCCTGCGGCTTCAGGTCGAGATCAAGAAACGTCACCTTCACCGCCTTCGGCCGCTCGACCTCCTCGTAGTACTCGGGAATCGACAGACAGCCCTCTTCGTACGTCGCCTTTTCATCGGAAGACCACACGACCTCGGGATTGATGAAAACCTGCGGCTGTTTCGGCTCGTCCTTTTTGGCGAGGTCCATCGTGACGACACGCTTTGCAACGCCAATCTGGATCGCCGCAAGCCCGATACCGGGTGCGGCATACATCGTTTCAAACATGTCCTCGATCAGCGCACGCAGCCGCTTGTCGACGGCCTGGACCGCCGCGGATTTCAGCCGCAACCGCTTGTCGGGGATGATCAGGATGTCGCGAACAGCCATGGCGGCGATTTAAGGCGTTGGGACACTGGGGTCAATGCGGCCTTTCCCCTTGAGACAACGACATTATCGCCCTACCGTTCGCCCTTCGTTCGCGCCAGGGGCGAATCACGGTACAAGGCCGGATGTCCGATTTACATACGCTCGCGAATATTATCTTGGCCCATGCCCCGACCCTCACGCTGGCCATTGGAGCAACCGTGGCCATTGGTATCATTGTCGTCATCGTGATGCTGGCGCGGGCGCGCAAGCCGCCCCACGACCCCGTTGCGGAACAGCGGATGGCCGAACTCAATGCGCGCGTCCAGACCATGGGCGAGTTGCTCGCCAGAGCGCAATCGCAACTCCAACACACCGTGCACGAGCGGCTCGACGCGGTCACCGCCCGACTCGGCGAATCGATGCGCACGTCGACCAAGGATACTTCCGATCACCTGCAGCAACTGCACGCGCGGCTCGCGCTCATCGACAACGCGCAAAAGAACATCACGGACCTTGCTTCGCAGGTAACCAGCCTGCAGAGCGTGCTTGCCAACAAACAATCGCGCGGCGCCTTTGGGCAGGCGCGGATGGAGATGATTATTCAGGATGGTCTGCCGAAGGATTGCTATGAATTCCAGGCGACCCTCACCAACAAGGCACGGCCTGACTGCGTCGTACATCTGCCCGACGGACCGCCGCTGGTGATCGACGCCAAGTTTCCGCTCGAAGCGGTCACCGCCTTTCGTGAGGCGAAGAGCGACGACGATCGTAAATTTGCGACTGCGCGTGTGCGCGCGGACATTGCAAAACACGTCGGCGACATCGCCGACAAATACCTGATCCCTGGCGAGACGCAGGACATGGCCCTCATGTTTGTGCCCTCGGAATCGATCTACGCGGAGCTTTACGACAGCTTCGACGATATTTTCCAGAAGGCCTACCGCGCCAAGGTGATCATCGTTTCGCCGTCACTGCTGATGCTGGCAATTCAGGTGATCCAGCAGATCCGCAGGGACGCCCGCATGCGCGAGGCAGCCGGCAAAATTCTGATCGAAGTCGGCCTACTAACCGCGGACGTCAGCCGTCTGCGTGACCGGGTCGAGAATCTGGACAAACATTTCGGTCAAGCCAGCGTCGATATCAAGCAGATCGTGACGTCAGCCGACAAGATTGTGAACCGCGGCGAGAGGATCCGGGACGTCGAATTCGGCGACACGCCGCCGAGCGCCGATATTCTCCCGGGTCCCGGCGTGCGGCTTGAGGCCGGCGAATAGCGCATGGCAACCTCACCCGACGCGCGGGCGCAGCCGTCGTGGTTCGAAGCGATGGCGGTCTATTTCAAGCCGCGCGTGCTGATCGTCATGTTCCTGGGGTTTTCGTCCGGCTTGCCGCTGGCCCTATCCGGCGCAACGTTGCTGGTGTGGATGCGCGAATCCGGTGTCAATCTTGCGACCATCGGACTCTTTGCGCTCGTCGGTACGCCCTACACGGTGAAATTTCTGTGGGCGCCCCTGACCGATGCGCTCGACGTTCCAATTTTGTCGCGCCTGCTCGGCCGCCGCCGCGGATGGTTGGTGTTCACGCAAATTCTGCTGATGGCTGCGATCGTGTTTCTTGCCTTTTGCAATCCTGCCGTCTCACCTGCTCTTGTCGCGTTCGGCGCACTGCTTGTCGCGACCGCTTCGGCGACGCAGGACATCGTGGTCGATGCCTTCCGCGTGGAAAGTCTTCCGGAAAACGAGCAGGCCGCCGGCATGGCTTCTTACGTCGCCGCCTATCGTATCGGCATGCTGATCTCCACGGCCGGAGCGCTGTTCCTGGTAAGCGCCATCGAGGCTTCCGGTTTCGACAAACCATCCGCGTGGCGCTGGGGCTATGTCGCGATGGCCGGCCTGGTGGTGATCGGCATCATCACCGCACTGCTCGCGACCGAGCCGGGGCGCTCGGTAGCGGCCGAAGCCGCGCACGCGCGGGAGAAACCGTTCGCGCGCGTCGTTGAAGCCGCGGTCGGGGCATTCAAGGATTTCCTCAGCTACAGGCTCGCTTTCGTGATGCTGGCGTTCGTCGTGCTGTTCAAGTTCACCGACGCGCTGTCGGGCGCGATGACCGCACCCTTCGTTATCGACCTCGGTTTTACCCGCAACGAATATGCGGCCATCGTGAAAGGTGTCGGGCTCGCCGCGCTGCTGGTGGGCGGCTTTGCCGGCGGTTTCATCGCGCGCGCCTTGCCGCTTGCCCCGAGCCTATGGATCGGCGGCATCCTGCAAGCGGTCGCCAATCTCTCCTTCAGCGCGCTCGCGCTAGTGGGGACGAATACCACCATGCTTGCAGTCGCCATCATCGCCGAGAACTTCACCAGCGCCATCGGCACGGTGATGTTCGTTGCCTACCTTTCCGCGCTTTGCCGCAATCCGCTGCACACAGCCACACAATACGCGCTGCTCACAGCGCTGGCCGCGGTGGGGCGCACTTATCTGTCTTCGGGCGCGGGTTTCATCGCAGAGTCGACCGGCTGGGCTTGGTTTTTTGTGATTTGCATGCTGGCCGGCATTCCGAGCCTGCTGCTGCTGGCCTGGCTGCAGCGGCACGGACACTTCAAGCAGTTTGAGCCGAAAAGATCCTAGAACAGCGTACGCTGTTTGATGGCCGCGGCCAGCGTGCCTTCGTCAAGATAGTCGAGCTCTCCGCCAATTGGCACGCCATGGGCCAGGCGCGTGACCTTCACATTCGCGTCCTGCAACAGTTCGGTGATGTAGTGCGCGGTGGTCTGGCCATCGACCGTGGCATTGAGCGCGAGGATCACCTCTTTCACATGCGTCTCATGCGCACGTGAAATCAACGAATCGATCGTGAGATCCTGCGGGCCGACGCCATCGAGCGGCGACAGCGTACCGCCGAGCACGTGATAGCATCCGTTGACCGCGTGGGCGCGTTCGAGCGCCCAAAGATCGGCAACATCGGCGACGACGACAATGATGGAAGCATCGCGCCGGGTGTCGGTACAGACCGTGCACGGATTCTGCGTGTCGATATTGCCGCAAACCTTGCAGATCTCGATTTTTTCCATCGCCGTCTCCAGCGCGGCGGCGAGCGGAGCCATCAGCAATTCACGTTTTTTGATGAGATGCAGCGCCGCACGGCGCGCCGAGCGAGGCCCCAGACCTGGCAAGCGTGCCAGTAGTTGGATCAGGCGCTCGATTTCCGGTCCGGCAACGGCAGAAGGCATATCAGCCCAGGCTCAGGCCGGGCGGCAGGGCCAGGCCACCCGTGACCGCTTTCATCTTTTCCTGCAGGACGGCCTCCGCCTTTCGGCGCGCGTCGCCATGTGCGGCGACCATGAGATCTTCCAGTATTTCCTTTTCCGAGGGCTTCATCAGCGAGTCGTCGATCTTGATGCCTTTGAGATCGCCCTTAGCCGTGATCGTCACCGTCACCATGCCGCCCCCGGCGGTGCCCTCGACCTCGATCTGCTCGAGCTCGGCCTGCATCGCCTGCATCTTGGATTGCAGTTGCGCGGCCTGCTTCATCAAGCCCAAAAAATCGGCCATGTCACTGATCCTCGTTGTCGGGCAATACGTCAGGCGCAGCCTCGCCTTTTTCCCCATTCTGTGTCACGCCGACGACCTTCGAACCCGGAAAGCGGTTGAGAACAGCCTGCACAAGCGGATCGCTCTGCACACCACGCTCGATTTCCGCCTGCTGGGCTTCCGCCTGTGCCCGGATAGTCGGCGCGCCCTGTTCCTGCGACACGACCACGATCCAACGTTTGCCGGTCCAGCCGGTCAGCTTGCGCTGAAGATCGTGGACGAGCGTTTTCGGCGCGGTCGGCTCGAGCGCGATCTCGAGTTGGCCATCCTCGCAGCGGACGAGGCGCACATCGCGCTCAAGTGCCATCTTCGCGGTGATGTCACGTTTTTCAATGGCGAGCGCGATCAGATCTTCGAACGAGCCGATGGAAAGCGTCGGGGCTACCACGGGTTCTTCGTGTCGGGCGACCGGGTCGTCGGCCGGGCGGGGGGAAACAGCCGCCGAGGAGCGCGGCGATCCGCGTGGTGCCTCGTAACGGGGTGCATAGCTTTGCGCTTGTACCGTGCCGCCATTGCCTTGCGGGCGTACAGGAGCCGCGCCTCCGTTCTCACTCAGCGAGCGCACCACTTCATCGGGGGTCGGCAAATCGGCGGCGTAGGCGATGCGCACCAGCACCATTTCGGCTGCAGCAACAGGGCGACCCGAGGCCTGCACCTCGGATATGCCCTTGAGCAACATCTGCCAGGCGCGAGATAGAACGCGCATCGACAACTGTGCCGCAAAAGAGCGGCCGCGCGTGCGCTCGGCTTCCGACAACGAGACGTCTTCCGAGACGGCCGGAACGACTTTAACGCGCGTGACGAAATGCGTGAATTCGGCGAGATCGCTCAAGACGACCGCAGGATCGGCGCCGATGTCGTATTGTTCGCGCAATTCCTTCAAAGCTGCGGACACGTCGCCTTTCATCAAAGCCTCAAACAGGTCGACCGCGCGCACGCGATCGGCCAGGCCCAGCATCTGCCGGACGTCCTCGGCGCGCACTAGCCCGGCCGCATGCGCGATGCCCTGATCAAGGAGAGACAAGGAATCGCGCACCGAGCCCTCCGCTGCGCGCGCGATCAATGCCAGCGCCGCAGGCTCGATCTCGACTTTTTCTTTCTCCGCGATGTTTTCGAGATGCTTCACAAGGAGGGCAGCATCGACGCGCCGCAGATCGAAGCGCTGGCAGCGAGACAGTACCGTCACCGGGACCTTGCGAATTTCCGTGGTGGCGAAAATGAACTTGGCGTGCGGCGGCGGCTCTTCGAGCGTCTTGAGCAGCGCGTTGAATGCAGCGCCGGACAGCATGTGCACTTCGTCGAGGATGTAGACCTTGTAGCGCGCGCTCATCGGCGCGTAGCGGATGGCGTCGTTGATTTGGCGCACGTCGTCGACGCTGTTGTGCGAGGCGGCATCCATCTCCAGCACGTCCGGGTGTCGGCTCTCGATGATGGCCTGGCAGTGCACGCCCATCACCGGCATTCGCACAGTGGGTTCCTTGACCGAGCCGTCAGGCAGTTCGTAGTTGAGCGCACGCGCGAGAATCCGGGCGGTGGTCGTCTTGCCGACGCCGCGTACGCCGGTGAGGATCCAGGCTTGCGGTATCCGTCCGGTCTCGAACGCATTCGATACCGTCCTCACCATGGCATCCTGGCCAATGAGGTCCTCGAAACGCGCGGGGCGGTATTTGCGCGCGAGCACGCGGTAGGCCGGTGACTGGGCCGGAACGGAACCGGAGGCAGCGGATTTTTCAGGCTCGCTCATAGTGCCATCCGCTTCGCTGCCGCGAAGAACGCGGACTGATCGCGAACGATCGAGGAATGGGTGGGAGGCTGACGAGCGACCCGAACCGCGCTCGTTAGGGCTGCTTCCTTCCGGATCTGACCCGGTTGGCGAGTGGCTCGTCCACCGCCAACCTCCCGTGATCTATATCGGGCCAATAAGCCATGAAAGCAAGCAGCGGGGCGGCGTCTCTGCTAGCTTTCCTCCGAAAGAATCGTACGGATCTTCCCAATGGATTCAGGGGTTACCAAGGGCTGGTCACTGCACACTAAGCTCGCGCAGGAGACGGTTCCAGTCGGCGACCTGCCGCTTGCCCGCGTGCTGCTGGCGAAGGATGCGAGCTACCCGTGGCTGATCCTCGTGCCGCGGCTGCCCGGCCTGGTCGAACTCATCGATCTCGAGGAGAACGCTCAGGTGCAGTTGCTTGGCGAGGTCGCGGCGGCCGCGCGCGCACTGAAAAACATCACCCGGTGCGACAAGCTCAACGTAGCGGCGCTCGGCAACCAGGTGCCTCAGTTGCATGTGCACGTCATCGCGCGCCGGCACTCTGACGCGGCCTGGCCAAAACCGGTATGGGGCGTCAAGCCGGCGCTTGCCTACAGCGACCATGAGCAGGCAAGCCTGCTCGGCTCACTCCGCGAGTCGCTCAAGTCCGGCGGCCTCACCGAAACGGATCACTAACCTCGGTTCTACGAAGAAATCATGGCCGCCGATCCATCACGCGTCCTCGTCATCTCGCTGCGTCGCATCGGCGATCTGCTTCTGACAACACCGTTGATCCGCAGCCTGCGCCGCGCGTGGCCCAAAGCGGAAATCGACGCGCTTGTCTTCACCAATACTGCGGGGATCGTTGACGGCAACCCGGACATCAATCGCGTCATCACCATGCCGCCGAGACCGACACTCTCGGAGAGCGCCCGGCTCTTCGCGCGGCTCTGGCGGCAGTACGATATCGCGGTGTCCACGCAGAGCGGTGACCGCCCTACAGCATTCGCCTTTGCCGCCGCTCCATATCGTGCCGGCGTAACGACTGACGACGACCCATGGCTCGCCCGCGCACTGAAGCACCTTGCTTTGCAGAAAAGCGTTCCGGCCGCGGACAAGCTCCATCGCGTTGAACAGATGCTGCGCCTTGCCGACGTCCTTGGAGTCCAGCGCATGCCGGAGCTTGTAGGACCTGCGGCCGCGCCCAATTCGCAGATCGTCACCGGCAGCGATTTCGCTTTGATCCATGCCACCCCGATGTTCGCCTACAAGGAATGGACTCCGGAGGGATGGGGAACACTCGCTGCGGGACTCGCCAAACATGGTCTGCCGGTTGTTGCGATAGGAGGACCCGGAGAAGCCGAACGGCGCTACCTGGACCAAGTTTGGAACGGCGTCGCCACTGCTCATCAGGTGGAATGGCCTGAGATGATGCATTTGCTCGAACGGGCGCGCGTCTATATCGGACCCGATACATCGGTCACGCATCTTGCCGCGGCGGCCGGTTGCCGCACGGTCGCTCTCTTTGGTCCCACCGACCCGCGCGTCTGGGGGCCTTGGCCGATCGGCGGACTTGCAACTCCGTGGGACGCGAGCGGCACGATCCAGCACCGGGGCAACGTCTGGATCGTGCAAAATCCGCTGCCGTGCATGCCATGCACCTTGGAAGGTTGCGAGCGCAATATCCACAGCCGCAGCGCGTGCCTTGACGAACTCACACCCGACCGTGTCCTCGCGGCCATCAGTCAGGCACTCGCTTGACCACCTCGCCTGGCCATTTCAAGCTTGCCGCTAAACTCGCAACGCCTCTGGAGCAGGACATGACATTCCGCATTGCCGTGGTGCAGCCGATTGCTAACCCGATCGAGGAGGCTGAGAAAAACATCGGCGACGCGGTCGATTTTATCGCCCGCGCCAAAGGCCAAGGCGCCGACTTCGTTTGTTTCCCGGAAACCTATCCCGGTCCATGGCGCATGCCATCGACGTTCGATCCGACGCCGCGACTCGCGGAAGCGGCGGCAAAGCACGGCATCAATGCCGTGTACGGCACCATCGAACCGATCAGCCACAACGAGGGGACTGCGCACAATCTTATCTGCATGGCCTATGGCGATGGCCGCGCACCCGTCAGTTACCGGCGCACACATCCGAACGGACCCTGGATCTACACTGGCGGCCAGTGGTGGGAGTTTCAGTACGTGCCCGGCAACGAATTTCCCGTGTTCGATACGCAGCAGGGCAAAGTGGGGCTCGCCATGTGCAGCGAGGCCTATATGCCCGAGGTGACGCGTGCCCTGGCATTGCGCGGGGCGGAGCTGATCTTCATGCCGGCAGGCACCGACAAGCGTCGACTGTGGGCAACTTGGCGCAACCTGATCTGGTCGCGCGCGATCGAGAACCTCGCCATCGTCGTCACCACGCAGAACCTGTTCAGTCATGGCGAGCGCGGCCTTGCCATGGTGGCGACTCCTGAAGAAATCCTGTTCGAGAGCACCGCCGCCGGCCTCTTCATCGTCGACGTCTCTCTGGACCGCGCGCGCGAAATGCGGACAACCACCGATTCCGTCACATCAGCGCTCGGTTATGGCGCAAAGCAGGGTGTGCTCGGGCCACAATGGCAGCGACCGGAACTGCGCGAGGCGATGTATCCCCGTCCGCGTGACGAAGCGGCGGAGTAAGCATTGCGCGAGGAGATCGACCGTGCGAGTTTGCGCGACGCATGTCCCCCCGCCCAGATCTCGGCCCCAGACCCCGCCTTGGATATTGCGAGGGCCGTATAGAGCGTGCGGCCGAGCTGCGCGCCGATGCCGCCGCCATTGACGCACTGGCACGCAAGCCAGGCGCGGGAACCTATGTTATCGGTGGCGAGTGGATCGTGATGAAGAAGGGCTCGCCTTTGCACGAGCCTCTATTCACGCTGGACGAAGCGAACGCATTTTCACCCGCGACGGAAACGATATTCCTAGGCGTGTTGGATGGCGTGCCCCGGTTCGGTCATGGCCTCACCCCGCAAACGGCGGAAACACTGAAGTCGCGGAGCGACTTGCACGTCACCGACCTTCGCTCAGTAGCGGTTCAGGGTCTCGTCGCGCAGGATCATCTGCCGTTGATCGCCGAGGCCAAGGCAGTCCTGCACTGGCACGCACGTCACCGCTTCTGCCCGAACTGCGGCAGTGCTACCAGGCTTGTCAACGGCGGCTGGCGGCGTGATTGCCCGCAATGCAAGGCCGAACATTTTCCCCGCACCGATCCGGTCGCCATTATGTTGGCGAGCGATGGCGATCGCTGCCTGCTCGGGCGTAGTCCGCGTTTTGTCCCGACGATGTGGTCGTGCCTCGCCGGCTACGTCGAACCGGGTGAATCGATCGAGGATGCCGTCCGTCGGGAAACGCTCGAGGAAGCCGGCATCACCTGCGGCCGCGTTGTCTATTTCGCTTCGCAGCCGTGGCCATTCCCGACATCGCTGATGATCGGCTGTCATGTCGAAGCGCTGACCCACGAGATTGTAGTCGATCGCGAGGAACTCGAGGATGCTCGATGGTTTAGCAAAGAGGAAATCGTGTCTATGCTGATGCGCAAACATCCGCAGGGACTTACGACACCGCCACCGGTGGCGATCGCGCATCACATCATCCGCGCCTGGGTTGAGGACGAAGTAGACTTTGACTAAACGCGCGCCGAAATTGCCGAAAATCCTTTGCGCGGGCATCGCCGTGCAGGACATCGTCATGCGCGTTGAAAATTTCCCCGCTCCCGGCACCAAAGTGGCCGCCAGCGAATTCATCATCACCGGTGGTGGTTGCGCGGCAAATGCAGCAGTCGCGATCGCACGGTTGAAAGGTCGCGTTGCCTTTGCCGGACCGCTCGGCGGCATCGATGACGCGGTGAGCAATCGCATCCTGTCCGATCTCGACAAAGAAGGTGTCGATTGCGCTGGCGTGGTACGCGTCGACGGCGGCACGGCATCGGTTTCACTTATTTTGCTCGATGCGCCGGGCGAAAAAACCATCGCCACTCGCCGTGGCGTTAACCTTGGCCGCGCTCTGCCGAAAGACGCGGCCGCGCTGGTTGCGGATATCGACGCCGTCCTCGTGGACAACCGTTTTCCGGAATTTGTGACCGCCGTGTGCCGGGCCGCCCGCGAACGGAAGATCCCGATCGTCATCGATCTCGACCAGACAACGAGCGTAACCGATCCCCTGCTCGCGCTTGGTACCCACGTCGTATCGTCGGCGGAGGCTTTGTTCGGAACTACCGGGTCTACGGACTATGGGTCGGCTCTGAAAAAACTCGCCGCGCACCTTTCCGGTTTTCTCGCCATTACCGATGGGCCGGACGGCGTGTACTGGCTTGATGGCGGCGAGGTGAGGCACCTGCCGGCCTTCAAGGTCAAAGTCATCGACTCACTCGGAGCGGGCGATGCTTTCCATGGCGGCTTCACACTTGCGCTCGCGGAAGGCCATACACTCTCTGACATTATGCGCTTTGCGAGCGCCACCGCCGCACTCAAGTGCACGAAATTCGGCGGGGCTTCAGGGGCACCGACGCGCGCCGAAGTCGAAGCGTTTCTCAAACAAAACTGAGCGAACTATTTCTTCGACGGACACGGCGCGCCGCAAGGCGCGCACGCGCCCGCGAAATCCTCTGGCGACATCGCACGACCACTCGAGGGACTGGAGAGGTGGTCGACCAGAATGGCCGCAACGCCGAGGACCACCACAACGATATAAACGGTGCGCATCGACTATTCCCTCGAGAGGCCGAAAAGCGGCCGCAAGCGGATGCCGAGCAGGCAGCCGGGAAGCGCAGCGAGGAGCCAAATCCAGCCGTGTAGCGATCCGGAAGCAACGCCCCCGACGAAGGCCCCGATATTGCAGCCAAAGCCGAGCCGGGCGCCCCAACCCATCAGTAATCCGCCAATGCCGGCCGCCAGCAGGGATTTAACCGGCGGCCACGCGGTCGCGGCAAAGGGCTTTGTCGCAGCGGCGGCCGCCATTGCGCCGAACAACATTCCGAAATCCGTGAGGCTCGAGGTGTCGGAGAGCACGGAATCGGTAAGCGCCCGCTTGGGTCCCGGCCATTGCCAGAAGGCCGAGTGTGAAAGATCGAGCCCAAGTGCAGTCGCGGCTTTTGCACCCCAAACCGTGTAGGCGAAGGTCACACTCCATGGATGACCGCCGGCGAAGAAAACTGCGACGCACAATAGCCCGATCGCGATTCCACCGATCACGTAGCTGCGCGAAGGCACGAAATTGGCGCCGCGTTTTCGCGCGATCGCAATGATCGCGCTCGCAACGAGCGCGATGCTGGCGAGCGTGACCGCGAGGCCGCCCCAGGCGCCGAAATAATCCGAGGCCAGTACCGGATCTATTCCACCAAGCGCAAGGAATGCGGGCAACGACAGGCTGCCGAACACGCTGCCGATCACAAAGAACAGCAATGCGATCAACATGCGGCCCGATCCGCCGCCGACCGTGTAAAGCGTGCCGGAGCCGCAGCCGTTGGCGAGCTGCATGCCGACCCCAAAAACGAACGCACCTATGACGAGCGAAGGACCTAGTGGCGCGATTGCTCCGCCATATTTCGGGCTGAGCGCAGCGACAGGCACCACAACAAGCGCACAGATGACGATGACGATGAGCCCACCGAGAAGACCGCTCGCGTCTCCGCGCGTCACGAAACGCCGCCAGGAGGCCGTATAGCTGAATTCGGCCTTCAGAAAGACTATGCCAAGTCCGAAGCCGCCCAGGACGAGCGCGGCGGACGCCGGCTGATGATCGAGCAACACCAGCGCGATCAGAATTGCAGTGGCACCAAGCGCGAGCCCGAGGAAAAGCCGGTCGATGCGAACGGCTGCGCCGCGACCGGACGCGGCCAGACTTGCCGTAGACATGAAAACTCCAAAGCGCGGATCAGGAACCGAGGCCAACGGCCTTCTTCAGATCGTCCCATTTCGTGCGCGAGGATTCAATCGGCCGGTTGGCATTGCTGGTCCACTCCACCATCGAACCGGCATAAAGCCTGGTTTCCTTCCGGCCGAGCAGCTCATGCAGAACGAACCAGTCGGTCGCGGCCCAATGGCCAGTATTGCAGTAACTTACGGCCGGACCGGCAGGGACAGCGTTCGCGATCGCCGCGAGTTCGTTCCTGGTCTTCAACCGGTTGCTCGTCGGGTCGTAGAACTTCGCACTGTCGATATTCACCGCGCCCGGGATGTGGCCATAGGCCTGGGAAGCCGGTGCCTTCTCTTTGCCGCTGAAAAACGACGACGGACGTGCATCGATAAGCGATGCACCGCCTTTGCCTTCGATTGCCTCGACATCATTGGCCAGCGCGAGAATGCTGTTATCGACCGTCGCCGAGAAAATTTTCGGTGACGGAGCCTTAACTCCGCTCTCGACCGGCAGACTCGCCTGCCGCCAGGCAACCAGACCGCCATCGAGAATCGAAACGTCTTTCACGCCGACATATTTAAGCGTCCAGTAGGTGCGGGCAGCAGAACCGAAGTCGAGAACGTTGACGCCCGCCGGCACCACAACAACGTGGCTCGTTTCATCGATACCCAGATCGCCGATGAGCTTCTCAAGCTCCGGCACAGTCGGCACCATGAACGGGACGTTGTTGCGCGTGACGCGCCAGCCCGCCTTGTCGTAGTCGCTATGGACGCTGCCAGGGATGTGCGCGACCGCATAAGCCTGCGCGCCGCCACCGTCGATGGCCGAGCGGATGTCGAGGACGACCAAGTTCGGATCAGCGCGATGAGCGTTGAGCCACTCCTCGCTGACAAGCGGTTCGGCATGCGCGCCCGCGACCGAAGCGGCCAATGCAGCGCTGAACAGGATCGCGGCGCCGAGACGACGCAGCGCCTTGCGCGGGCTGAAGCGAAGAGATGTTTTCATGACGCAAGTTCGGAGTTGAAAAAGCCGCCGGTGGCGGCGTTAGATTGTCCTTGAAATAGAATATTTTTCTCTATAATGACAGGTCTAAGCGTCAAATAAGAATGTTGTACTAGCATACGAGTCGAGACAGGCGTTTCGTTCTAAAATTGGAGATAAAAAGAGAATGGACGGCATCGACCGGAAGATCCTGGCGGTTGTGCAGGAGGACGCATCGCTCTCAGTGGCCGAAATCGGCCAGCGTGTCGGCCTGTCCTCGACGCCCTGCTGGAAGCGGTTGCAGCGCCTGGAGGCTGACGGCGTCATCACGCGCCGAGTCGCGATCATTGATCCGGAAAAAGTCGGCCTCGGTATCACGGTCTTCGTCTCAATCGAGACCGGCGACCACTCGCAGGACTGGCTGAAGAAATTCGCCGATGTGGTCGGCGCTATGCCGGAGGTGATGGAGTTCTACCGGATGGCCGGCGACGTCGATTACATGTTGCGTGTGGTCGTGGCCGACATTGCGGGCTACGACGCGTTCTACAAAAAGCTTATCGCGACAGTGCCGCTGAAGAACGTCACGTCGCGATTTGCCATGGAACGGATAAAATCGACGACAGCTTTGCCCATCACCGAAACGCGATAGCGTCAACCGGTCAGACGCACTTTCTGGCTCCGTATTGCGGCGGCGAGATTCGCGGAGCCATGTACATTACGTCGGACAGCAGCCGGTGACCGGAACGTACTGATAGCTCACTTCACTGAACACGAGGTACGAGTTCGGCACCGCAAGGTTCGTCGGAAAGGTAACGACTTCACCGGGAGCGCGCTTCGTCACTCCTGTCGTCGCTTCACCCCATGTCACTCGCGCTATGCCGGTGGCATCGATTTTCAGGCAGGAGATCTTGGCCGCTATGTCGGCGGTCGTAAGGGTCGTGACCTGCGACGTAAGGTTCGCAAGCGTGCCCGCGGTCAGCGTGACCTTTCGGTCGGCCACACCTTCGGAAATCTCGACGCAACCAATGTAAAGCCCAAGCATCAGAGGCGCGATAAGCGCGAATTCGATAGCGGAAGCGCCGCGCCGGTTGCGGCCGAAGTGACGCGGGGAACGCAACGACATTGCTTTCATAACGTGGCGCCTCATTGATAGGGTTCGTTACGGAAGACCGCTGTCGCCACGAGAAGGCGATTGCTGCCCATGTCGGCCAGATTGTTGCCGAGCAGCGAAACATAGATCGGCCACGCGTAGTAAAGCGTGACGACTTCGATATCGCCGACGCCGCCCGGGCTGTAGCTCACTTTCAAGGGGTCCAGCTGGCCGTTGGTTACGGGCGGGGTCTGGGTGATCGCCGCGAAGCTCGTGTAGGTCTTCACATCGACGTACATCTGGACGGCGCAATCAAACAATCCGTA
>JANWKN010000196.1 GCA_025451355.1 Pseudolabrys sp. | reverse complement strand
TCCAATTGCGCGGCAAAGTCGTTATTGCCATCAACCATCGCTGTGACGGCGAGCTTCGGATGCTCATGCGGCAATGCCATTCCAGCAGCTCGCATCCTTGTCGGCAGGGAAGTTGCTCATTCTTTTTTCAAATCTTAGCTTTCCCCGTTAATGAGTTTCAGCCACTCGTCCTCGGTTAATACCGTCACGCCAAATTTCTTGGCGTCGGCAAGCTTCGATCCCGCACCGGGGCCGGCGACAACATAATCCGTCTTTTTTGAAACAGAGCCAGCAGCCTTTGCACCCAGACGCTCTGCCTGCGCCTTGGCCTCCTCACGCGTCATCTTTTCCAACGCGCCCGTAAAAACCACGGTCTTGCCAGCAACGGCCGTGTCCTCCTTCGGCTTTTCGGCGTCGAGAATTCTCACCTCTTTGGTCAAACGCTCGACAATTCCGCGGTTGTGGCTTTCCCCGAAATAGGCAGCGACAGCCCTGATCACCGTGTCCCCGATCTGGTCCAGGGCGTCCATTTCGGCGATGACGTCGTCGTCGCCCTTGGCGACCTTCAATCCCGCGTCATGGAACGCCTTCCATGAGCCGTAGCCGCGCGCGAGCGCCAGCGCGGTCGTTTCACCGACCTGTCGGATACCCAGCGCATAGATAAACCGGTCAAGTGCGATCGTGCGCCGCGCTTCGATCGCGTTGAAAAGGTTGCGCACCGACGTTTCGCCGAAGCCCTCCAGCTCCAGCAAATCGCGCTTGTGCTTCTTCTCCAACGTGAAGATATCGGCGGGCTCTTTCACCCATTCTTTCTCAAAGAACAGTTCGATCTGTTTTTCACCCAAGCCTTCGATATCGAAAGCCCGGCGCGATACGAACAACATCAGGTGCTGGACCTTCTGATACGGGCATGCGAACTCACCGGTGCAACGCGTGCGGGCGCCCTCCTCACCCGTCGCGGTTTCCTCGCGCACGAGCTCGGTGTGGAGGTAGCACGGGCATTTCTTCGGAAAATGATACGGCTTCGCGCTCTTCGGACGCTTGTCGATGACGACGTCCACGACCTGCGGAATGACGTCGCCCGCACGCTGGATGACAACGGTATCGCCGATGCGAATATCGCGACCATCCCGCAATGACTCGCCGTCACTACCGATGCCCTTGATGTAATCTTCGTTATGCAGGGTGACGTTCTGCACGATCACACCGCCAACGCCGACGGGATCGAGCTTGCCAACAGGGGTCAGCGCCCCGGTCCGACCCACCTGCAACTCGATATCCTTAAGGACGGTCATCGCGCGTTCAGCAGGAAATTTATGCGCGATTCCCCAACGTGGCGTACGCGAAACGAAACCAAGACGCTCCTGCCAGCCGATGCGGTCGACCTTATACACGACGCCATCGATATCGTAGTCCAGCTCAGCCCGGCCCTCCTCGATCTTGCGATGGAAAGTGATGAGTTCCTCGGTTGAGCGGCACAGCTTCGTGAGCGGGTTCGTCTTGAAACCACAACTCTCAAACCATTTGATCATGCCCGACTGGGTATCGGCGGGCATTGTGCTCATCTCGCCCCAGGCATAAGCGAAGAAGCCGAGAGGGCGTGAGGCGGTGATCTTCGGATCTTTCTGCCGCAACGAGCCGGCCGCGGAATTGCGCGGATTAGCGAAGATGGTGTCGCCAGCCGCCTTCTGTCGTTCGTTGAGCGCAAGAAATGCGTGCTTGGTCATGTAGATTTCGCCGCGCACTTCGCAGACAGCCGGCATACTGCGGCCCTTGAGCTTCTTCGGCACATCCTCAAGCGTACGGATATTGGCAGTGACGTCCTCGCCCTCGGCGCCGTCACCGCGGGTTGCGGCCGTGACGAGTTCGCCGCCCTCGTAGCGCAGCGACATCGAGAGACCGTCGATCTTCGGCTCGGCGCTGAAAGCGAGTTTTTCATCCTCGCTCAATTTCAGGAACCGCCGAATGCGGGCTACAAAATCAATAACGTCCTGTTCGGCAAAGGCATTGTCGAGCGAAAGCATGGGCACTGCGTGCCGGACCTTCTTGAACTTCCCGGTTGGAGCAGCGCCGATTCGCTTCGATGGCGAGTCCGGACGGATGAGTTTCGGAAAGCGTGACTCAATTGCAGAATTGCGCTGACGCAAGGCGTCGTATTCGGCGTCCGTTACGCTCGGCGCGTCCTGTTGGTAGTAGCGCTTGTCGTGTGCGGCAATTTCTGTCGCCAGCCGCTTCAGTTCGGCCTTGGCCTGCGCTTCGGTGAGCTTGGCAGGATCGGTTTTCAGCGCATCTTGGCTCGGCATACACGGACTATATCAACTCGCGGCCTTGATCAGCCGCTCGGCGGCGGCGCGGGCTTCGTTGGTGATCTCGGCGCCAGCCAACATGCGGGCAATCTCCTCGCGCCGGCGTTCTGATGCCAGTTCGGTAACGCGGGTGGCCACCCGTTTTCCCTTCTCCAACGTATCCTTCGTGATGAGGTAATGGCGATCGGCGCGCGCTGCCACCTGCGGCGCGTGCGTCACGGCGAGTACCTGTACGCCGCGGCCAAGTTTTGCGAGCCGCATTCCGATGGCGTCGGCGACAGCACCCCCAACGCCGGTGTCAATCTCGTCGAACACAAGTGTGGGTGCCGAGCCGCGATCCGCCAGCACTACTTTCAGCGCCAGCAGAAAACGGGCCAGTTCGCCTCCAGACGCGACGCGCATCAGCGGACCCGGCCGCGTCCCCGGATTGGTCTGTACCCAAAACTCGAGCCGATCGATGCCGTGCGGTCCGGCAGCCCCCATGTCGCTCTCGATCTGTGTGGAGAATTTCGCTCGATCGAGCTTGAGCGGCTTGATTTCCGCGTTAACGGCCTTGTCGAGCGCCGCGGCGGCCTTGGCGCGCGCCTGCGAAAGCGTCTGCGCCGCGGACCGATAGGCGACGTCGGCCTGCGTAGCGGCCGCTTCCAGAGACTTGAGCTTTTCTTCGCCGGCGTCGATCAGCGCAATGTCGCCGTTGTATTTGTGCGCACGCGCCGCAAGCTCATCAACCGGAACGTTGTATTTGCGCCCCGCCGCGCGTAGGGCGAACAGTCGCTCCTCGATGCGCTCGAGCTCAGCCGGATCGAAATCCGCAATGCGCAGCGCCGATTCAAGGTGGCCACGGGTCTCCTCGAGCGCGGTCAGTGCAGCATCGAGTGCCTTGACTGCCGGCTCGACCAGTCCCGGCGCCTGCGTCGCCCGCCGCTCGAGGCGACGGATCACCCCTGAAAGCGCCGGCACGCTGGATTCGGTACCGGCGATGACGTCGTGCGCACTGCGGAGGTCTTCCGCCACTTTCTCGGCCTGCATCATCGCGGTGCGACGGTCTGCGAGCGCGGTCTCTTCGCCAGCTTGCGGAGCAAGCTTATTGAGTTCAGCGACGGCGTGACGCAGCCAGTCGCTCTCGCGCTTGGCGCGCTCGACCTCAGAACGATGTGCATCGACCGCCGCCTGGGCCTGGCGTCGGGCGTCCCATAGTGCCGCGACATTTGCCGCCGGTTCCTCGAGTACGCCGAAGGCATCGAGAAGGCGTCGGTGTGTACCGGTATCGATCAAAGCGCGCTCATCGTGCTGGCCGTGAATTTCAACCAATGCACCTCCAAGTTGCTTTAGAACCTGCACGCTCACCGGTTGGTCATTGACGAATGCGCGAGTTCTGCCGTCCGCGAACTGAACGCGGCGGAGGATTAGCTCGTCTTCAGCGGGAATGTTGTCGGCCGCGAGCAGCGCGCGGACGGGATGATCACGCCCGACATCGAACACGGCGGTAACCTGACCTTGCTCCACTCCTTGCCTGACTAGCGACTGATCCCCGCGGCCGCCGAGGGCCAATGCGAAGGCGTCGAGCAGGATCGACTTGCCGGCCCCGGTCTCGCCAGTGAGCACGGCAAGACGGTCGGCAAAATCGATGTCGAGGCGGTCGATTAGCACGATGTCGCGGATCGAGAGTCGAGAAAGCATGGCGCCTTTTACTGTCTTGGCTGTCGTCGCGCGGCCTCGTACCGGGAATCCACGCCTTACAGATCCCGCATAATCAAAGACGCAGACGGCCGGGACAAGCCCGACCGTCACAGTGTGGGTAAGTCTCGCCGATGGTGGGGCTAGCCCAGCCCGACCTTCTTGAATGCCTTGCTGATCCAGGAACCCGTGTTCTCGGAAGGCTCGACGCCGCCGGTCGTCAGCAGCGTGTAAGCATGTTTGTACCACGAGCTATCCGGGAAATTGTGCCCAAGGACCGCGGCGGCGGTTTGCGCCTCATCGACGATGCCGAGCGCCATATAGGATTCCGTCAGACGCATCAGCGCCTCTTCGACGTGGCGCGTCGTCTGATACTTGGTGACGACAATCTTGAAGCGGTTAATCGCTCCCGTGTAGTCCTTCTTTTTCAAGTAGTAGCGGCCGATTTCCATTTCCTTGCCGGCGAGCTGATCGCGCGCAACTTGGATCTTTTGTTTGGCGCTGACCGAATACTCGCTGCCGGGATATTTCCGGATGACTTCGTCCAGCGCGGCAATCGCCTTTTCGGTGCGGGCCTGGTCGCGCGTAACGTCCGGAATTTCATCAAAATAGGAAGAGCCGATCAAGAATTGTGCATAGGCAGCATCCGCTCCGCCGGGGTGCAGCGTGATGTAACGTTTCGCCGAATTTACGCAGTCGTCGTATTCGCCGGCCTGGTAGTATGCGTATGACGTCATAATGAGTGATTTGCGCGCCCATTCCGAATACGGGTGTTGACGATCGACTTCCTCGAATTTCTTGACCGCCTGCTTGGAGTCCTTTTTGGCGTTCAGAAGGTAGAGGCCCTCGTTATAAAGCTTGTCGGCGGGCGCATCGGCTGGCGTGTCGTCTTTTTTGGAGAAAAAATCGAAACTGCTGCAGGCGCCAAGGCTGCCCGCCAGAAGAACGATCGCGCAAGCACGGGCGACAGGCATCCATCGGCCACGTTTCGGCGGCAAAGCCGAGGCTCCGGGCATAATCCTGGCTGCGATAGCCCTGAACACGAACACATCCACGCGAAGTTGCTTCCCCGAAAAGGCGGCTTCGCAAAAAAACCTTTGCGCTGGTTATCCGAAAATACCCATTTAGCTATGCGACTAAGCCGACATTCGGCCCGGATTAAGGCGAAGCTTAAGCCAAAATCCTCAGGGTTTCAGGATACTTCCGGCCCGTAGGCCGGGGCCACCAAGCCGGTAACGACATCGGCGTGGCCGCGCGCGCGGCGTACAGGTTCCGCCGCCACCTCAACCACCCGCCAAGCCTTCGGATCGGCCATCAGGGCGGATAGGACACCATGGTTGAGTCGATGGCCACCACGAATGGTTTTGTAAGTGGCCAAGAGAGGCTGGCCCGCAAGTGCCAAGTCCCCGATGGCGTCGAGCACCTTGTGGCGGACGAATTCGTCGGCGAAACGCAAGCCTTCGGGATTGAGCACGCGGTCTTCGCTTACGACGAGCGTGTTCTCAAACGAGGCGCCAAGCGCATAGCCGGCGGTCCACAATTTGGTCACGTCGCGCATGAAGCCGAACGTACGTGCCCGGGCAATCTCGCGACGGAATGTATCGGGCTCCACATCGAGCGACAGTGCCTGGCGGCCGATCAAAGGATGATCGAACTCGATTTCAGCCTCGACCCGGAAGCCGTTCTGATTGGGCCGCAGTTCGCCGTAGGCGCCGTCCTTGGCCACAGTTATCGGTCTGACCACTTCGATATACCGGCGCGGCAATGCACGCGCCGTAAGCCCAGCCTGATCAATCGCCTCGACGAAGGCTGCGGCGCTGCCATCCATGATCGGAACTTCTGGACCATCGATTTCGACGACCACGTTATCGACGTAGAGGCCACGGAGCGCCGCCAGAAGGTGCTCAGCGGTAGAACAAAGAGGACCCTTGGCGTCGCCAAGGACGGTCGCGAATTCGGTTGCGGTGACTGCGCGCACATCGGCGCGGATCTCGCGCTCGACGGAGCCGTCGGATGCTATGCGCTGGAAGATTATCCCGCTGTCATCGTCGGCAGGATGGAGCGTGAGCGTAACAGGACGACCTGAATGAACGCCGATGCCGGAAACCGCAACCTGATGGCGGAGCGTTGTCTGCTTAGCGCCCTTCATCTATCAACTTTCCGCCGACCCGTTTGAGGTGCGAGCGGCCCCATCCCCAAGGCCCCGAGGGGCCACATTTCTGCCTTTAGTCCCAGCCGCGAAGTCCCTTCCGCGGCAATCACCTAAGGACCCGAAAGTCCTTTTGACGGCTGAAACTTAGGCAATAGGAAGCCCTTCTCCAACTCACGCTTTCTTACCGACTGTTACTCTTTTTTGCCGCATTTGCGGCCAGCCGGAGGACCGTTTCCACAATTCGAACGGTTGCTGAGGGCTCAGGGACGCGAGGCGATTCTATCGGTAACCCGACTGCGGCGCATATACCGCAGAAAACATGAACTATTTCAATAATTTAACAAACGGGCGTGATATCTGTGAACAGCCCCGCTCACGGTTTGCAAGCGGGGCCGGTGGTATTTGGCTGGCCTCAGTTCGCCTGGCGGCGCAGGAAGGCCGGGATATCGAGTTGATCATCCTCCTGCGAATTATGCACAGGTGCCGAACGGCCATGGGGGTCGAGGCCCTGAGGGGCTGTCCGGCGGGCATACTCCGAGACCGGTTCGGCCGGGCGGCCTTCCGGCTGGCGCGCAGTCGGACGTTGCGGCGGCCGCTCGTATTGCGGCATGGGCCGGGTGGCGCGGGGCATGGCCGCGGTCGGCGGCGCATCCTCGGTCCTGCGACCGAGACCCACCGAAGCAAGCCTCTGCATCAGTGTCATCCGGCGCTTCTCGGGATGGTCGTCGGCGAGTTCACCCCGTTGGGCCCGAATTTCGTTTTGCGCGGGCAAAGGAAGCTCGTCCACACGCGGCATGCGCGGCGTCCGTGCATAGCGCTCCGGCGCCGGCGGGATATATGCGGCCGGCATCTGAGGCTCCGCGGCAGGCGCATCGTTTTGCCTCGGCTCGAAGAGTGACGGTTTGACCGGCATCGGGCGAATCGAAACGTCCTCGATCGACTGAGGCAGGATTGCCGCGGCGACAGCCGCGTGAGCGGCGGATTCAAGCGACGGCGCGGCATGCGCCGTCGTGGTCGGGGTGCGTTCGATGCGATCGGCGAGCCGGCGGCTATCGGTGCGGATTTTACCGGCAAGCTCCTTGAGCGCGCTTTCTGCCGGTTGTGCGTGCCGCGCGGTGTTTACGCTATCGATGCCGGTTGCGACCACGGAAACGCGAATGATTCCCTCGAGCGTTTCGTCGAAGGTGGCGCCGACAATGATATTGGCCTCCTGGTCGACCTCTTCGCGAATGCGCGTGGCCGCTTCGTCGACTTCGTAAAGTGTGAGATCTTTCCCACCCGTGATCGAAATCAGCAGGCCCTTGGCGCCCTTCATCGAGGCGTCATCGATCAACGGATTGGATATGGCTGCTTCTGCCGCGGTGAGCGCACGTTTCTCGCCGGACGCTTCGCCGGTGCCCATCATGGCCTTGCCCATTTCGCGCATGACTGCACGGACGTCGGCAAAGTCGAGATTGATAAGCCCTTCCTTGACCATCAGATCCGTGATGCAGGCCACTCCCGAATAGAGGACCTGATCGGCCATGGCGAAAGCATCGGCAAAGGTCGTCTTTTCATTCGCGACGCGGAACAGATTCTGGTTCGGGATGATGAGAAGCGTGTCAACCACCTTATGCAGTTCGATGATCCCTGCTTCGGCAAAACGCATCCGCCGTTGGCCTTCAAAGTGGAACGGCTTGGTGACCACACCGACCGTCAATATCCCAAGCTCGCGCGCGACTTTCGCGATGATCGGCGCCGCGCCCGTACCAGTTCCGCCGCCCATACCGGCGGTGACAAACACCATGTGTGCGCCCGTCAGATGATCGCGGATTTCGTCGATCACTTCTTCGGCGGCCGCGCGACCGACCTCAGGCTGCGAACCGGCCCCGAGACCTTCGGTCACCTGAGTGCCCATCTGGATGATGCGCTCAGCCTTCGATATCGTGAGCGCTTGCGCGTCCGTATTGGCGACAACGAAATCGACGCCCTGCAGGCCCGCCGAAATCATGTTGTTCACCGCATTGCCGCCGGCGCCGCCAACACCAAATACAGTGATCCGCGGCTTCATTTCCCGGATATCCGGGATCGTCAGGTTGATCGTCATGTTTGCCTCATGATTGCACGGGCAGCAGGCCCTGCGTTGCGCTCTGGACGCGAACGCACATGCACGCCGCCAAACTGGACCGGTCCGCTACCGGCCGACTCGTTGTTTCTCTGGTTCAGGGTTAGAAGCTTTCGCGTAGCCATCGTCCGACCCGTGCCATGTAACCGCCCGTTCCTGTCATCAATTGCCGCGTTCGCCGCGGTTCGAAATGTTCGAGATAGGCCGCCTGCGGGTACACAAGCAGACCCGCAGCCACCGCAAAGGCCGGTCCTTTTGCCGTGTCTGGCAATCCGGCGAGCCCAAGCGGACGGCCAATTCTTACGGGACGCCGCAAGATGCGCGCGGCAAGATCGGCGAGGCCGGTGAGTTGGCTTGCACCACCGGTCAACACAACGCGCCCGCGCGGTTCTGCGGCGAACGGCGAAGCGGCCAAACGGTCGCGCACCATCTCCAGTATTTCCTCAACCCGCGGACGGACGATACGTACGAGCGAGGCTCGCGAGACCAATTGCGATGGCTCGCGTTCGTCATCCTCAACCGGCGGTACCGTGATCATGTCCCTTTCGTCTGATCCTCCAGCTAAAACACTGCCATAAATCGCTTTGATTCGCTCAGCGTCGGCAACACCAGTATTGAGACCGCGAGCGAGATCCATGGTCACGTGGTTACCACCGAGGGCGAAACCGTCGGCATGGACGAACTTGCCACCCGAAAAAACTGCCAAAGACGTGGTCCCAGCCCCCATATCGACGGTTGCCGACCCTAGGTCGGCTTCGTCATCGGCAAGGGCCGCAAGGCCCGCCACATAGGGGGACGAGACCATGGCTTCCACAGAAAGATGACTGCCTTCGACCGTCAGCATCAGATTCCGCACGGTCGCCACATCAGCGGTAACCATGTGCATGTCGACCCCTAATCGGTGTCCAAGCATGCCGCGCGGTTCGCGGATGCCGGCGGTGTCATCGACCGCATATCCAATTGGAAGGGAGTGCAGGACGGCCCGCCCGTCGCGCACGGAGTGACGACTAGCGGCCGCGAGCACCCGGCCGATATCGGCTTCGGTCACTGCGCGTCCGGCAAGATCGATGTTCGCGACGAAGCGTTCGCTGCCGAGACGACCGCCCGACATCGACACCACAACTGACTCCAGTTGAACGCCGGCAGCACTTTCGGCAATGTCGATGGCTTGGCGGACCATTTGTTCTGCCTCCGCCAAGTCGACGACCGAGCCTGCCTTCATTCCGCGCGCCGCGGTATGGGCGAACGCCAAGAGCCGCACGCCGTGGCTCCGACGACGCAGGACATCTTGTGGTGCTTGCGGCTCGAGACGCGCGATGAGGCAAACGACCTTGCTCGTGCCGATATCAAGACCGGCGACGACAGCGGTGCGCTTGGGCGAAACCGGCTTCATCTTCGGAGTGACGCCGAAGCGCAGCACGGTCATGCTTCGCCTCCTTTTCCAGACTTGGACTTCTTTGCCTTCTCGGCGTCCTTAAAAGCCTGCTCGCGCGCAGACGCAGTGGCGTCGGACTGACGTACGGTGACACGATCAGGCAGCCGCAGATCGATCGTCAGGATGTCTCTCGACAACAGCTTCTGATTGCGATCGAGATCGACAAGAATCCGCAATGCCAGTTCGGCTTCGTTTTCAGGTAGCAGAATTTCCACGCCGTCTTTGAGGCGCAAATTCCAGCGGCGTTCGGCCACAAGGACCGAAGCTTCGGTTACGCGGGCGATTGCCGGATAGCGTGCGATGAGTGTGAGAAAATCCTGAGCATTTTGTTCGGCGCCTTTGCCGACAACCCGCGGCAATTCCGCGAAGCGCGCCGGGACGTTGCTTTCCAGCACCACACCATCGGCGGCAATCAACGCGATGCGACCGTTTTTTTGCCAAAGCGCGAAGGGCTTGCGCTCCTTGATCTCGATGCGCAGGCGGTCGGGATAGAGCTTCAGCACCGTGGCCTCCGCGATCCACGGATTGGCCAGCAACCGTGCACGTGTGCGGGCGGCATCGAGAAACAGAAGCGACGAACGATCCGTAATGCCTGCAAGCACCAGAATTTCGTCGCGTGCGACTTCGTGGCCGCCGTCCAGCGCTACCTCGGAGATGCGAAAGCCGAGCCTGTTCGCGACGTCGTCACAAATGCTCTGCACGTTTTCCATGGTCTGGGGGAAATGCCCGCCTTTGACCGCGCCGTAGCTCGCGCTGGCAAGGAGCAACATCGCAGCAGCCGTCGAACCGGCGCCGCGCGGCACTTTCAGCTCGACAAGCGAATGACCCCAACGCCGCAAAAGTCTCGGCCATCGCCAACCGAACAGCCTCGGCCACGCAGCGGAGCGTCGCTTCAGTTCCGGCGATTTAGCGAGGCGTACTCGACTATCCATCGCAACCTGCTTCTGCCTGGTATCCGGCTTCAGATGAGACCATCCCCGCCCCTCAGAGGCCGCCGTAAGCGGGATGCCGCACGCATGACTTGTCGGCAGCCAAGCGCGCGGTGCGCCGCCAAGTGCCTAGTCTTCGGCTTTATTGGTAAATCATTAGTAAAATTTGACGGAATGGCCGCTCAAATGGCCAATTTTGATGACACGCTCGGCTCAACGACCGAGCGAGGCGTCCTCCACCATCCAACGGACAAGCTCGTCAAACGAGATGCCGGCATGTTGCGCCATCTCCGGCACGAGTGAAGTCTCGGTCATGCCCGGCTGGGTGTTTACCTCCAGACAGAACAGACCCTTTGTTCCGCCAAGGCCATTGTCATAGCGGAAGTCCGAACGCGTGACCCCACGGCAACCGATTGCGCGATGCGCCGCAAGCGCGATGCGTTGGACCTCGCGATAGATCTCCTCAGCGATAGGCGCCGGCAACAGATGCTTCGAACCCCCTGGCGCGTATTTGGCTTCGTAGTCGTAAAACTTTACCGCAGGCACGATCTCGATCACGCCGAGAGCCTGCCCACCCATGACGGCACACGTGAGTTCCTTTCCCGGGATATAGGGCTCGACAAGGATTTGGTCGCCGAAAGCCCAGTCTGGACGAGTCAACTCCTGCGGCGGATGTTTGTGATCTTCACGCACCACAAAAACGCCGACGCTCGACCCCTCCGCCACGGGTTTGATCACATAAGGCGTCGGCAACAGATGGCGCTGTGCTGCGTCCTTGCGCGACACAACCATTCCTCCCGGCACGGGAACGCCGGCAGCCTTAAGTACCGTCTTGGCAATTTCCTTCTGCATTGCGAGCGCGGACGCGAGCACACCAGAATGAGAATATGGAATACCGAGAACCTCGAGCATGCCTTGCAACGTTCCGTCTTCGCCAGGACGTCCATGCAACATATTGAGTGCAACATCGGGTTGGAGCGCACGCAGCGTTGCTGCGATATCGGGATTTACGTCGACCCGGCTGACCCGATATCCCGTCCGCTCGAGAGCATCGGCGCACGCCTTGCCCGACCGCAGAGATACCTCGCGTTCCGCCGACCACCCGCCCATCAAGACAGCTACGTGCTTCATTGCCTCAGCGTTTCACTCCAACCCGCTTGATCTCCCATTCCAACTCAACGCCAGAATGGGCTTTCACTCGTTCGCGAACGGTTTCGCCGAGAATTTCGATATCGGCAGCAGTGGCGCCACCGAGGTTGATCAGAAAATTGCTGTGGAGCTCGGACACCTGAGCGCCACCGACTGTGAGCCCGCGGCACCCGGCATCGTCCACGAGATTCCAGGCGCTGTGACCAGGCGGATTTTTGAAGGTCGAGCCGCCTGTGCGATTGCGCGGCTGACTCGCTTCGCGCTTTTTTTTGATCGTCGCCATTTCAGCGGCGATTTCTTCGGGCGCACCGGCCCGCCCCTGCAAGACTGCGGCGGTGAAAATCACATCCTCAGACACGCCGCAGTGACGATACGAGAAACCCATCTCACGATTAGTGAACTTGCGCAGGTTCCCCTGACGGTCAACGCCCTGAGTCTCAACCAGAACATCCTTGGTCTCGCCGCCATACGCACCACCATTCATGCGCAGCGCACCGCCGATCGTCCCGGGAATGCCGCTTAGAAACGCAAGTCCGGCAATGCCCGCCGGTTGCGCGGCGCGCGCGACCATAACGTCCAGGATCGCGGTACCGGCGGTGATGCGATGATCCTCGACTTTAACATCGTTGAAGCCGCGACCCAGGCGGATCACCACTCCCGCCACACCCCCGTCACGCACAATCATGTTTGATCCGGCGCCGATCACCGTGACCGGAGTTTCCCCAGGGAGATTTCGTAGGAAATAAGCCAGATCGTTTTCGTCCTCCGGCATGAAAAAGGCTTGTGCGGGACCACCCACACGGAACCAGGTGAATTCTCCGATCGGTTGATTTGCCAGCAGCCGCCCGCGCAACTCAGGCATTCTGGCTTTGAGTTCGGGCACGGTGTCGGGAAAACTCATAGTGCGTTCAGTTCCGCCGGGAGCGCGTAGGCCCATTGCGTGATTGAGCCGGCACCCAGGCAGACCACATAGTCGTCGGGCTTTGCCAGCTTCTTGATGATCGACGGAAGCTTTTCGGGGCCTTCCAGGGGAAACGCCTGCTTGTGACCGTGCGCGCGCAAGCCCGTCACCAAGGCATCGCGATCGGCACCCGGAATAGGTTGCTCGCCGGCCGGATAAACCGGCGCGACGATCACCGCGTCGGCATCGTTGAAGCAGGTGCAAAACTGGTCAAACAGGTCATGCAGACGCGTATAGCGATGCGGCTGTATCACCGCGATGATTTTTCCCTTGGCGCTTTCCCGCGCAGCGCGCAGCACGGCGGCGATCTCGACGGGGTGGTGTCCATAGTCGTCAATGATCTGCACCCCATGCCATTCGCCGACGCGCGTAAAGCGCCTTTTGACGCCGCCAAAATTGGCCAGTGCGCTACGGATCGATGCGTCTTCTATTCCCAACGCTCGCGCGACCGCGACCGCCGCCGTAGCATTCAGCGCGTTGTGCCGGCCCGGCATCGGCAACGTCAACCTGTCGATTGTGTGCGATATCTTGCCGGCCCGGTCACGAAAAAGGACGGAGAAGCGCGATTGTCCGTTGAGATGATCGATATCGACGAGGCGCACGTCGGCCTGCGGGTTTTCGCCATAAGTAAGCACACGCCGGTCTTCCAGTTTGCCGACCAAACCCTGCACGACAGGATGATCCGTGCACATGACCGCGAACCCATAGAACGGGACATTCTCGACGAAGGCGCGAAACGAGTCCTGCACGGCATCGAATGTTTCGAAATGATCGAGGTGCTCCGGATCGATATTGGTGACGATAGCGATATCGGCCGGCAGTTTCAGAAACGTACCGTCGGATTCATCGGCCTCGACGACCATCCAGTCTCCGCCGCCTAGCCGCGCATTGGTACCGTATGCATTGATGATCCCCCCATTGATCACAGTCGGATCGAGTCCGCCGGCGTCAAGTAGCGATGCAACTAGCGAGGTCGTGGTGGTCTTGCCGTGCGTACCGCCAATGGCGACGCAACTTTTCAAGCGCATCAATTCGGCGAGCATCTCGGCGCGGCGCACCACGGGCAAACGTTTGCTCCGTGCCGCGACGAGTTCCGGGTTGTCACGTTTGATTGCGGATGAGACGACAACCACGTCGGCGCCATTTATGTTTTCCGCCTTGTGACCGATGTCGACCTTGATGCCTTTGTCACGCAGGCGCATGACGTTGGCGCTGTCCGCGACGTCAGACCCCGTCACGTTGTATCCAAGATTGGCCAGCACCTCGGCGATGCCGCTCATGCCAATGCCGCCGATGCCAACGAAATGCACCGGACCGATGTCGCGCGGCAGCTTCATAAAGGTCGCCCTTAGCCCTTCGCTGTACGCGCTGGCGCGCACAGCGGCCATGTCTGCAGGAGACGCGAGGCCGAAACAAGGCCATCCATAAATGTAATGGTTAATTGCGTGCGACTTTCAACACAAGATCGGCCAACCTGTCGGCCGCGGTGGTGGTGCCCGCTCCTTTGGCCGCCCCCGCCATGCGGGCAAGACGTGCGGGGTCGCTCAAAAGCGCCGTGATTTCTGTGGCCAGCCTTTCGGGTGTGAAATCGCGCTGCTCAATTCGGATTGCTCCGCCGCTTTCCTCCAGAACCCCCGCGTTTACGAACTGGTCCTGATCCAGAGCATGCGGCAGCGGCACTAGGACGGACGGCCTGCCGATGGCCGAAAGCTCCGCGACTGTCGAGGCGCCGGAACGGGAAATAACCAGTTGTGACGCCGCCATACGCGCTGGCAGGTCGGGAAAAAACGGAGCGATTTCGACTTCGACACCAAATTTCGCATAAGCCGAGCGTACGGCATCGGCGTCCTCGGCACGGGCCTGCTGGACGATTGACAGTCGCTTGCGGAGATCGGCACTCAAGCGCTCGATTGCGGACGGCACGATTTCGGCCATTACGCGCGCGCCCTGACTGCCGCCAAAGACAAGCAAATTCTGTTTCGGTTTCGACGCTGTGTAGCTTGTTTCCGCGGCGGCGATCACTTGCGGACGCACCGGATTTCCGGTGAACGTCACTTTGCTCTGCCATTGCGCGTTGAGATTTTTGAGGACACGGAATCCGGTGGCAATTGCGGTCACCCGAGGTGCCAAAAATTTGTTGGCGCGCCCCATGACGCCATTCTGCTCGTGCAAAACGGTCGGCACCCCGTGCAAGCTTGCTGCGAGAAGGGGCGGCACCGTCGGGTAGCCGCCAAAACCGACGACAACATCCGGCCTGATCCGGCGAAGTAGCGACCAGGCTTTGGCGGTGCCAAGAGCCAACAAGGTCGCGGTCCGCATCAACGATAGCGGGTCGCGGCCTCGCACGGTCGCGCTCGGAACGACATGCACCTCCCGCGCGGGAAATTTGAAGTGTGAGGCACGATGGTCGGTAGCGAGGTCGGTCGTTATGCCTCGCTTGTGAAGCGCGTCCGCCAGTGCTTCCGCTGGAAAGAGATGGCCGCCGGTGCCGCCGGCTGCGAGCAGAACGAGCGGCGTACCGCTCGCATCCATCAGATCGTGCTCCCAGCCATTGCAAGCTCGGGCGAAGCCATCGCCGCTCGCGGTTGCTCGCGCGTCAACGCCAGCAACACGCCCATTGCATAGGCGACCGAAATCATCGACGACCCACCGTAAGAAATAAATGGCAGTGTCATGCCTTTGGCGGGCATGAGGTGCAAGTTGACTGCCATATTGATCGCCGACTGCGTGGCGAACAGGATGGTCAG
>JANWKN010000195.1 GCA_025451355.1 Pseudolabrys sp. | reverse complement strand
CCGTAGTGGACGGTGGGTACGCAATCGCGCGATCAGCATCCACTTGCTGGGACGCCTGATCGTTTCGACGACCGGGGGACGTAGGCCGTGAGCCAGTCGGTCGGGCCGCCGGCTTCGTCGGTGAGCGCAACTGGCTCGAAATAATGCTTGTAGTCCTCCGGTGAGATATCGGCCGGGAATTCCTCGTATTGGGGATCGAGCATTTCGCTGCCTGCAAGATAGGTTCGCGCCTTCGCTGGCGACGTGCTGGACCAGACGAAGCAGTGCAGGTTTGCGGCGGCGATAATGTACCAATGAATCGGATCGTAGCTGCCTGAGCGGACAATCCGCCGCAACGTCTTCATCAGAATCGAGAATCGGCTGACGATCGTCCACGGGCGACGGAACAGCTTCTCCAGAAATGCGACGATCGAATCGGTGTTATCGGCGAGGTTTGAATATGCGACCGTCTCGCCATCGAGATCGCGCAGCCGCAAGTTCGGTCTCAATTGCCTCGATGCGAGATCGTTCCAGAACCCTTCGGTGCCAGCAAGAGGCGCCACGACACTCAAATAGACCGGCATCGGCAGCGCGGGATGCAGCTCGCCAATCATGCGGATTTGGCGGTCCATCTCCTGAACCGTCTGCAGTCGCGGATCGAAGAGATAGCCATAGCCGATGCCGATGCCGTTCGACTCGGCGAAAGCAATATCGTCAATGATGTTGTAGCTGCGGCCGAGATTTTGCTTTTTCTTGTATTTTTTGAGCAAAACCTGATCAAACGATTCAAGACCGAAAAACAGCGTCATACACTTGGCGTCGGCCATGTATTTGATCAATTCCCGATCATGCATGATATTTTGAGTCACAAGCGCCGCCCAACCGCGGATCTTCGGGTGCTTGCGCATGAGTTCGCACACCTGAAGCATGTATTCGCGATCATCAGAGAAATTGTTGTCGAGAAAAATTATCGTCGGATACCAACGGCGGAAACTGAAGAAAGGGCTGGTTGCCAGGGCATTATCGATCGCGGCCGAAAGGTGTGAGAGGCTATATTTTACGTGTCCCCCGACCTCCTGCGGAATCACGCAGAAGCTGCATCGAAAGCTGCATCCGCGTGACGATTCCATAAGATGAACGCTCGGGCTGATCCCACTCAGGGCAAGCAGGCTGTAGTCGACGGCGTAGGACGAGATATGCATTATGGGTGATCGATATATGCGCTGCAGCTTGCCTGCTTCGAAATCGGCGACGACCTGCCGCACGCTGTCTACGCCGCCGCGCAAACGGCGTCGAAATACTGTGCGGCGAATTCAGGAAACATCGTGCAAACGCTGCCGCCCGCGACGACCTTGGCTCCGGTCCTCCGGAAAAAATACGCAAGCTGTCGCATCCGGTCGAAGTCCGGCTGCAGCCCCGTCAGGAAAACGAGGTCGTACTTTTCTGCCTGAAAGGGATTGAAGGGGCCGTGCCAGTCCTCGTGATACAGACGGACATCGAACCGTTGTGGGTCAATCAGAGAAGCGACATGAAGGCCGCTTATCGGTTGCATTACATAGCTCGACCGGCGTTTAACCCGGCCGGGACGGAGATGTGTGCAGATTACAAGGGCGCGCCGTTTTTTTGCGCTATTGGAAAGGGATCCGTTCAACTGCGCCGGTTGACGTCGCGTGCCTGATGCCAGGAACCGCATCATCGTCCCCTTCAGTCGGAATTATTAAAAACAGCAATAAAATGTTTGGTGTCGGTCCCTGCGACATCGCGCTCAGCTAGCGATCATCGCCAGCCTAGCTTACAATCTGCGTTAGTCCCAGCAATTGAATAGTGGCCGGGAAAGAGCACATTGGTTGGCACGGATGACGTGGTTGAATATGCTCATCCGGAAGGCGTGAAGATGGCGACTGGGTCTATTGGGGCGAGTCGGTCAATTGTCCCGCAACGTCGCTACTTAACGATCCTTTTTTGCGACCTTGTGGGGTACACCGAGCTGTCGGAACAGCTGGATCCCGAAGATTTGCGGGATCTGCAGCTGCAATACCAACGGCTCGCCCTGACGGTAATGGAGCGTTATGGCGGCTTTGTCGCGCAGTTCAGCGGCGACGGCGTGCTCGTTTATTTCGGGTATCCGGCTGCCCATGAAAACGATGCCGAGCGTGCGGTGCGTGCCGCGCTTGAGCTGAATGACCGCCTGCACGAACTCAACGCCGAACTTCAAGGCCAACACCTTCCTGAAATCGCCATCCGTGTCGGAATTCATACCGGTCTGATTGTAATCGGGTCTGAATTGGCCAGTGGCGGAGCTCAGGACCACAGTATCGTGGGTGAGGCGGCAAACCTTGCCGCACGGCTGCAGGCCGATGCGCCGACCAATTCAGTCATTGTAAGCGGCGAAACCTTCGAAATGATCTCCGGCATGTTCGACTACGAGGCGCTCGGTCCCAAGCGGTTCAAAGGCATCAGCCGCAGCATCCCGATCTACAAGATCACCAAACCTCGCGTCGGAATCGGGCGGACATACAATCGGGGACGTCGCGGCACGCCGCATTTTGTCGGTCGCGCGGAATCGGTGGAACGCCTAGTCGCCTGGTGGAACAGCGCGAAGGAAAAATCCCGATGCGAAACCGTTCTCATCACCGGTGAGGCCGGGGTAGGTAAGACAAGGCTTGCGACCGAGATCGTAAAGCATCCCGATTTCGCGGACGCGAACGTCCTGCAAATTCACTGCCATGACATATTCGCGAGCACGCCTCTCTATTCGGTCGGAATGTTCGTCTGGTCGGAGGCGGGTCTGACCGTTGACGACGACAAGACTGCTCGCGCGCAAAAGATCGCGAATTTTCTCGACAATCTGGGACTCAAGAGCCCGGAAAACGAAGATATCATCAACAGCTTGATAGGCACTTCGCTGACGTCTGCAACAGAGGCCAGCGCTCCGACGCCATTTCTTTTCAAACGAAAGCAATTCGCATTGTTGGGCTCGATCTTCGAGCAGATGGTGCGGAAACAGCCGACACTGATATGGGTTGATGATGTTCACTGGATCGACCCTTCCTCAGCGGAGCTGTTGCAGGAACTCGTCAACCGTCTGGAAAAAACGGCGGTTCTGGTGGCGCTGACCGGCCGATCCTTTCCAAAAAGTCCTAACCTGCCGAGCACCGAGAACGTGGTCGAGCTCGGTCAGCTCAATGTAGACGAGTGCTACGAACTGGCCCGCACCATTCCACGCGCGCAAAACCTGTCGGATGAGGAACTGACTCGCGTTGTCGAGGCGGCTGACGGCATTCCTCTCTTTGTCGAATATCTGGTCCTCTCGCTCGTCGATCAGAAGGAACAGGCATCCAATGCGTCCCGCCGGCGTGGTGATCTGCCGCTGACCCTTGCCGCCATGATTTCCGAGAGGCTCGATCGGGTCGCCGACGGGAGACGGGTTGTCCAGGCTGCCGCCTGCATCGGACGGCCCTTTACCGCCGATTTCCTGGCTGCGCTGCTGCAGGAAAATGCCGGCAACGTCATTGAGCCCCTCGAGGCGCTGATCGACGCGGAGATTCTTCGTTCGAACCATGAGGATCGAGAGGCGCGCTTCGAATTTCGGCATGCACTGCTGCAGCGCGCCGCCTACGAATCGATGGTGCAATCGGCACGGCGGGCGACTCATGCCAACATCGTGAAAAAACTTCAGCACGATGGCGCCGCCGGGCCTTTCGTCCCTGAACTGATCGCTTATCACCTGACGGCGTCCGGGCAGTTCCAGGAGGCGATCAAGACCTGGTTGGACGCGGGCGCGAACGCGGCGCGGCGATCGGCGCATATCGAGGCCATCGAGGACCTGCGCCGCGGCCTCAGCCTGCTCAATGAAATTTCGTCCCCCGAACTGCGCGCGAAACTCGAACTGGGCCTGCAGGCGGCATTGATCGCCTCGCTCATATCAACGCAGGGCCCAACATCGCCGGCCCTGTCGGAATGTTGCCAGCGCGGCCTCGCATTGTGCAGAGAAGGGGAGGCTACGCCGCTGGTGTTTGCATTTCTTTTTGGGCAATTCACCTTCGCCATGTGTCGCGGCCGGAACGAGGATGCAGCGCCATTGGCGCAGCTTTTCCTCAAGCTGGCGACCGACAAGTCCTACGACTCTGGCCGCGTCATCGGCTACCGTTTATGTGGCATGACATGCATAAACGCAGGGGCCGCCTCGATGGCTAAGGAGCAGTTGGAGCAATCGCTCGAACTTTATTCAGCAGAGCGTGACGCCGCCGCGACCCAGTTGTTCGGACAGAACACGCAAGTCCACAGCCGGTCTTTGCTGAGTATCGCGCTGCTTTGCATTGGGCAGGTCGATGAGGCCCTTAAGGTCGGGCTCGATGCGCTCGAAGCGGCCGACGCACTTCGTCATCCGCAGTCGACGGCGCTTGCGCGGGCATATGTAGGCGGCTGGCTGTTTGGCCTGTGTGGCGCCAAAAATGAGATGATGCGCGAGGCACGGCAATTGATAGCGCTCTCGGAACAGCACCGCCTTGGTCCGTTCCGCCTGTTCGGGTCAGCATTCTTGGGTTGGGCCTTGTGCCTGCATGGCGATCTCGAAAATGGCGCTGCAATGCTGACGAAGGCCATTGACAGGCTCGAAAGCATCGAGTTTCGGCTTTCGCTTCCCGGACATCTCGCAAACCTGGCTGAGGCCCAGCGTCACCAGGGAAAGCTGGTGGAAGCAAAGAAAACCTGCGCCCGCGCTCTGACGATGATATCCGAGGGCACCGATCTGTGGATCGAGGCGGAAGTCCGGCGGATCGATGCTCTCGTTGAAGCCGACATGAAGGTTGAGAGCGCGAGAAACATCGAGGCAAAATTTCGCGAAGCAATCGAATGCGCACGCAAATTGGGATTTCCGATATTCGAGCTCCGTGGCCTATTGAGCTTGCAGAATTTCCTCGGTCCCGATCGGAAGGACTTAGAGATCGAGGCTCAAATAAATAAGCTTTCGCATTTGCAGAATCTTGATCGTCGTGTCGAGGCCGCGATCAAAGCGCGAGGTTTCGATCGTCTTGCATTAGCGCATTAATTCGCGCTTTGAGAATTGGAGCCGCGGATATGCTTGGTCGATTTGCCGACCACTTTTTAGCTTCGCCGGTTTCGTTCGATGTCGTTTTGCCCGACGAGACCGTTCAACGTTTCGGCGTTGACGCGCCATGCTTTCGTGTGACAATAAAAAATAGCAGGGGTTTGCGCGCGATCCGAAGCATCGACGAAGGCCAGATCGGCGATGCGTATCTCGATGGAGATATCGATATTGACGGCGACATGCTGCGCCCTTTCGAACTGCGCGGCGCTATGAAGGATTTCCATCCCCTCGTTGCCGCATGGCGCTTCATCCAACCTTTATTGTTTGGTCAGGTCCACACGAACAAACGTGCCATTGGCGCTCACTACGATATCGATCCGACGTTCTTCCTGAGTTTTCTCGATCCTGAGACGCCCTGTTACACGCAGGGTGTTTATGAGGATCCAAGCGAGACGCTCAGCACCGCAACGCTCCGCAAGTTTAAATATTGTTTTGAAAAGCTTGAATTAAAAGGCGGCGATCACCTGCTCGAAATCGGGCCGGGCTGGGGCGCGTGGTTTGAATATGCCTCCAAGCGCGGCGTCCGCTGCACCGGGATCAGCAACTCGCAAACGTCGGTTGAATACCTGAGCGGTCGCGCCAACCAACTGGGATTTGACTGGGAAATGATCAAGGGTGATTTCCTGCAATATCAGACCGATCGAAAATACGACGCGATCGTCATCATGGGCGTCATCGAGCATCTGCCTAACTATGGTCGCGTGCTCAGCAAGTTCACTGAACTGGTCAAACCAGGACGACGTATCTTTCTTGACGCAAGCGCGTGCACGCAAAAATACGAACTTTCATCATTTATGGTCAAACATATCTACGGCGGAAATCACTCATTCCTTATCTTGCACGATTTCCTCGAGAAGATGTCGAGAACGCCGCTGCGCGTACAGGAAATGTTCGACGATCGATTAAGCTATTTTCTCACATTCCAGCAGTGGGCGCGCAATTTCGATCACCACCGCGACGCTGTCGTGGAGAAATTTGGCGAGTTCAATTATCGCCGTTTCCGACTTTACCTTTGGGGTGCCGCCTACGAATTTCTCAGCCGAAGCCTGGATTGCTACCGGATGGTTATCGCTTATCCGAAGGGGAAATATCGCACTGTCGCCGACCCGATGGATACTTTTGAGTTTCGCAATGTGAGTTGCGGCGCGGGTTGATGGGAATATCGGCCCTTTGGCGGTGGACGGTTCCGGCGCCGAATCCAACTGAATCACGAAGGGCGGCGATTTGCTTTCGCAATACGCGGCAACAGCCGTGGCAAAGTCTTCAAGTATTTTGCCAAGCTGATCGCTCGGCGGCGGCGGGCAGAGATCTCCTATGACCCATACCGTGTGGCATTGTTTGAGCACGTGGGCGACTTTGCTCAGGTTGGTGTCTAGCATCATTTTGAAGCGGGAAAAGTTTGGCTGGCGCCCGGGGTCGTCGACGGCAAGCATCGGCCCGATCCCGTCAATAATAACAACCTGCGACTCACTCCACCGCCAGTAAGTTATCGTCGTTGGCCCACAGTCGTCGTGGAAGCAGTTTTCCGTCGAATTCACTGCGAATTCAAGCAGGGCATCCAGGCTAATGTAGCGGACTTTGTGGTTTTTGAACGCGAACTCGGTCCCGATAGCGGCCGCCATCGAGGTCCGCCCCGCTCCGATCGGGCCACCGATAACGATCTGGCATGGCTGCGCACGGGGCGGAGCGCCGCGCTCGATCAGGTGTTGCAGTACGTCAGCATCCGGTTGGTCGACCGTCGGCAAAACATCCGCGAGACGGAACAGGTATGGAAGCGCCGCCTTTTGCCAGACGATCTTCTGCCGCAACCACCAGGGGGCGAGCAGGACAGCGACGACGAGCACCCCCAAACTGACAATGAGCGCCCACGTAAGGTGCAGGTGAAACGCAAATCCCAGCACGCCGCCCAGGATCATGTAGGCCGCGGCTACTTGTGCGTTGGCCAGTAGTAGCGCTTTGTCGAGCGGGAAGCGCTTCGTCGCCTCATCGGCGGATTTAGTATAGGCGAACCATTCCCACGCTGCCGCGCCAATGGCGACAATAACCAGGCCGGGCCACTTACCGGTGTCATAGCGAAAAGCGGGTGCCCATCCCAGGAATTTCATCACAACACCGCAAAGGGCGGTGGCGGCGAAATTACCAATCAGACCAAGGCAAATGTGTCCGAATTGATCCGCCACCCAGGTGTATGAATAGGTGGCGGTGGTCTGCACTTCCTTGCCGTAGACATCGGCCCAAAACTGCTTCCAAAGGTTCTTTCCGGTCAGGTGCGGAGCAGAAGGACCAGGTTTGTTGGCGTTCATGGCGCACCCCCCAAGTATTGCAGCCAAGTGTACTGCGCATAAGGATCGCAAAGAAATAAACGGTGGACGGTCAAATGGCCGCTTTGAGCAACCTCTACAAGATATCCGATGAGAAACCTTCTCCCGGCCAAAACGTAAGCACGTCTCATTCCGGCATTTATCCAGCTTCTTTGGCGCTGTATTAGTAGGATATGGGTAGCCGACCGACGTAGGGGAAAAGCATGGAATTTCTTAAGCACACCGAATGGCCAATGTGGTTCGGGTACGCAGCCGTAGCGTCCAGCGTCATCACGTGTGCGATGAAAACGATGATTCCTCTACGGGTCGTAAGCATGACCTGCAACGCGCTGTTCATAGTCTACGGATTTTTCTCCGGAATTTACCCGACGCTCATCTTGAATTTGATTCTTCTCCCGTTGAACACTGTGCGACTGCAACAAATGAGAAAACTGATCCAGGACGTAGAGGCTGCAGCGTCGTATGGCGAGACATCTATCGACTGGCTGAAGCCGTTTATGGCCCGGCGTGGTTTTCGTAAGGGCGACATTGTCTTTCACAAGGGCGATCTTGCCGACGCAATGTACTACAGCGTAAGCGGCCGCTATCGGCTGTGCGAGATGGGAATCGAGATTCCGACGGGTCAGGTCTTTGGCGATCTGGGTCTACTCGCGCCTGATAATCGGCGCACACAGACGATCGAATGCATCGAAGACGGACAGGTCCTTACCGCAAGTTACCAGCAGGTCAAGGAGTTATATTTCCAGAACCCTCACTTTGGATTCTATTTTCTGCGGCTGACAACTGAACGTCTGTTCGACAATATCTCGCGCCTGGAAAAGGAGCTGGTGCGCAAGAACGAAATGCTCGCGCAACTCGGGCAAAATCCGGCGTGAGGCGGTTGAAGAGCGTCAGAACGATAAACTCAAGGTTGACTGCCGCCAGCCCGGCCCCACGTATTAAAGTTCCGTATAATTCTTTCTTTCAATTTCCCGAATCGTTGACTTCGAAGGAAGCCGATTGTCATATCGGTATGGGGCACCGGGCCGTGCAAGAAAAAAGAACTATTTTTCGTAAACGGGTACTGAAGACAGCGCAAATCGTTCTCAGCGAGAAAGCGTCGAGGCTTGATTGCGCGATTCGGAATCTTTCCGACACCGGCGCGTGCCTTCAGGTGTCGACCACGTATGGAATACCCACGAACTTCGAAGTTATTATCGAAGGGACGCGCCGCAATTGCCGGTCAATTTGGAGAACTGACACCAAAATAGGCGTCATGTTCGCATAAGCGTGCGCGTTCGCAAACCAGCGTCACGTCTAATATGAGACCGCCGTGCTTGCTCAGCTAGGCTCGCTGGGCGACCTCATTACCCCGGATGTCGATATCAGGTTTGCCGGGAAGCATATACGTCCTCGTGCGCACGACGGGATGGGGGGTCACCGCAACATGCACTTTCGTCTGCTATTCCTGAATGCCTGTTCGGCACTGCGGACAAATCGCATCGGTAGCGATCGCATCGGCAGCTGACATGCAGGACCCGCGTTAGACTTCGCAAAGTGCCAAACAAGTCGGCCAGTCCAACCGCTGCTTGGAACGTGCCGACAAAATTAGGTCAGGAAGTTTAAGAACTCATTCATAAGCAAACAGACCGATTTTCCGGGCAAGTTGCCGTGGAGGAGACAGCCGAATAGTTCGTCTCCCGTCGATGCAGGCCCGACTCCTCAGTAGGGGTCCGCCGTCTGCTGTGTGGGCAGAGATTTCACACCATCGACCGACTGCAGGGCATAGGGGTCCATTTGCGCGCGAGCTTACTCGGGTGCTCCCGTGGTTGCGGACGGCGTCGGGCGGAACGCCAGGCCCAATAGGATGAGCGCGATTGTTGTGACGGCTAAAACAGGGGCGCGCATGGGTGCCTCCATGGCGGTAGCACTGGGTTTAGAAGGGGACGCAGCTTTTAGTTCCGTGATCCTTTGCGCCAGAAATGTCGTGGCCTGGCTGACGCGCTCAAAATCCGGGCGGACGAGAAGGCCAAGCTGAGTCAGACGGACATTCGACTTGCTTCGCTCGAACAACCGAGCACCGAATTCCTTCTCCAAAGTCTTGATCCCGCGCGTAAGCGAAGGTTGCGCTACGCCGCAGCGCTTTGCTGGCCGGGTAAAGCTCTGCTCCTCGCTGAGGGCGATAAAATAGAAGACCTGGTGCATCTTCACCGGCATAATTTTTTATCGACTCGCCAGCTCAATCGCCTCTGAAACAAATGGCGATACGATCGCAACCTTCGAGCGCAATGATGTAAAAGACGAGCCATATTGCTGCTACCGCGCTTCTGGATGGCTATTGCCTTCGGTCGTGGGTCGGTGAGACATGCCTCGGTCAGCGTTGCTGAGTGGCCGCATGGTCGGTCTCCGCTACCGAGAGCGGTAACATGGGTTGGGACCAGCGACCGTGAACAAGCTCGCACTTCCCAATGCATTTCTTGGGCCCGCCCGTTCCGCTCAATGTGCCAACGAAGCCTAGGTTGCACATTTCGGAGGTCCCCAGCTTGAGGCCGGACAGACCTGCTCACCGCCTTGGGCGTTCGCGCATTGGGCTATCGATATGGTATCCTATGGGCAGGTACCCTTATTGACGCTAAGCGGTGGATTAATGGCCTCGGGGGCACGTTCGCAAACGCAATCGTTCGACAAGCACTCATCGCTTCGCGCGCATCCCTTTTTCAGGGATCTAGGGGCCACGGTCATCGATCGTCTGGCTCCCCGCGTTATCACGTCCAAGGTCAGAAAAGCTTCGGTGATATTCCGAAAAGGGGATATCGGCTCGAAGCTTTACGCGGTCCGGTCGGGCGCGGTGCGAATCAGCGCGCCTTCGGAGGAGGGAAAAGACGCAATATTCAATTTGGTGGTTCCCGGGGAGCTCTTCGGAGAGATTGCCTTTCTTGATGGAGGCCAAAGGACTGCGGACGCTGTTGCAATCGACAATTGCGAGCTGATGGTCATTGAACGTCGCGATTTCATCCCCTTGATTCGGGACAACCCTGAGGTTGCCGAGAGATTGATCAAGATACTGTGCGCCCGCATCCGGAGGACGAGCGAGCAGGTCGAAGATATTGTATTCCTTGGCCTACCGGGCCGCCTCGCCAAGGTTCTCTTACATCTCTATCGACCTTCCGCGACGGCCGCGCCTTCGAGCAAAATCAACGTGACTCAGCGGGAGATCAGTCAAATGATCGGAGTTTCGCGCGAAAGCGCGAACAAGCAGTTGCAAGACTGGCAGCGCAAGAAATGGCTGAAACTCGAGCGAGGCGGGCTGGTTATTTTCGCGCCGCAAGCGCTGCGCGATCTATTATCGAAGGACATGGCTTGATAAGGGGCACCGGTCGGCTGACTACCAATCTTATTCCGTACCCACGAATGTCAGGGGCCGAGCGACATCTTCCAGGGACTTGCGCTCAGCGTTAATGCCCCAAATCCAAGCAACGCAGCCTGCGAAAATCATGAGTGCCGATCCAAACAAATAGCCCCAGAACACGCTGACACGCGATCCCGTGTCGATGAGCAGACCGAACAGCGACGGGGCGAGGACGCCGCCGATTCCTGTGCCGACGGCGTAGAAAAATGCAATTGCCATGGCTCGGATCTCGAGCGGGAAAGTCTCACTCACCGTCAGATAGGCGGAGCTTGCCGCGCAGGAAGCGAAGAAAAAGATAATCGTCCAGCAGGCGGTCTGCGTTGTCGCATCGATCAGGTTTCGCACGAATAGCCAGCCGGTCAAGGCCAGCAGCAAGCCGGAAGCAATATAGGTGAAGGCAATCATGATTCTCCGTCCGTGCGTATCGAACATGCGACCGATCAACACGGGTCCAAGAAAATTTCCGATGGCAAATGGCAGCAGGTACAACCCGACCCGATCGGAAGCGACGTCGTAAAAGTCGATCAGAATTAGCGCGTAGGTGAAAAAAATCGCATTGTAAAAAAATGCCTGCGCGGCCATGAGGCTCAAGCCGACGTAGGTTCGGCGACGATGATTCTCGAACAGTGTTTGAGTTACCAGCCGAAGCGGAGTCGACCTGCGCGCGCGCAGGCGTACGCGCGGGAGAGACGTTGCCGGGGGAAGTGACGCAAACCTCATTTCAATTCCCGCGACCACACGCTCGGCCTCGTCGATGTAGCCGTGCGTCATCAGCCAACGCGGGCTTTCAGGAATCCAAAATCGCATGAGGAAAATAAAACAAGCTAGCCCGGCCCCTATCAAGAAGCCCAACCGCCAGCCAAAATACGGATCAATCAATTGGGCGTCGAGTAGTACAAGTGAACCGAGCGCGCCCAAAGCCGCGCCGATCCAGAAGCTTCCGTTGATCACGAGGTCGGTCCAGCCGCGCACACGCGCCGGGACGAGCTCCTGAATTGTTGAATTGATAGCCGCATATTCGCCTCCGATTCCGGCGCCCGTGAGTAACCGGAATAACGCAAAGCTCTCGATGCTCCATGAAGCCGCAGTTGCCGCTGTTGCAACGAGATAGACAGAGAGCGTGATGAAGAACAGCTTCTTGCGGCCGAGGCGGTCAGTCAGCCAACCGAAGAACAGTGCGCCGAGCACGGCGCCTGCAAGATAGGCGCTACTGGCGACTCCGATATCAGTATTGGAAAAGTGCAGGCTGGTTTTCAAGGCGCCAGCCAGACTTCCGGCAAGCGTCACCTCCAGTCCATCGAGAATCCAGGTGATGCCAAGTGCGGCCACGACCAGTGTGTGGAAACGGCCCCAGGGCAGTCGGTCAAGCCGTGCCGGGATGTCCGTTTCGATAAGCTGCTGGTCCATCATGAATGCAACGTAAACGCTGTAGGCCGGGATTAACTTCGCACGGAGGATCGAACGTTTGAAAGGGGACTGCGTTTCGCAAAAATCGGCGTAACGCAAAATAAATCATTAATGGGCACAAGGCCTTCTCTCGCGTGCAAAGGCAAATTCGGCGTCATCGCAGCGCCGGTGAGAACAAAGGTACGTCGTGCCATCAGTCGCTGATTGATGAGTTGGACGCATCGATATCGCAACGAAATATAGGCTCGCGGGCCGAAATCCTGCGTCAGACAACTGACCTGTTTGTTGCGGGCTCTGGGTATTTCGACAACAAGCAAATGGCGTTGTTCGATGACGTCATGAACCGCCTGGTCAATGAGATCGATCATTCGGCACGCGTGACATTCGGGGAGACGTTGGCGGCAACAGATAAGTCACCGCCTAAAGTCACCAGAACGCTCGCTCTAGACGACTCAATCGACGTCGCCGGGCCTGTGTTGCGGCGATCCGAGAGCCTTGACGACGAAACGTTGATTGTGAGGACGAAAACCAAGGGCCAGGATCACCTGTTGGCGATCTCCCAGCGCGCGCGTCTCAGTGAGGGGGTCACCGACGTTCTCGTGGAGCGCGGGAACCAGAAAGTGGTCATCAGCACGGCTGCGAACGCCGGTGCCCGCTTTTCCGACTTCGGTTGTTCCACGCTGGTCACGCGATCGGAGAGTGATAGCGAGCTTGCGCTACTGGTGTGGGCACGACCGCAGATCCCGCGTGAATACCTCTTGACCCTGTTCGAGACAACTTCTGAAACAGTCCGGCAGAAATTTGAAACGGCAGATCGTGGCAAAGCAGATCTGGTCCGTGAGATGATCAAAACAGGCGGCAGACAAAATTCAAACGAAATTGCGCGACCACACGTCGAAGTTTGCAAACGCAAGAGCGCACGTCGAACAATTGCATAAGTACGGATAGCTTTGCGAGGCACAAGTTTGCAAGTTCGCAGAGCTTCGTAAGTTCGATGAAACGGCAGCGGCACTATCTTTGCTGACCGATCTGCCGATCGGCGCGATCGAGCGCGCAATGGTGCATGACCCCGGGGATCAAATCCTGGTGCTGGCAAAATCGATTGATCTCTCGTGGAAAACGACCCGTGCGATTCTCATGCTGGACAGCGGTATCAATGCAGCGGAATACGTCGATCGATACAAGAAACTGAGGCCAGAAACCGCACGGTTGGCGATCCAATTTTATCGTCTGCGGGAGCGCGCCGCTAAACCTCAACCCAAATAGCGGTCCCGCTGTGTCATTGACGCCATCGTTCAGGATGGCATTTGTGCGGCCCGTTGACCGGCCGTCGTACCGGCGATCTTTCCGAACACGGATCCCGCCATAAGGCCGGTACCGCCGGGATAGTTGAAATAGAACAGCCCGCCGACCAGTTCACCTGCGGCGTGCAGGCCGGAAATCGCCTGGCCATCGGTATCGATCACGCGGCCTGACGTATCGATTTTCAGCCCGCCGAAAGTAAAAGTGATCCCACAGGTCACCGCGTAGGCCTCGAATGGCGGTTCATCAACGGTATTCGCCCAGTTTGACTTATTGATGGGCAGGCCTTCGGTGCGGCGGCCATCCTTCACGTTCGGGTTGAACTTCATGTCGGTGCGCACGGCTTTGTTGTAGGCCTTGATCGTTTCCAGAGCGCGATCGCTGTTCACGTCGTCGAGTTTCCTCGTCAGTTCCTCGAGCGTTTCGGCCCGTACTTTGGTGACCTGTTTGATACGGTATTCGTCCCGCAGCATCGGAATGATCTTCTTGTCGAAGACCTGCCAGGCGAACTGACCGGGCTGCATCAGAATGACGCGACCATACTTTGCGTACGTGTAGTTTCGAAAATCCGCCCCTTCGTCCACGAAACGCTCGCCATTGGCATTGATCATGATGCCCCACGGATACGAATGCTTTTGAAAGTTGTCACCGACCGTAAGATCGCCGAACTCTGGTGCGTTTCGGTCCCAGGCTACGGCATGGCAGCCCGACCAGTTGCCGGTCGGCATGGCGCCGATGTCGAGCGCCATGCGGATGGCGTCACCGGTATTGAACCGTGTGCCTCGGATCTTGGCGAGCTCCCATGTTGGCCCCAGATAGCGTGTTCGCATTTCGGTATTAGCCTGGAAGCCGCCGGCTGCGAGCACCACGCATTTTGCCTTTACGTCGACAGTGCGCCCTTCGTGCTTTATGCGCACGCCATGCACGCCGTCGTCGTCGGCGATGAGCGAGACGGCGCGCGCGTTGTATGCGATTGCAATCCCGCCCTTCTTCGCGATTTTTGTGTGCGCTTCAACGAGGCCCGGGCCGCCGCCCCAGGCCTCAACCGTAAGGCCGCCCCAGAACTTGAATTTCCCGTCGATTTTATAGGCTTGCCGTCCGTAGATTGGAATAAACCGGATACCCTTGCTTTGCATCCACCGCATCGTGTCCTTGCTGCGCGTTACCAGCAGTTCGCATAAATCAGGATCGGTGCGGTATTCAGTAACGCGGCCCATATCGTCGAAGAATTTATCTTCGGTGTATGTGCCGAAATCGGTATTGGCGATCTCTTCATCAGTGAGGTCTGGCATCAATTGGCGGAGATCGTCGACACCATTATAAACACAGCGAAAGGCGCCCGCCGTGAAGCGGCTGTTGCCGCCGGACTCCTCTTCCGGAGCGCGTTCAAGCACAAGGACGGATACGCCGTGCTCGGCCGCCGCGTGGGCGGCGCAAAAAGCCGCGTTTCCCGCACCTACGATGATGACGTCACGGGAAGAGGGGAGCATGCACTTAAGCCCATATTGTTGTTGCGCCGAAGACTACTGGCGTTTGGTGTAGTCGCAAGGCTGGATTTAGGTCCCGGACGGCTTGGAAGCAGTACAACGCCGGGCCCGTGATAAAAAGCCGGGTTTTTGTGAGATTTCCCGTGCTCCGCCGTTCAGCAAAATGCGGAAAAACGATCGAACCAAGACAGGCTTTCCAATGTTAAAAGCAGGGGTTGACGTGAGCTTTTCGCAATCGGAAATCTTCTTCAATGAGTGAAGTGCTAGCAATCATCTGCGTCCTAGTCTGGCTTTACCTGATCGTCGGCCGAGGCGGTTTCTGGCTCTGCCGAATCCGCGACATGGACAGCGCCCCCGAACGGCAGAAATGGCCCTCGGTCGTTGCGGTCGTTCCCGCCCGAAACGAAGCGGACCATATCGCCGTATGCGTGGGCTCGCTGCTGCGCCAGCAATATGCTGGATCCTTCAGTGTCGTCGTGGTCGACGACGACAGCAGCGATGGGACGGCAGCAATGGCGCGGCGACCTGCCGCATCAGTCCCTAATCGACAACTGATCGTGGTCAACAGCGAAAGTCCTCCGCCCGGATGGACTGGAAAGGTCTGGGCCCTCAAGCAAGGCCTCGCCGCGGCTGAAGAATTGCAACCCGCGTACGTCCTTTTGACAGATGCTGACATTGTGCACGCACCTGACACGCTTGCTTGGCTTGTAACTAAAGCTGGGGCAGGGCGCTTTGCGCTCACGTCACTGATGGCGAAGCTGAGGTGTGTAAGCTTTGCCGAGCGTACACATGTCCCGGCCTTCATCTATTTTTTCCAGATGCTGTTTCCGTTCTCCTGGGTCTGCAAACCGGACTCCAACACTGCAGCGGCGGCGGGCGGCTGCATGCTTGTACGCGCGAATGCTCTTGCGAGCGTTGGTGGCATCGCGAGCATACGGAACGCGTTGATCGACGATTGTTCGTTGGCTGCAAAACTTAAAACAACCGGTCCGAT
>JANWKN010000194.1 GCA_025451355.1 Pseudolabrys sp. | reverse complement strand
GCCACGACATTGCTGGAGCAACTCAACTACCGCACGATAGCAGTCGAAAGCGCGAAAGCTGCGCTCGATTTCCTTGCCGCCGGGAAACCCGTCGACCTGGTGTTCTCCGACGTGATGCTGCCGGGCGACCTCTATGGCCTGGGACTGGCGCGCACTATCGGCAAGCAATATCCACACATTCCGGTATTGCTTACGAGCGGCTGCGCGAAAGCACTCAGCGGCCAGCACAGGATGCCGATCTTACGAAAGCCCTATCAGATTTCCGCCCTCGCCGAAGCAGTACGTTCAATGCTCAGCGTCGGACAGACGCGATAGTCGCGAGGCATATCGTGGGCTTCCGCCGATGGCGGGCGGAGTGGTAGCGTTGGCAAGTCCGGGGTACGTGCTGCAACCGCGATCCGCTCGTCCGCGCCAAGAATGGACGGCAGATCCGCTGACGGGAGGTCAGACATGAGCCTATCGCGACTGATCAAGCCATTGTTGTTAAGCGGCGCAGTTTTATTTGGCGCGGATCTTGTGTCGCGCGCACAAGCGGAAGAACTCCGTATCGGCTTTATCGCGCCGATGACCGGTCTCTTTGCCCAGGTCGGAAAGGACATGGTCGACGGATTCCAGATGTATCTGGAAGAGCACGGTAACAAGCTGGGCGGCATGGACGTCAAATTCATTCTTGAGGACGACCAGGCCAAACCCGATCTTGGCGTCACGAAGGCGAAGAAGCTTGTGCTGAACGATCAGGTTCAGATGTTCGTCGGCGGAGTGCTTGCCTCCACCGGCTATGCGCTCGCACCCGTCAGCACCGAAATGAAGACGGTCTACATCGCCTCGATTCCGGCGGCGGACGATCTGACACAACGCCAGGCGGACAAATTCCCCTATCTGATCCGCACCGGGTGGTCCTCATCGCAGCCATCGCAGCCGATGGGGCAATGGGCGTGCGACCAGGGCTACAAGAAGATTGTTGCGGTGGGCGCCGATTACGCCTTCGGTTACGAACAGGTCGGTGGCTTTCAGAAGACGTTCGAGGACTGCGGCGGCAAGATTGTCCAGAAAATCTGGCCACCGCTCGGCACCAAAGATTTCGGCCCATTCATTCCCACGATCAAGGCCGATGCCGACGCCGTCTTCGCACTGATGGTCGGGCCGATGGCGTTGCAATTTCCCAAGCAATTGCGCGCGGCCGGCTACAAGAAGCCGATCATCGGCGGCGGCACCAGCTATGACGAATTCGCGCTGCCCTTCATGGGCGATGAAGTCGTGGGTGACGTCTCCTCGCTGCAATACAGCGCCGCATTGACGACCCCGAAGAACGAGGCCTTCGTGAAGGCTTACCGCGCCAAATACGGCAAGGTGCCGTCGTACTTTTCGGAGAGCAACTACACGACCGCGCAGTTGATCGACGAAACGATCAAGAAGAGCGGCGGCAAATGGCCGGGTGCGGAGCAATTCATCAAGACGATGGCCGGACTGAAGATCGACGCAGTGCGCGGACCAGTCTCATTCGATGAGCTGCGCAACCCGATTCAGGACATCTACATCAAGAAGGTCGAAAAAAAGCAGATGTTCGGGTACGACAAACCCGAGCTGTGGAACACGGTGATCAAGACTTATCCGGCCGTCAGCCAGTTCTGGATATACGGAAAGGACAAGTTCCTCGCCCAGCCGGTCTACAGCCGCGACTTCCCGCCCTGCAAATTCTGCGAATAGAAATTCATGCACAAACGAAAACCCCCGTTTCGCACCGGGGTTTTCCTTTTCGAAGCGCCGCACCTCACATCACGGGCACGGATGTCGCCGGCCGTCATTGCCCATGAAGGTGCCGCTGCGCGGGTCATATGATCTGTAGCGGCGCATGCAGTAGTTCACGTCGCCGCCGCTACCACCATAGGATTCCTCGTAGTAGCCGGGCTCGACTCCGTATTCAGGCGACGCGTAGTACGGGTTCGCATAATACGGGCCGCCACCATAGTAGCCGCCGTAATAGTAAGGCGCCGCGAGCGCTCCGGCGATGATTGCGCCGGCGGCCAGACCGCCGCCTAAACCCCAGCCCCATCCGCGGCCCCAACCCCAACCTCTGCCGCCCCATCTCACATTTTCGATGTTGCTCGTCGCCGCGTTCTTGATCGCCAGCGCGCCGCCGACGGGCGCTGCCGAAGCGACGCTTGTAAATGACGGCACAACAACCGCGATCAGGGCGGCGGTCATCAGTTTCGTGATCGTCTTTGACATGGGTACGCCTCTGAATGAATCCTGTTCCGCATTGTCTTCGGCGCTTGTGGCCACTTCTTGTCCGCTTGTTCGGGCCTTGCTCTGATAGTTAACGCCGACCGGCAGGGCTGAGCTGCAGGCTCACCCAGTTCGGCGGCGAAATTCACTCGGCGTGACCCCGGTCGCCCTGCGGAATGCGGCCGAAAATGAGCTGGTCTCGGCAAAGCCGACCGCCAGTGCCACCTCTGTTACTGACCGGTCTGACAGCATCTCTTTGGCGCGCTCGATGCGCCGGCCGATATGATAGCGGTGCGGGGGTACGCCAAAGGATTGCTTGAACACGCGGGCGAAATGGTAGGGACTCAACTCGGCGACCGCGGCAACCTCGGACAATTTCACATCGCGCGCCAGATTCTCCTCGATGAAATTCGCCACTCTTTTCCGCTGCAGGCCGGTCAGTCCGCCGCGGGCGGGCGTAAATATCGCCCCGCCGTTCAGCCGCACCAGTTCGTGGGCCAATAAAACGCTCAGTGCCTCGGCATAGAGTGGCAATGGTCCGTTGGTATTGATCGTCTGCTGTTTCAGCCTGATCGCTAGTTGCCAGATCTCCGGATCGAAAAAGAACAGGCGCGGACGAAAATCCATCTGGTCGAACCGCAACGTGTTGTCGAGCAGCGGTCCGTGGGGATCGATGTAGAAATAATTGACCCGCGTCAGCACGCGCGGATTCTGCCAGCCATAGAACTTGTGTCCTGCCGGCACAAAGGTCAGCCGACCGCTGAGACTGCGCAGCGTCGAACACGGCAATCCTTCGACCAGGGTTTCGCCATCATCACGTTCGGAATGTTCGGCCGCGATCAACAGATGCTGCGGTGATGCGAACGTGTATTCAAATGGCTCCTGGCGCACAGCGGTAACGACGTCCGCGCGCAGACCTTGCCATTCAGAGGATTGTCGATTGATCAGTTCAGGCGGGGCAAAGTGAACCCATTGCTGCTCTTCATCGGCGAGGAAATTCGGCATGCGATCTCCATTTCAGGATCGCCGCCCCTTGGACTTCCACCTTCTTGTTGGTTCGATGGTGCTGACATCGGGTGCGCATTGTTCGCGCGCAAGTCACGGCTGCGTGAGTTTATGCCGCAGTTATGGCATTCGATTTGCGCATGCAAGCCTTGCAGCGTGCGCAGCAAAGCCGAAACAGACCAGCAATTCCGAGCAAGCGATTCAGCGCCTTCATTCCCATCTTGCGTTCGGCGAGTGGCTCTATTGCCGCCCGACACAAAATGAAGATGGAGATGAAACCGATGAAAAAATTACTCGTGAGTGCGGTCCTGAGTGCCATGTTGGCATCGCCCGCCTTTGCCCATTCGTACAATGCGGGTTACGGCACAGGCAACTTGATCAATCTCCCCGCCCTCGAGCATGACGGACCTAGCGCGTCAGCCGGCGAGGCCTACGCCTCCGCGCCGCCACGCGCCAGTGCGCGACACCGTCGCCACGCGCGCACACAAGAAACTACGTCGCCAAACGATCCTTACGCGGTCTACGACGAATCCGGCCAGTATGTCGGCCGGGATCCGGATCCGAATGTCCGGTTCGAGCTGCGTCGCGACGACGCACATGATTACTAAACCAAAGATGTAGGTTCACAAACAAACCCCGGCCTCAGGCCGGGGTTTTCTCTTGAGCATCGCGCCACGCATTGCCAGTCTCTCGCGATGAGCAAGCTCGCCGACCAGATCATCGGTCACTACGAACGGCACGCGATCGCCTGGGACGGAGATCGCACCCACGCCGCGTGGAATGACAAGCCATGGCATGACCGCTTTATCGGCTCGCTGCCCAAAGGCGCGACCGTGCTCGACCTCGGCTGCGGATCGGGCAGCCCAGTCGCGCGCCACATGGCGGCAAATGGATTGAAAATTACCGGCGTCGATTCGTCGCCGACCTTCATCTCGCTGTGCCGCAGTCGCCTCCCCGGACATACGTGGCTCGTCGGCGATATGCGGTCGCCACCGCTGAAGCCAAAGTTTCAGGGGATTCTGGCCTGGGACAGCTTTTTTCACCTTAAGCCCGCCGACCAGCGAAAAATGTTCGCGGTGTTCGGCGAACAAGCGGCCCCATCGGCCGTGCTTATGTTCAATGCCGGCCCGAGCCACGGTGAAGCCGTCGGCAGCTATCGCGGCGATCCGCTCTACCATGCAAGTCTCGATCCCGCCGAGTACGCGGCGCTGCTCGACGGGATCGGTTTCGATATTGTCTCGCCTGTTGTCGAGGACCCGCATGCCGGCGGTAGGACAGTCTGGCTCGCGCGTTCGCGCGCATAGCCGCGAAAAAGCCCCGGCCATCCGGCCGGGGCTTTTAACCTCGCATCACTTTGTGCTTCTCAGGCCGCTCTGCTCTTTTGCTGCTTGATGAAGGCTTCGGCGCGTTTCGCGAGCTCCGCGGGAGCGACATCTTCCTTACGTGTCGCCACGTACCAGGTGTTGCCCGATGAATCTTTTACGCCGCCGCTGCGGTCGCCGTAGAACATATCCATCGGCTCCATCACGCTCGTACCACCGGCCTTGACCGCTCGCTGATAGACGTTGTCGACATCCGGAACGTAGAGATAGAGCGTTGTCGTTGTCGCCTTCGCCATCTCATTCTCTTCGCCGATCATGATCGGCGAGTTACCGATGGTGACCTCCGCGTGCATGATCGATCCGTCCGGCCGCTTGATCGGTTCATGCGTCAATCGCGCGCCAAACGCCTGCTTGAGAAATTCGATGACCTTGGTCGCGCCGCGCACCGTCAGATAAGGCGTTACCGAGTGATATCCGTCCGGAACAGGTTTCACCGCCATAATCGACACCTCCTGCGTTACTTGGGAACACACAGTGTCTTGCGGAACTTGGCCTTTTGTTTGCTAGTGCGATGAAGTTGTGATGACTAGCGATGAATTCGCCGCTGACGTCAACTCGGCTATTCCGCGGGAATTGGCGTCGCGGGGGCGGTGGGCGCGGTCGCGGCCTGCGAAGGTGCCGACGGTCCTCTGAGGGGCCGCTCTTCCATCGCAATCAGGAAAGCCATACCGAAGGAAAGGACCAACGCGCAGGCAAGAAACACGAAGCGAAAAGCATAAGCCAGTTCGGGTGCAGAGGCCGTGCGCGCCAGCATTTCGACCGACATGCCGGTGACCCCGCCTAGCCCGCCGAGAACGATGGCACCGAGAAGCGCCACGACCAGCGCCGAGAACAGCGCGCGGAAGAAATTCGCGGCTCCGGTAGCAACTCCCATCTGCGAGCGCGATACGGCGTTTTGCATGCACACGGTGGACACGGGAAACACCGTTCCCAACCCGGCGCCGATCACGAGCAGCAAAAGAAGCACAAGTATTGTCGGCATCGACGCCGGCCAGATCGCCAGCGGTGCGAGCGACAGAATTGAAAGCGTGAGCCCGATCAGGGACACCCGCTTGTAGTGAACCATATACGTCATCATCCGGCCGGTGATGGTTGATAACGTGACGGTCGACGCCATCAGCGGAATCAATGCAAGACCCGACTGGCTTGCCGACAGGTGCAGAACGGTTTCGAAATACAGCGGCACAAAGATCGTCATACCGACCAGCGTGCCCATATTGCAGGCGCCGGCGAGTGTTGCACAGCGAACGACCGGATTGCCCAGCACGGTGAGCGGCAGGAATGGTTCGCGCGTCACCACCAGCCGCCACGCGAACAAGCCCCAAAGAATTGCCGAGGCAAGCAGCAGCGCGCCGATCTGCGGCGAAATCCACTCATGGCGTCGCCCGCCCCACGACAGGGCCAACAGGAGCGCGATCGCAGCCGACATCATCAACGCCGCACCGACGACATCAAGCCGGTGCTTGCGCGGACGAAACGGCACGCGCCGAAGAACGTTCGACGTCATGCCAAGGGCGACCAGCCCCAGCGGCAGGTTGATCCAGAAAATCAGCGACCAGTCGACATGCTCAGTTAGGAAACCGCCAAGCACCGGGCCGCCCACGGACGATGCTGCAAACACCGCCCCGATGTAGCCCTGGTACCGGCCGCGCTCGAGCGGCGAAACGATGTCGGCGATGATGGTCTGCGCCAGCGCCATCAGGCCGCCACCGCCAAGGCCCTGGAAGGCTCGGGCCAGCACCAATGCGGTCATGCTCGGCGCAAGCGCGCAGGCGACCGAACCGAGGACGAAAATGCCGATCGCCGTCAGCATCATCACCCGTCGCCCGTGGATATCGGCAAGCTTGCCATAGAGGGGGGTCACGGCCGTGCCCGTCAGCAGATAAGCCGTGACGACCCAAGAGAGGTCGTCAAGGTTGCCGAAATGACGGCCGATCGTGGGCAGCGCGGTGGCAACAATCGTCTGGTCGAGCGCCCCGAGGAACATCGCGAGCATGATGCCAAGCACAATGGTCCGGATTTCCGGGTGCGTCAGCGCCTTCGGCTCGGGTGGCGACTCGGATTTCACCGGTCGCGCCTTAGGCTTCAATTTCTGAGCGGTCATCGCCGAGTGTATAAGAGAGTGATGAGTCAATAACCCGCTCAATGCCTTGCCGGTCCCGTTAAAGCAAGACGCGCGAGCGCGGGGGTGGTATGTGCAGCACGTCCAATCACTTGCCGTAAAGGATGCACAAGAAACATGAGGCCCCAGTTGCAGATCCGACCCCTCCTCTTCGCTGCACTGGTCCTCATCGCCATGCCCGCTCACGCGCGCGACAAATTGCCACCCGGCTTTGTCTACCTCCACGACGTCGATTCAAGCATCGCGCAGGACATTCGTTACGCAACGAACGACAACTTCACTGGCCGCCCTCTGCCCGGCTATGGCGCCGGCGAATGCGTGTTGCGCCGCGAGGCCGCTGAAGCGCTCAAAAGCGTACAGGCCGAACTTGCGCGACAGAATCTGGGTTTAAAGGTCTATGATTGCTATCGCCCGACGCGGGCTGTACGCGCGATGGCGAACTGGGCACATGATGGCGACGACAGCGAAGTGACCCGGCGTTTTTACCCGACACTGCACAAGCGCAATCTGTTCGCGCTTGGTTACATCGCGGCGCAGTCACGACACTCGACCGGAACGACGGTCGATTTGACATTGATCAGATTGCCACCCGCCCCTGTTCCGCGCTTCGACTCGGCGGCACGTTACGGACCCTGCACGGGTCCCGGCGGCAAACGCGCACCCGACAACAGTCTCGACATGGGCACTGGCTACGATTGTTTTGACGTCAAGAGCTATGGCCAGAGCACCGCGATTGCCCCGGAGCAACGGCAGTGGCGTGCCCTACTGAATTCGGTAATGCGCGGGCATGGCTTTGCCGGTTATTTCCGCGAGTGGTGGCACTTTTCCTATAACGGCTCGGCTGAATCGCCGGCCTATGATTTTGCGATTACACCGCGCGGACGATGAGCCGGCTTCCTGCGGGCTCCCTTCGGCCATTTCCCCGGCCAGCTGACGATATATTCCTCGAGCTTTTCGTCAGGCACATCGACTTCGCTCGCTGAAACGCGTCCGCGTACTGAGATGCCGGCGGCGTGGATCGTTTCGGGGTCCCCCGAGACGAGAGGATGCCACCAGGCGAGATCTCTGCCCTCGGCCACAAGCCGGTAAGCACAGGTCGGCGGCAGCCATTTCAGGCGCCGCACATTGCGAGGCGTGAGTCGCACGCAATCCTTCACCTTGGCCTGCCGATGGGCATAGTCGCTGCAGCGACAGGTCTGGCAGTCAAGCAGCTTGCAGCTGACATCCGTGAACACGGTTGCATTCGTGTCCTCATCGATCAGCTTGTTCAGGCAGCAACGGCCGCAGCCGTCGCACAGACTCTCCCATTCGGCCCGCGTCATTTCGGACATCGCCTTGCGGCGCCAAAAAGGGAGTTGGGTTTCGGCCATAGTTGTGAATCCTCAAGCGCTCTTTTAACGGCTGTGGCGGGGTTCGTCATTGGTTGGTGCGTGTTCTTCAACTTGTGGCGGAGGAGGAGGTCCCTAAACCTGTGGTTTAAGACGAGCCGATTTGCGGATTTATGAGGCAAAGCCCGTTACCTCCGGCGATCTGATCTGGGGAAGAAGTGGAAACGGGCCATTTTTCACCGCAATTTTCGTTCACCTTGGTTCCAGTCGAGCGGAACCGAGGCATTGGCCCTACGTTGGCGGATCGGCTAAAATTCCCCTCGCCGGCAACCCGCCGGCGGGAAAAATACGAGCAGCACAGCTTTGCGCGATCTGTTTCCCGAGGACTGGAAGCCCAATATCAGGCGATTCCTGCTCGGGCTGGACGCCTGGGTCGATTTCAGCGTCTTTCGCAGCGCCTCCGGCCTGCGCGAGACCTATGAGCGTTTTTCGACCTTTATGGACCGCTTCCACGTGTCCGGCTGGCGGCGCGGGCTCAATGAAATCGTCTCGGAAGGCGCGACACTCGGCACTGTGGGGTTGATCGTCATGCTGGCGCTCGCGGTGCCGGCATTCCGCGAGACGTCAGACGACGATTGGCTGAAGAAATCCGAGCTGGCGGTGACATTCCTCGATCGCTACGGCAATGAGGTCGGCTCGCGCGGGATCAAACACAACGACGCAATTCCGCTCGACCAGTTTCCCGATCATCTCATAAAGGCCGTGCTCTCGACCGAGGACCGGCGTTTCTACGAGCACTTCGGCATCGATCTTCCCGGTACGGCGCGCGCGCTGGTGGCGAACACGCGCGCCGGCGGCGTCGTGCAGGGTGGCTCCTCCATCACCCAGCAGCTTGCGAAAAATCTGTTCCTCAACAACGAGCGGACGATCGAACGCAAGGTCAAGGAAGCGTTTCTTGCCATGTGGCTGGAAGCGCGCCTGACCAAAAACGAAATTCTCAAGCTCTACCTCGACCGCGCGTATATGGGCGGCGGCGCTTTCGGTGTCGACGCGGCCGCGCAATACTATTTCAACAAATCCGCGCGTGACGTGAACCTCGCGGAAGCAGCGATGTTGGCGGGTCTATTCAAGGCGCCGACCAAATTCGCGCCGCACGTCAACCTGCCGGCAGCCCGCGCGCGCGCCAATGTCGTGCTCGACAACCTCGTCGAAGCAAACATGATGACCGAAGGCCAGGTGTTCGGGGCCCGCCGGCATCCGGCCACGCCCGTCGACCGTCGCGACGATCGGGCGCCGAACTATTATCTCGACTGGGCTTTCGACGAAATGCGGAAGCTTGTCGATACTTTCCCGAAATCGATGACTGAACGCGTTTTCGTGGTTCGCACCGCGCTCGATACGAATCTGCAAAACAACGCCGATGCGGCAGTCGAGAGCTCGCTGCGGCAGTACGGCCAGGAATATCACGCAAAGCAGGCCGCTGCAGTGCTGATGGATGTCGATGGCGCGGTTCGCGCAATGGTCGGCGGCCGCGACTACGGTGCAAGCCAGTTCAATCGCGCAACCGACGCTATGCGCCAGCCCGGTTCATCGTTCAAACCTTATGTCTACGCCGCCGCGCTCATCAATGGCATGAAGCCGACGTCGACAGTGGTGGACGGTCCTGTTTGTATCGGAAACTGGTGCCCTCATAACTACGGCCACGGCTACGCCGGATCGATGTCCCTCTTGCAGGCGCTCACGCATTCGATCAACACCATCGCCGTTAAACTGTCGATCTCGATCGGCAACGGAAATGCGAAAGTTGGCCGCGCGAAGATCGTCAAACTCGCGCACGATATGGGTATCCGCAGCCCGCTGCCGGACACGCCATCGCTTCCGATCGGGGCCGATGAGGTCACCGTGCTCGACCATACCGGGGCCTATGCCACATTCCCGAACATGGGCAAGGCGGTGACACCGCATGCGCTCCTTGAAGTGCGCACCGGCGCCGGGGATCTGGTCTGGCGTTTCGATCGCGACGGGCCGAAGCCGCGGCAAGTGATGTCAGCCGGCGTTGCCGGCGACATGATCAAGATGATGAACAATGTGGTTGAAAACGGCACCGGCCGTCGCGCGCGCCTCGACGGCGTCGCCGCCGCCGGAAAAACCGGCACCACCAACGCTTATCGCGATGCCTGGTTCATGGGTTACACGGGTAATTTCGTGTGCGGTGTCTGGTTCGGCAACGACGACTACCAAGTGACCAACCGTATGACCGGTGGCTCGCTGCCGGCGATGACGTGGAACAAGATCATGGTGTATGCGCACCAGGGCATCGAAATCAAACAGTTGCCGGGTGTCGGAGCTCCGCAAGTCCGACAGCAGCCTGCCGTCGCCGAAGTCAAATCGAAGTCGGACGAGCCGGCGCCTCCGCCGCGGCCCGCCCTGCTGACGAAACGTGGCGCCGATATCCTGGTCCGGGTCGAGCGCCTGATGGATGACGCCAATCGCGCGCTGGGACCGGCGCGCCCGACCGTTTCGAGCGGCAAGGACAAGCAGGCCCAGGCGCCGGGGACTGGCGATGCGTTTGCTTCTTCTCTGGAAGGACGTGCATTCGGCAACCACAACTGATTGGCGCGCGTCTGCGACCGGCGTATCTTTCTCACACATATCTACCTGACGGATTGTCCGTGCGACTGCTTTTCGGAACGCTTTTCGGTCTTGCCATAGCCGCATTCGTTGGGCTCGGCCTGACCTACTACGCGCTCGCCCACGGCACATCTTTCGGCGGCCTGTCGATTGAGAGTTGGACCGCGTGGCCCAAGACCGGAACTGTCGACGCCGATCCCTATGCGCGCGCGTCCATCGCAAGAACCGGCCGGTTGCCGACAGCCATGGGTGACGGCGTGTCGTTCAGCCTGAAGTCCGATGACGAGGGCAAATCTCTCGACGGGCGCTGCGAGGTTGTCGTCTCCGGAATTACGCCAGTGGCGCGCTTCTGGACGCTGACGCTCTACAATTCCGATGGCGGTCTGGTCGCCAATTCAACCAACCGTTACGGCTTCACCAGCCAGGAAATCGTCCGCCGCAGTGACGGAAGCTTCCAGGTTGTCGTGGCGCCCCGGGCCAATTCCGGTAACTGGTTGCCCACCGGCGGCGTCGAACGGTACGAACTTGTGCTGCGGCTTTACGACACCGCCGTGGGGGTTTCGACCAAGACGGGCCGCGAAGTCCCCATGCCGGACGTAGCGACCAGGAGCTGTCCATGATTCGGTGGCTTCTGTTGATTCTTGGCGGCGCGCTCCTTGGCGGCATTGTACACTTGGCATCCGTCATCATTCTGCCGCGCACTGCGACTCAGGACGCCTATGCGCGGTTAGCGCCGATTGCGCCCGTGAATTCCGTGATGGCCCTGCCCGCCCCCACACCCGAGAAAGCGGTCATGCCGTTCATGGATCCCGCCTTCGCGAGCGCCGTTTGCGTTTACGACCTTTCCAAGGGACCATTGAAGCTCACCGTCCCGGTCAGTCCGGCCTACACGTCGGTGTCTTTTTACACGCGAAATAACGTCGCCTATTACGCGATCAACGATAAGGCTGCCGGACGGCGGGTTATCGAGCTCGATCTGATGACGACGGCCCAACACGAACAGGTCCCGGAGGATGAAGAAATCACCGCGGCCGACCGGTTGATCGTAGAATCTCCGACCTCGACCGGGATCATCGCCATCAGGGCCATGGCACCCGAGCCAAGCTTGATACGTGTGGCGGAAAGTACTGTTGCCGCCTCACGATGCGCGGCGCAGGCGGAGCCTGCGCGGCCGCGCAAGTAACATCAGCGGGTTGAAGCGAGGCTCGGCTCGCGGACCCAGGTCGGCGGCAGCGTGCGATAGCGCGCGATCTGGTTTTGCAACTGGTTGAGCACTCGTTCCACTTCAACCGCTTCCGTCTCTGGCGCCGCGATGACCCGGTGACACCAATTCAAAAGCTTGAGGTGCGGCAGTTGACGCGAGCTATGTGGACAGTCCTGCGCTACGCCAAGCATGTGCATCCGATCGCCCTGGTATCCGGCCAGGCTCTACGCACGACGCGAGCTCTCGAACGGCGCGGGTTTCTGTTTGTGACCAGCGACGAGAAGGTTTGTATCACGGAGGCGGGCCATGAAGCGTTGCAAACAATGGGAAAATAAAAACGAGCAACGGGGGAAAATAAATGTTTCGATTCGATCGATGGGGGGAGGTTTTAAGTTTTTAGCTTTTCGATCGGGGACCGGCGCGCTCCCCGAACAATCATAAATCGGAATTCTGGGAGTTTTGAACATGATCGAAGGCCAGCGAAGGGCCGGCAAATGAGCGGCGCGGCGCGGCGCGGCGCAGACGAGAAAGGTTTATCGGCAAATCGCGGCCGCCATGGCTTCCGCATCGCAATATGTCCGCTTTTGACCCAAAGCGGACATTACCTGACTGACGCGGACGCCTCTTTCAATCAGGTAGTCCGAGTCGGTACGATGCCCTTTCTCAACCTCGATGGCGGCAGTGAGACGACGTGATTTCATCATTTTGCTGGGCAACATCACGGCAATTCCGTTTGTTGCGCACGCGGAGCCGGGCGAGCGCGTGCGCGTCATCGGCGTGCTGCTGCCTGCGGCAGCGGATGATCCTGTCTTTCAGGCCCGCCTCGCGGCGTTCTATCAGGAGCTGGCGCTGCTGGGCTGGAGCATCGGCCGCAATGTACGCGTAGACGTGCGCTGGGCGACAACCAATCCCGCCGAGATTCGCAGACACGCGACGGAACTGGCCGCGCTCAACCCGGACATCATTTTGTCCACTGGCGACTCGACCGTGCCGCCGCTGCTGCAGGCGACCCGCACGGTGCCGATCGTCTTCCCAGTCGTCAACGATCCACTCGGCGCCGGCTACGTCGAGAGCCTCGCGCGTCCCGG
>JANWKN010000193.1 GCA_025451355.1 Pseudolabrys sp. | reverse complement strand
TTCTTCACTCAACGCTTTAAGTGCCGCCTCGAGTGGCATGACCTGCTGACTTTCTTTGCCGAGGCGCCGTATCGAGACCGTGCGCCCGGCCGCTTCTTTCTTGCCGACCACAAGCAGGACAGGGACCTTGGCGAGGGAGTGCTCGCGCACTTTGTAATTAATCTTCTCGTTGCGTAGGTCGCCTTCTGCGCGCAAGCCAAGCCTTCGCGCGGCCGCGATCGCTTCGTGAGCGAACACGTCAGCATCGGAGGTGATGGTCGCGACAACCGCCTGAACCGGTGACAGCCAGAGCGGCAGGTGGCCGGCATAGTGCTCGATCAGAATGCCGGTGAAGCGCTCCAGCGAGCCGAACATGGCGCGGTGAAGCATCACGGGCGTCACCTTGTTCGAATGCTCGTCGATATAGAAGGCGCCGAGCCGGCCGGGTAGGTTGAGATCGACCTGAACGGTGCCGCATTGCCAGTCCCGGCCGATCGCGTCGCGCAAGACGTATTCGAGCTTCGGACCGTAGAAAGCACCTTCACCTTTGTTCAGAGTCCACGGGCGACCCGATGCTTTCAGGGCGGCCATGAGCGCCGCTTCGGCCTTGTCCCAAACCGCATCCTCGCCGATGCGCTTGTCCGGACGGTCGGAAAACTTGATCCGGACATCCGAGAAGCCGAAATCCTCATAAATTGAAAGGATTAGATCGTTCATTTTGAGCGCTTCCTCAGCGATCTGGGCTTCGCTGATGAAGACATGCGCGTCGTCTTGCGTGAATGCGCGCACGCGCATGAGACCGTGCAGCGCACCCGATGGCTCAAAGCGGTGCACCTTTCCGAACTCGGCGATCTTCACCGGAAGTTCGCGATAGCTGCGCAGCCCGTTCTTGAAAATCTGCACATGGCCAGGGCAATTCATCGGCTTGACCGCATAGACACGTTCATCTTCCTCACGCTTCTGCGTCAGGAAGATCATGTCCGAATAAGTCGGGATGTGACCCGTCGTTTCCCACAGCGTCTTGTCCATCAGCTGTGGTGAGTTGACTTCGACATAGCCGGCCGCGGTTTGCGTGCGACGAATGTAATTTTCGAGTGCCTGAAACAGCGTCCAGCCTTTGGCGTGCCAAAATACCGAACCAGGCGCTTCCTCCTGGAAGTGAAACAGGTCCATTTCGCGTCCGACGCGACGATGGTCGCGCTTCTCGGCTTCCTCGATCTGTTTGAGGTACGCGTCGAGCTCTTCCTGCTTGGCGAAGGCCGTTCCGTAGATGCGGGTGAGCATCGGATTTTTGGAATCACCGCGCCAATAGGCGCCGGCCACCTTCATCAGTTTGAAAGCGTTCCCGACCTTGCCGACCGACGTCATGTGCGGGCCGCGGCAAAGGTCGAACCAGTCACCCTGTTTGTAGATCTTGATCTGCTGGTCCGCGGGGATAGCGTCGATTAGCTCGACCTTGAAGGCTTCGCCCATGTCGCGGAAAATTTTCTTCGCGTGCTCGCGCGACCAGACTTCCTTCGTGAAAGGTTTGTCGCGCGCGACAATCTCACGCATCTTTTTTTCGATGGCCGGAAGATCTTCCAGCGTGAACGGCTGATTGCGTGCGAAGTCGTAATAGAATCCGTTTTCGATCACCGGACCGATGGTGACCTGCGTTGCCGGCCACAGGCTCTGGACGGCTTCGGCGAGCACGTGCGCGGCGTCATGCCGGATCAATTCAAGGGCGCGCGGATCTTCGAGCGAAATAAACTCGATCTTGGCGTCGCGATCGATCGGGTCGGCGAGATCGGCGAGGGCGCCATCAAGCGCCATCGCGACCGTGCGTTTGGCCAGCGAGGGCGAAATGCCTTTGGCGACATCGAGACCGGTTGTGCCTGAGGGGTATTCACGGCATGCGCCGTCGGGGAAGGTCAGCGCGACCATTAGAGGCTCCGTTGCTCACTCGCTGCCTACGAATGCAGGTAAGCGTGGAAGTCGATATAGCAGGCAAATCGGCAGTGCAACTAGGAATGCGGTTCGTCGTTCAGGCCGCGCCAGCGTCCATAACGCCAGGGCAAGAACCAGCGGGAGCGCTCGGGCAGACTTGTGGGCATGAAATCCAGCCCGGCCGTTCCCCAGGGGTGGCATCGCAGGATGCGGGCGAGGGCCATCCATCCACCCGCCCAAAGGCCGAAACGGCCGATCGCCTCATCGGCATATTCCGAGCAGCTTGGCAAATGCCTGCAACGCGGACCGATAAGGGGGGACAACGTATAGCGATAAAACGCGACCAAACCGCGCCCGGCGAGGCGCGGCAGGCCGGCCAATTCGAGAAAATGGGCCTTGTTTGCCGGCATTCGCATATTCAAGTCCCAATGAAAGTTCAAGCCGGAATGTTCCGCCAAGGGCGGATGGAACAATTTCTACGTCTGAAACGCGGTGATAGCGACTTTTTTACACTAGACCCGAATCTCGCAAGTGCCTTAAAAAATACCAACGCCGGGGGCATCAGCACCGCCTAAGCCCAGCCAGAACGTGGAACACCACGCAAGAAGAAGGGCTCGGTGGCAAGATTCGGGGAAGAATGGGTCGTTCCCATCGACGGACGATTGCGCTTGTCTTGGCGGCGCCGCTCCTGCTGGTGCCCGGTTCACCACGCGCGTCCGATCGGGCGTTGCCAATGCGGTTCGAATTGCGCACGCAGGGTCCGTCCGAGACATGCGGCTCGAACTGCAAGGTCTTCATCTCAGCATCCGGGGCCATTACCGCGGAAACGCCGCGCCACTTTTTGCTTTTCGCGCAAAATCACGATCTCACGGGCGCCACTGTTGTAATCGACTCCGACGGCGGTTCCGTGCTCGGGGCGATCGCCCTGGGCCGTGAAATCAGAAAGCTCAAGCTGACGACCACTGTCGGCCGCCTAGTCGACGTTCCGGGCGGCAAACTCGATGAGGGTCGTGCAAGCCTGTCCACGAACGCCGACTGTGAATCGATGTGCGCCTTCGTCCTGCTCGGGGGAGTGAGCCGAACGGTCCCGGCGGATGCGCGCGTGATGGTCCACCAGATATGGCTTGGTGATCGCCGCGAGGATCCGACGGCCGCCAATTACTCGGCGGAAGATCTCGTGCTTATCCAGCGCGACATTGGACGACTAGCGCAATACACCGCCGAAATGGGTGCGACTGCGGATCTGCTCGATCTGGCCTTACGCATTCCGCCTTGGGAACCGATGCACGCGCTGACACACGCGGAACTGACGCGCACGCGTCTGACGACCGAGGAATCCGGAGCGGGGGCGAGCGATACCGTTGCCGCCTCATCGCCGCCGCCACCACCGCAACCGTCGCCACGCGTGACCAACGGTGTGCGTGCGACGGCAATCAGCGAACAGCGATGGTCTCTCGTCGACCGCTCTGGCGTCGCCACGCTTGCGCGACGTCATCCGCTGACGGTCGAAGGCGAGGAGATCGGCAGTTTCGATCTCGTTGTTGCTTGCGTTCCCGGCGGCGACGGTTACGACGTCACCTACATAGAGCGCCGTCACGCCGTCGAGCAAAGGACACTGCCGGAGGTACTGAAGACGATCACGCTGCGGGTCGGCGGCAATTCCGCCTCGCTCAAGGTTGTTTCTTCAGAGCGTCGGAATTCTCCGGACGAGCTCGTGACCTATGCGGCGGGGCGCGTGCCGACAGCGCTGATCAGTGCCTTCACTGCCGCCGGCAGTCACTCAATTCTGGTCAAGACTGAAACGCCGCAACTCGTGACCGGCATCCGGCTTGGCAACACCGGCGCTTCGCAGAATCTCCCGAAGCTCTCGGCGAGTTGCAATAAGCTGCCCGGCGAGCGCGCCGAATTGCCCAGATCGAAGACCGGCGGTTTCGCTGCCGCGAAATAACTACTCGGCCGCTTGCGCGCGCGCTTTGGCTTCGATCTGGTCGAGCGCCGAAACCACCGCGTCGAAAGTAAGCAACGTCGAGGCATGCCGCGCCTTGTAGTCGCGCACAGGCTCGAGCACCGCGATGTCGGCCCATTTGCCAGTGGGAGGGGGACCGTTCTCTTTAAGCATTTTTCGAACCGTTTCGCGTAACTCGCGCAGCTCAGCCGATTTTGCGCCGATCACGTGACGGGCCATGATCGACGAGGAGGCCTGCCCGAGGGCGCAGGCCTTCACGTCATGGGCAAAGTCCGTGACCTCGTCGCCATTGGTCTTGAGGTCGACGGTGACTGTGGAGCCGCACAGCTTCGAATGGGCCGTGGCCGTGGCGCCAGGCGCGGGCAGCCGGCCCAGGCGGGGGATATTTCCCGCCAGTTCGAGAATTCGGGTGTTGTAAACTTCGTTAAGCATTGCCGTTTTTTCAATGTTCCGACCTGGCGGTTTGCCTCGGCGGTGCAAATGAATATATAGGGGTCGATGCGGTGCCGCGAGAAGGGCTTGCGGCGCCAAGAGTGGGAATGCAGCGTCCAGGCGCCCGGATGGACCAGGCAAACGGTCCGATCGGTTAACTGACGCGGCCAACCGGGTGACACACCCGGTGCCATTGCGTGCCGGTCGAACGGAGCGACCCGTCATGGACGCGAAAAACACCAATGTAAAGCCGTGGCCGAAGCAAGGCTTGTCCGACCATGTGCGGGCGGTACCGGCGCCGGTCGAGCCGCGGCCCACGCGCGAGCAGGCGGAAGCCGCTGTACGCACACTGATCGCTTACGCCGGCGACAATCCCTCCCGCGAAGGCTTGCTGGAAACGCCCAAGCGCGTGATCGGCGCCTACGAAGAAATTTATCAGGGATACAATGAGTGCCCGGTCGAGGTGCTCGACCGCACGTTCAGCGAAACGGGCGGTTACGACGATTTCGTGCTGGTGCGCGACATCAGCTTCAACTCGCACTGCGAACACCACATGATGCCGTTTTTCGGCAGGGCGCATGTGGCCTATATGCCGGTCGATCGCGTGGTGGGCCTCTCGAAGCTCGCGCGCTTGGTCGATGTCTACGCACGCCGGCTACAGACGCAGGAGCACCTGACGTCGCAGGTTGCGACGGCGATCGATGAAATTTTAAAGCCGCGCGGCGTTGCGATGATGATCGAAGCCGAGCACATGTGCATGTCGTTGCGCGGGGTCGAGAAGCCCGGCGCGCTGACGGTGACCACGCATTTCACGGGTGCGTTCCGCGAGGACGCTGGCGAGCAGGTACGTTTCATGACCATGCTGCGCGGCGTGCAGCGGTAAGTTCTCGACCACGTTTATTGAATCTCTCCGTCGTCCTGAGGCGCCCGCCGCGGATGGCGGAACGCAGGAGCCGTCCTTGGCCTCATCCACGTGCGATATCGAAGAAGGTCTGGCGTTTAAGCCCAGATTTGACGCCGACGGACTTATTACGGCGGTCGTGACCGATGCCAAATCGGGCGATCTACTGATGGTCGCGCACATGAACGAAGAAGCGCTGCGCAAGACCATCGCCGAAGGACAGGCCTCGTACTACAGCCGTTCGCGCAAGGCGCTGTGGAAGAAGGGCGAAACCTCCGGGCACGTTCAACGCGTCGTCGAACTGCGCGTGGACTGCGATCAGGACGCGCTGTGGCTGAAGGTCGATCAGCAAGGAGAGGGCGCCTGCCACACGGGGAGACGTTCCTGCTTTTATCGTGCGGTGCCGCTGGGCAAGGGTGGTGCGATGACGCTCGAATTCCGCGATGCGGACAAGAAGTTCGATCCGGCAGCGGTCTACAAGAAATAGCCCATCACCCTCACGATTTGTGGCTCGCGAGCAGTGCTTGCGCGCGCACAAGATGGGGCCGGTCGTACATCTTGCCTTCAATTCCGACGGCGCCGGCGCCGGGCTGAGCGGTAAAGGCAGCGACAATG
>JANWKN010000192.1 GCA_025451355.1 Pseudolabrys sp. | reverse complement strand
TTATGCACCAGAGCGGCGACGAAAAGTTTCGCCACGCTGACGTAAAGCCGGCGGACGGCCGACTGTAGAGGTGTCCGCTCTATCGAGAGCGAATACTCAGGGCGAGAAATGTCCAGCTAGGCCACGGTGACGTCGGCCGCCTGCTCGGGCACAAGGCTGACCCGCTCGACGCAGGCGCACGGCTGCGCCTTTCTGGTCGGCAAGAGAATTCTGCGCCCGTTAGGCAATTCAACAAACCGGCGGACAAATTGTCCGGCACTCTCGACGACGTATTTGGTACCTTCAGGCAACCGTTTTGGCAGGCGGTACGCATTACGCACGTTTGGCCCCACTTCAGTTTAGCTGGGTACCACCAACCGATACTCTTTGTCGGGACCGTGACGGAATTGTAGCTATCCCCAGCCGGACCCGACCCGACCCACTATATGCCGTTGGGGCGGCGCCATTTAACGACGGCCACGCCGTGTTTCTGGTCGAGCGGATGGGGCGGTCCACCTTCGAGCCCGTGCCGGGTTAGCACGTCCTCCGGGGATCGCTCTGGCACCTCCGGGAAAACCGCCCGCCCGCCGGGCAGCCGTACACCGGGTGCTCGCGTGAGATAAAAAAACTCATAACGATCGAGAAACATTCCGAAGACCTCGGTGCCACCGATCACGCCGATGCTGGCGTCCGGAACACCGAGCACCGCCAAGGCCTGCTCGAGCGAAGCGCCAGCGGGATTCCAGAAGAGCGCGTTGTTGTTGGCTGGGTCGCTCGCCACGGCCAAAACTCGCCGGGTCAGGATCAGGCGTTTGCGCAAATCGGAGCGGCGTTGCTTCTCATGCGAATGACGTCCGTGCACGACCACATCGACGCCGTCCAGACCACGTTCAAAAAAAATCTGATCTGCTTCGAATTTAAGTGAATCCGGCATCACGCCAGCCGCGTTCGCCAGCATGCCGTCCTCGGAGACGATGGCATATCCTTCGATCCGACGAGGAGCTTTCACGGCAGACGAATCTCAATTTAGGGTCGGAAAGTGACCGATATATCTTTCTTTCGAACTAGTCGATTTTATTTTTCGGCCAAAAAGCCTTCATGGCGGCGCGGATCGACGCGAGTAATAGAGGTTCGCATCGGCGGCTGGGACGATCATCTTGCCGATCGGCCAAAGCGCTATTCCGGCAAGTTTGAGATGCGCCCAGGCGAACGGAATGCCGATGATAGTGATGGCAAGAAGGATCGCCGTGAGCACGTGGCCAAGCGCGAGCCACCATCCGGCGAGCACGAGCCAGATCAGATTGCCGATAAAGCCGAGTAGTCCCGTGCCCGTGTCTTCGACGCCGGAATACTCGGCGCGCGGCACGGCCTTCTGGCCGAACGGGAGGAGCGTGTAGATACCAATGTTGATCGCCGCCCGGGCCCAGGGCAGGCCGATGATCGTGATCGCCATGATTACGGCTGCGACAATCCAGGCGATCGACATCCAGAGTCCGCCGAACGCGATCCAGAGGATGTTCAACAAAAGCGACATAAAGGACATCGGGTTCTCCCCTCACAGAACTTCCACGCCAGCGATCCATTTAGGTATTTCCACGTGGCTTTGCCAGTCGGCCAGCGGCGGCTCGCTCGTATTTGCGAGGTTCTCCGGTTGTTAGAACCTGGAGCGCAGTATGCAGATCCTCTGGCTCATCATTATCGGATTTGTTGCCGGAATTATTGCCAAGTTCCTCGACCCGGGATCCTCGAACGAGCCGTCGGGATTCATCCTGACCACGCTGCTGGGCATCGCTGGATCGTTCGTTGCCACCTATCTGGGTCAAGCGCTTGGCTGGTATCAGGCCGGTGAAGGCGCTGGCCTCATCGGAGCTGTCGTGGGCGCCATCGTTGTCTTGGTCATCTGGGGACTTTTTGCCCCGCGGCAGCCGACAACAACAATATGACCTTGCGAGAATACCAATGACGTCGACCTTTCTTCACGAGGACAAGAACGTTCCGCCGGACGACGCTGAAGAGCGCGAGGCACCAAAGTGCCCTGTTTGCGGGCACTAGATGTGGATGACCCGCCTCGACACCGAGCTTTCGGACGGCGGAACGCAATTCAGGCGCGAATATGAGTGTAGCCAGTGCGGCGCGAAGCGAGTCCTTGAAACCAGATCTAACCGAATTACACCGTTGGCTTCGGTGGCCGTCGACACCGACGTCTAGTGGCGCCAGCGGTTCAGGAGGTCGAACAGACAAAATTGAAGCCGCCCGGTGAGGGCGGCTTCAATTAATTTCCAGGTCGCCCGATTATTCGATGACCTGAATCACCCGGCGATCGGATGGCTCGACCAAATACACACGGTCGTTCGAATACACATAACGATATTTCGTAAACCTCGGCCCCCAGGTGCTGGGAACCGTTTGCAGTTCCACGTCCGCCGGCAGAGTCCCGCCGACCGAAATTCTTTCCTTGACCGTCACGGGAGCAACCCGCTCCTTCACAACGTAGTTCCTGATAACCGTGCGTTGCTCAGGCTCGATCACGATCGTTTCGGCAGGCCCGACGCCGACGGTTTGCGCAAAGGATTGCGCCCCAGCGAGGATGGCTATCGCACTCGCCGCCACTAATGCGCGTTTCATAAGTCCTCTCCAATTTAGTGAACAAGATCGCGTGAGGCCAACGTTCGAAACGATGCGCAGTTCCGCGCGATAATTTCCAACTTCAAGGAACCCGCCGGACGCTGCCGAAGCGCGACCCGTGTGGCCGTCGTCGAAAAATGCTTGCGGCAATATCCACGTGAAGTACCTGAGCACCTGAGGGCGTACTTTGATTAACGCTGTTGTTCGATAGGTGCCGTGGTGTTGTTTCCATTTTCCGCTGCGCCGCCTATTGGATCGTCTCCTCATTGAGAACCCCTAAAAACTTTGCCCCGCGTCGCACCACGGCGCGGGTTTTTTTATTGCGGTCGGCCGAATGCACGGGCTCCTCGATGCTGATGAGAATGCTAGTGTGCAGGATCGGCGTGGTTTGAGGCTTGAGGAAACATCGTATGAAAGAGAGCCGGTTTGCTCCTCCTAAGGGCGCTTTTACGCGCACCGTGCCAATTCGGTTTTCTCATTGTGATCCGGCGGGCATCGTCTATTTCCCGCACTACTTTGATATGTTCAATGGGCTGATTGAGGATTGGTACACCGAACAACTCGACGTCAACTATGCAAAGCTCATTCTCGGCGATCGTAACGGTTTTCCTTTCGTTCACATCGAAACCGATTTCAAACTGCCGAGTCGCATGGGAGAGCAGCTGGATCTGACACTTTTGCTCGAGCGCGTCGGGCGATCTTCGTTGAGTGTCATCATTATTGGCCATATTGCGGGCGTTGAAAGATTGCGCGCGCGTTTGACGACCGCCATGACATCGTTGGAGACACAGAGGTCCGTAGAACTACCTAACGCGTTGCGGGACAGGTTTGAGGCGTACCAGAAATTAACCGGAGGCGTGGGACCTGGACATTCGGGTCTCAAGGGCGACAGCTAGCCCTTCGACTTGAGCGAACTTACTCGGCCTTGATGTATGCCCCACTTCTCCGTTTCGGTTTTGCGAAGTCAGTGGACGAACCATCGACCACGCTACCGCCAATATCGGCGAACCGCGACTTCGTGCCGGGCTCTGCGAGGGCTGCGTTGATTTCCTTGTTGAGCTTGCTGACGATTTCGGCAGGAGTGTTCCTGGGAGCGTCAAGGCCGATCCAGTAACTCGTCTCATAGTCCGGTACGAATTCACCCACAGTTGGTATCTCGGGCAGCGCATCCGACCGTGCATACCCGTCGTTGCCAGTGCGCGCAGCTTGCCGGCGCGGACATGTGCCACTGCAATAGCCATGGGTGAGAAGAAAACATCCACTTGGCCACCGAGCAGACTGACAATCACAGGGCCCGCCACCGCGATAAGGAATATGCGTCATCTCGATGCCGGCCATATCCTTAAGCAACTCACCGGCTAACTCTCGTCAGCGTGGCGGCGGCGCGACCCTTCGACGCGCAAGCCCGACAAGATAGACCGCTCTCGGCGTGTCAGCGCACTCGAAGAGGCCAAGCGCACATTCGAGAAAATTTATCACCCCAGTGAAGCGGAGCGATCGGACTACATCACCCGCCTCGTTCGAATAAGCGAAAAGGCTGCAGGCGTGAGACAGACGAATGGCAGACGATGGACGCCGAGATAAAGCGGCATCCCGCCGCGGATGACTCTGACAGTAAGATCTTGTCCGGACGTCTTGTCGGTAAGTGGGCATCACCGCGACACGATTATCTTTACCGGGCCGATGGCAGTTGGACGATGCTTTCCGCTGACGAGGGGACAACCCATGGCAGTTGGCATGATCCGGGCAATTGAAACAGGAAGAGCCGCAGTGCCAACTCTGCGGCTCTTCCCACGCTTCCGCCTGATCCGGGATGATCGAGGGACGAGGGCGGAGGCTCGACGATCTTACCGGCTCTGGAGACTTCAGTCGGCACAAGGAACAGTAAATTTCAGTGTCCGAACGAAAAAATATGCCTAAACACCTGTAACGCGAGCTACGGCTTATCGTTGTGCGATCACGGAACAAGATTCTCCTCGGATTTGTGGAATCGGTCTGACCAATTGAACGTCAACAACAGATGGTTGTACGATTGGAGGTGAGGGCGCGCCATTAAATGAGGCTGTCATGCGAACCTTGATCGTCCTCCTCATCCTTGCCGCCACCTTCGATCTCAGTGGTTCGTCCGTGGCGAGCGAGACGACGATGCGCAAATCGTCCGCGGAAGAACTTAAGAGCGTCTGTGACAAAGCTGGGGGATCGTTTTCGCAAGACGCAAACGGCTATGGATGCGGAACCAATTGCGAGGGAAAGCCGGGAACTGATTGTGTCCTCGCGTGCAAAAACAATGAGAAAAACTGTTTCGCGCAGGTACCCGGTCGTGCCCGGCCCACCAGCCCTCTGAATGCGTTGGTACGGTCGCCGCGAGGGTAGAATAATTTCTAGTGATGTCGCGAGCTGCGCGTACGCCCGGCTGACCCACCCGGATTATAAAATTGATTTGGCGTACAGAATCCGCCAATGCCGCTCACCGTCGCCCTGCATTGTTCGATAGTGAGGAATCCGCAATTTGTGCCGCCACCGCCATTCCCCGACGAATACTCGGCCATGCGACCAATAAAACGAAGGATTTGTCACAATCAACCTATGCCCCCGTGACGTTATGCCTCCTTCACGTCCCCACTGGGGGTAAAGCAAATACCGTGAGCTGACTGCAATGTCCGCTAATGACCCAAAGCAGACATGCGTTGCCGACCGGCGGGCCGATGGAATGGACAGCCTCGGGTACCCGAATCCGCGTTCCGCGCGATGGAACCAATTCTGAAAATCGCCGTTGCTGTCACGGGGTGGTGCGGGCGGCAACGGGGGATCCAGTGGCCCAGCGGGACTACTATTTGGCCTTGGCTCTTGAATTGTTGGCGAAGGCCGACGGAGAGCCCGATCCTGAAAGGCGCGCTGGGCTTGAGGCGCTGGCAGCCAGCTATAGACGCATGGCCGAACAGGCACCGCACGAGGCCGGTCGAATTATCGACGTAGAGTTGCCAATCGAAGAGACCAAGCCGTCTGAGAAATAGGCAATTAGCAGACATGGCGTTCACTACGCTGAATGTCCGCTTTTGGGGCACATGGCTTCCGCTGGTAGCGGAGCCTCGGTACATTGATTCATTTGCCTAGCCGATTTCGTCAAAGGGACCCGTTCAACGAACGTCTAAGGTCACTAGCACGACGTCAGGCGGGGCGACCGCCGTCGAATTCGAGCGCATCGAACCCGACGTGGCGATCAACCACATAAATCAAGCCACGCTGATCGAGCACCACGTCGTTGCTTTGCGGTGCTGGACGCCCGCCCGCGGGCTCGGGGATGAAATAGCCGACTTCGCGCGGGGCAGATGGGTCTGCAACGTCGACAACGCGCAGGCCGGCGCTGAACCACACTGCAAATACGAGCGTTCCGGCCATGCGTTCGTGGAACTGATGCGCGCCGAAACGCACGCCGGGCGTGCGTGCGAATGGCGAATCGAGTTCGCTCACCTCGAACAGCGAGAGAGGCTTTACATTCGTATAGTCGTTGACGTCGAAAATCGACATGCCGGCATGTGGTCGGCCGCGCCGCGCGTGCACTTCATCCGCGCTCAGCGCCTGGTCCTCTTCGTCGATAGCAATCGCAATACGCTTGCCGCCGAGCTTAACCGGCACGGGCATCACAGTATGCGTGGGCTCCGGAAATGGCGGGTGATAGTTAAAAGATGCGACCGTTTTTGGCTTTCGTAAATCGGCAACATCAATGATGCGAAAGCCCCCATGCCAACAGCTCGCCCACATCTCATCGCCAAATCGTAGCGCGTGGTGTAGGCGGTAGCGTTTGCCTGACCACGAAGGCTTTTCCCCCCCACCAAGATTCTGTCCCGGCATCCACCAACGCGAAATTTCGTCCGGTTTTTTGGGATCGCGCAGGTCATAAATGACAAGAATGTTGCCGACGAAGCCTTCCATCTCAGTGGAGATATAGGCGTAGCGCTCGTCCATATCGAAACGATGCACGCCGATGCCGCCAGTCAATTGATGATGCATGAGCTTCGGCTTTGATGGATTGGACACATCGTAGATGCGAAAGCCGCCGTTGCGGTAAGGCTGCAATTCGGCAGCCTCTATCGCCGCAAGATCAGCCTCGGTGACGCCAAGTTTCTGCGCAAGTTCGGCGCGGGCCGGCTCGCGCCCAAGGGCGTCTTGCAACTCGCGCCGCATGCCCGGCAATTGCTCAGCGCGCCGCCCGATCGGCGTCGGATTTCGCTCGTGGTTCACCACCATCAGATCGCCGGCGACTCGCACCTTGTGGCTGTGCGAGGCCGGATCGTCGAGCGTTACGGTCGTCACCAGACTCGGTTTTTTCGGATCCGAGATATCGACAATCGATGTACCTAGGTTTTGCTTGTTCGGGATGTGCCCGACATAGGCATAGTCGCCCGCGATGGTCACTTGCCCCGCCCCGGGCAAATCGAGGTGCCCAAGCCGCCGTATGTTGCGGGCCAACGCACCGTTCCATCGCTCCGCGGTCTTCATGGCTTTTTCCTGCGTCGTGTCGTTGCCGAAAATCCGTTCCAGTCTTTCGGGATCACGCTCTATTTATCCAGCGTCGCACCGGAGGCTTTGACGATCGCAGTCCATTTTGGGATTTCGCTATCGATGTAGGCTCGGAATTCCTGCGGCGTGTCGCCAACGATATCGACGCCAAGCTTGCCAAGTGAAGCCTGCACGCTCGCGTCGTTCAAAGCCTTGACTGCTGCGTCGTACAACACCGCAATCACTTGCGGCGGCGTGCCGGCGGGCGCGACCAGTCCATGCCAGGTGCTCGCATCGAAGCCTTTCAGACCGACCTCATCCATGGTTGGCAGGTCGGGCAAAATCCGCGTGCGCTTGAGCGTCGTTACCGCCAGCGCACGCACGCGTCCACCTTCGATATGGGCGATTACGGAAGCGGCGGTAGCGAACATCATCTGGTCGTGACCAGCAATTACATCCTGCAAGGCGGGCGCTGCGCCCTTGTAAGGCACGTGCACAATATTGATCTTTGCTTCCGACTTGAACAACTCGCCGGCAAGATGTGCGGCCGCGCCATAACCGGAAGATGCAAAATTGATTTTGCCCGGTTGCGCCTGCGCGAGCGCGATGAGCTCTTTAAGCGAACGCGCCGGAACTTCCGGATTGACCACTAGGATATTGGCTTGCGTGCCAACCAGCGTGATCGGCGCGAAGTCCTTCTCAGGGCTGTAATTAAGGCGTTTGTACAACGATTCATTGGTGGCGAGGATGCTGTTGTTGCCCATCAGCAGCGTGTAGCCATCAGGCGCCGCATGCGCGACGGTTTCGGCCGCGAGATTGCCTCCGGCACCCGGACGGTTCTCGATCACGAACGGCACACTAAGCAATTGCTCCATCTTCTTGCCGACAATGCGGGCGAGCACGTCGCTCGGTCCGCCAGGTGTGAACGCCACCACCAGCGTGACGGGGCGGCTAGGATAATCCGCCGCGACCACGGGTGGGCTGATTGCAAGCAGGGCTGCAACGCCAAGGAGGGTGGTCCGAATCCAGATTGCGGACATGCTGACCGCTCCCAGTAGCTCAATAGGGAAAAACTGAGGTTCTCAGGGCCAACGACGCCCGCTCCGCTTATCGGCACTCCTCCACGTCGCCCATGTGCAGCCAGTCTGCAAGGCTGCCAGCGCAATAGCTTTGCTGCGCCAGCACGATCCAGAACATGCTCGCGAGGAGCACGCCCGCCACAAACGCTGTCGTCTTGCCGCTCATGGTTAGATATCCATCCCAGTCATGGCCAACCAGCCGAGCCTTTCCTCAACGCCTTTCTCTAGCAAAGCAAGGCGGGGGCGGGAACCTCACCCCTTCTTCATCTCGGCTTTGGGGGGTAAAGCGGACATGACTTTTTGCGGTGCCAATGTCTGCTTATGACCCAAAGCGGACATCTCTCAGTCAGGCAGTTGCGGTCATGACAATGACTATTGATCTGCATCAATGCAGCTAATTGAGATCAACGCTTCCTTTTTTATGAGCGGTGGAAAGATCGTCTCATAAGGGGTGGCGTCTCTTAGCTGCCTTTCACCGTGCGCAGACGTTCTTGGGTAAGCCCCTTACCCGAGAACGTCTCTTAGCTAGCAGGCGACATCCTCCCGTCCCCCTAGCTTCTTTTAGCTTTCAATGCGACGGGGTAGCGCGCGCGCTGTGGGCTTTTTATCCAGCCCAACCCAATTTAGCAGAGTGCAGCTATTATTTTTGTGGGGTTCCCGCGGATTGATCTGGTGAAGGCCGCGTTGCTGTTGACACCTGACCAGCAGAAATACTGGCCGGCTATAGAGAACGCTATTCGTGCCAGGGCGGAGGATCGGAAAGCCCGTCTTGCAAAAATCGTAGAAACAGTGGGTAAGCGGGCCGACGAAAGTTCTGTCGAAGTCTTTCGCAATCGTGACCCCATCGCCTTTTTGCAACGACGCTCGGCAGCATTGGCTCAACGATCAGCCGATTTGGATAAACTCGCCGAGGCGTGGCAGCCACTCTACAAAACTCTTAGTCCCGAACAAAGGCAGCGCATGGCGGCCCTCGCGATCTTTGTACTCCACGATATGAGTGATG
>JANWKN010000191.1 GCA_025451355.1 Pseudolabrys sp. | reverse complement strand
TTCGTCCTCCTCGTCCTCCGAGTCGCGGCTGCGATCCTCGCCCATTTCGAGAGCATCCAACAAATCATGAACGACATCGCTGAATTGTCGCTGATCCTCGACCAGATTCTCCAGCCGGTCGAGATCGCTTCCGGCGCGCTCCTCGATCAGCGGACGCCACAAATCGACAAGCCGCTTGGCCGCCGGCGGCGGAGCCAGGCCGGTCAGACGCTCGCGCACCATGAGTGCCAAGGCGTCTTCAATCGGAGCATCCGCCCGTTCAGTGATCTGGTCGAACTTGCCGCGATGAAAACGCTCATCGAGCATTGCAGTGAGATTTTGCGCAACGCCGTCCATGCGTCGTGCACCGATCGCTTCAACGCGCGCCTGCTCCACCGCTTCGAAGACCGCACGGGCCTGCTGGCCAGCCGGCTGCAGGCGACGATGCAAGGCCTGATCGTGACAGGCCAAGCGCAATGCAATTGAATCGGCATGACCGCGAACAATGGCTGCCTCGGTCTTGCCGAGCTTGCGCGGCGGCTCAGGCAGGCGGACTTTTCCGCCCATCAGCCCCGGACGCTCGGCCGCGAATGCGACTTCCAGTTCCGGCTTGCGCGCCAGAGCGCGCAAGCAACCGGTCACTGCCCGCTTGAACGGTTCAGTCGGCGATTCTTTAGACGACGGCTTGGTTTTGATATTCGAGGCCATCACGTATTCTCCCTCTGCCCGCGAGCGAGAGAGGCAAAGATCATGACAGTGCTACGTTCACCGAGGATTCCGGCAGCTCTACTCCGAAGCAGCGCTGGTAGAATTCGGCGACAATGGGGCGCTCGAGCTCATCGCATTTGTTGAGAAACGTGAGCCGGAAAGCAAAGCCGACATCGTTGAATATCTCGGAGTTCTCGGCCCAGGTGATGACCGTCCGCGGACTCATCACGGTCGAGATGTCGCCGTTCATGAAAGCATTACGAGTCAGATCGGCGACGCGAACCATCTTGTTGACGATGTCGCGGCCCTGCTCGTTACGATAGTGCTTCGCTTTGGCGAGGACGATCTCCACTTCGTTGTCGTGCGGCAGGTAATTCAACGTGGTGACGATCGACCACCGATCCATCTGGCCTTGATTGATCTGCTGCGTGCCGTGGTAGAGACCAGACGTATCGCCAAGCCCGACGGTGTTGGCGGTTGCAAACAGACGAAATGCAGGATGCGGCTTGATCACCTTGCTTTGGTCGAGCAGCGTTAGTCGTCCGGATGCCTCCAGAACGCGTTGAATAACAAACATCACATCCGGCCGACCGGCATCATACTCGTCGAAGCAGAGCGCGACGTTGTTTTGCAGGGCCCACGGCAGGATTCCTTGACGAAACTCGGTGACCTGCTGTCCATCCTTGATGACGATCGCATCCTTGCCGATCAGATCGATCCTGCTGATGTGGCTGTCCAGGTTGACCCGCACGCACGGCCAATTGAGCCGCGCCGCCACCTGCTCGATGTGAGTGGATTTGCCGGTACCATGGTAACCGGTGACGATGACGCGGCGGTTTTTTGCGAAACCTGCAAGAATGGCAAGCGTGGTCGGGCGGTCGAACCGATAATCGGGATCGATATCCGGCACGTGCTCGTCAGCCTGCGAATAGGCCGGCACTTCCAGATCACTGTCGATTCCAAAAACCTGCCGGACAGACACTTTCATATCAGGGATGCCGGCGACTTCTTGCACTGCAGCGGTCATTGACCCTCCGTGGCTTCGGAATGCCGAAGCCCTAAACGGTCCGGCTGATGGCGGCGGCAACTTAGCAGAGCCAATCGCGGCAAAAAACCCGGTCCGGACAATAGCACCATCAATTATTTCAATAAGATAGGTGCGGTCAGCCCTGTGCGAAAGGCTGGGCTGGGTTGCCCGCACAGGAATCCGCCGCTCAGCCGAATCCAACCGATTTTAGGTAGTTGTATGCTTGGATGATCTCCACCAGCCGGTCCTCGGTTGAGCGGTCGCCACCATTGGCGTCCGGATGATGGCGTTTCACCAGTTCCTTGAATCGCATTTTCATTTGCTGTGAGGTGGCGCCCACATCGAGCCCAAGCGTGTCAAGAGCCTTGCGCTCCGCATTGCGGATCGGGCGGGTTTCCGCACGAGCCTTCTGCTCCGCTCGTACGCCCTCGCCGAATAATCCGAACGGATCGGTGTGACTGCCAAAAGCACCTATATCGGGTCGAACTGTTCCCTTACCGGTTCCCATCTTCCAGGTTGGACGATGACCCGTGAGAGCATCTTTCTGGTAGGCCATCACCGCCGCGTCGCTCATACCAGCGAAAAAATTATACGCCTGGTTGTATTCGCGCACGTGATTGAGACAGAAGCGCCAATAGTCCTTCTCGCGCCCGCGTCCTTTTGGCGCGCGGTGCGTCGCTTTTTCCTTGCAGCCGTGCCATTCGCAGCTGGGACCGCCTGTTTTTAGGCGGCGATCCTTCTCCGGTTTGACGCGAATACGGTCAAATAAGGGTGAGTCGAATTTCATGACCGAACATTATGCGCTTTTGTCAGTGACGCCTTCAAGACTTCTTCTTCGCTTCGCCGGCGAACCATTGACCGGCCGACCGCTCTACCCTAAGCGGACAGCATGCGAACAGTCGATCTAATCACAAAGAAGTTGACCGAGGCTTTCACGCCGCAAAGCCTCGAGGTGTTGGATGAATCCCATCAGCATGAGGGCCATGCCGGACATCGGCTGGGCGGGCAGACGCACTTCCGCATCTATATTGTGTCGAATGCGTTCAAAGGAAAGACCCGACTAGAGCGTCATCGCATGATCAATCAATCACTCGCAGCCGAGCTCACAGACAGCATTCATGCGCTCGCCATCCACGCAACCGCGCCGGGAGAAGGCGGAGTCTAGATCTCATGTCTTGGCCGCCTGTGTACGCGGCAAGGGTTGTATTCGCAAAGCCGTGATACGGTTGCGCGCACGGCGCAGCACCCTGAAACGAAATCCATGAAACGTGAAGCTCTGCCCCACTTCGGGAATCGAGCGCGCCTCATGGATCACCAGACCCGCGACCGTCGTCGCTTCCTCGTCGGGCAAGTTCCAGCCCATGACGCGATTGAGATCGCGGATTGGGACCGCACCGTCGACGTTGACCGATCCATCGGGCTGACGCCGCACACCCGGCATCGCGACATCGTGCTCGTCGGTGATGTCGCCGACGATCTCCTCCAGAATATCTTCCAGGGTCACCAGCCCTTCGACTTCACCATACTCGTCCACCACAAGAGCAAAAGGCGTCTTGCGCCGCCGAAATGCCTTGAGCTGTTCGGAGACGGATCGCGTGTCGGGGACGAACCAGGGTGGCGTCATCAGCGAGGAGATATCGACTTTGGCCGCATCGCCGTCGACCGCATGCAACGCACGCAACAGGTCCTTCACGTGCAAGATCCCCACAATATTTTCCGGATTTCCGCGCCAGAGCGGAATACGTGTGACCGGTGAGGCAATAACGGCGTTGACAATACCCTCCGGCGAATCGTCGGCATTGAGTGTGATCATGTTGGTGCGGTGGATCATCACATCGGAGAGGGCAAGCTCGCGCAGGTCCAGCACGCCGCCAAACATGTCGCGGTCGGATGATTCCACGCCGCCTTCGCGGTGGAGCAGATCGACCGCGCCGCGCAATTCTTCATGTGCCGAAAGGACCGCCTGATCCTTGCCCACATGCATACCGGCGAGACTAAGCAGCCATCGCACCAGCGCTTCGATCGCCATCAAGGCCGGTCCGAGTATCTTGATGACGAACGACATCGGCTTCGCCACCATGAGCGCCGTGCGATCAGGGGCGTTAAACGCAGCAGTCTTCGGGAGAATCTCGGAGAACACTACCACCACGACGGTCATGATCAATGTGGCGTAGGCAACTCCTGCTGTTCCGAACCAAGCCAGCAGCACTCCGGTCGTGAGCGCGGACGCGGCAATATTGACGAGATTATTGCCGAGCATCAACCCGCCGATCAGTCGCTCGCGTTGCGCGAGCAAGCGGTTAACGATGGCAGCGCGCCGATTGCCCTGCTTTTCCAGCCGCGCCATCCTTGCGCGCGAAGACGCGGTCAACGCCGTTTCGCTGCCGGCAAAGAAGGCTGAGATCAGCAGGCAAAACAAAACGACGACAAGTGACAGCCAGTCGGAAGCGGTCATCGGATTATTTTCTGGCGCATGATCTTATCCGGATCCGGTTCCCATCACTCCGGATCATGCATTTGCAAGTTTTTCTGTGAGAAAAGACCCGACCTCGGCAGCGTCGACGTTGTTCTCGATAAACGCCTGACCAATACCCCGCACCAAAATAAAGGTGAGCGTTCCGCGCCGTACTTTTTTATCTTGTCCGATCAGCTCCATCAAAACGTCGACACCCGGCACGCCGCCAGGCACATCCTTTACTTGGGTGGGCAAACCAGCCGACGCAAGATGCGCGGCGACGCGTCCGATTTCGGAAGCCGCAAGCAAGCCTCTACGCGCGGAAAACTCGAATGCTAGCACGGTACCCAACGCCACCGCTTCGCCGTGCAGCAGTCGATCGGAAAACCCACAACCAGCCTCAAGTGCGTGGCCGAACGTGTGCCCTAGGTTGAGCAGTGCACGCTCGCCCGTCTCGCGCTCGTCGCGCGAGACGATGGCGGCTTTTCCGCGGCAGCAGACGCCAATCGCGTGCTCACGCGCGGGACCGCCGGCAAACACATCCTCGCGATTTTTCTCCAACCACGCAAAAAATGCCGCGTCACCGAGCAAGCCGAATTTGGCAACTTCGGCGTAGCCCGCGCGGAATTCTCGTTTTGGCAATGTATCGAGTAAGGCGGTGTCAGCGATCACTAGGATCGGTTGATGAAACGCACCGATCAGATTCTTGCCATGGCGCGAATTGACCCCCGTCTTACCACCGACCGACGAGTCGACCTGCGCGAGAAGAGTGGTCGGGACTTGCACGAAGTCGAGGCCGCGCCGTACGCAAGAGGCCGCAAAGCCGGCAAGATCTCCGATCACACCTCCACCGAGCGCGACGACAAGATCGTTCCTCTCAAGGCGCGCGGCGATGATTGCCTCGCAGACCTTTTCAAATATTGCATAGCTTTTTGAATTCTCGCCCGCCGGCACAACGATACGCGCGCTGTCAATACCGGACGATTTGAGCGCCGCTTCGGCGGCGGCGAGATGGATTTTGCCAACGGTCTCGTCACTGATGATTACAGTTCGCGCGCCTGGGCGCGACGCCTTGATGCGCTCGCCCAAATCTGCAAGCAGCCCGCGACCGATGACAATGTCATAAGCGCGCGTTCCAAGCGCGACCTTCACAGCGTTCGGTTCGGCCTGGCGCAGGGGCGCGGTCACGACGGCTTCTCCATCCCAACACCAAGACGCCGGGGCAACTGGCTCATGATCTCATCGACGATGTTGTCGTGCGGTTCGTCGCGCGATTGGACAACGATGTCCGCCTGAGCATACAGAGGCTCGCGTATCGGCAGCAGGTCCTTGATTTTCTCCGCCAACGGACGGTCATTGCGACGTTTGGTGCGCTTGAGCAGAACCTCGATATCCGCTTTCAACCATATCGAAACGCCTTTTTCCCCAATCAGCGTGCGAGTTTGTGCATCCATCAGGGAACCGCCGCCGGTTGCCAATACCTGTGGTCCGTTATCGAGCAACCGGGCAATCACGCGCGCCTCGCCCGCGCGGAAATACGGTTCGCCGTGTTTGTCGAAAATTTCCGAAATCGTCATTCCTGCGGCACTTTCAATTTCGGCATCGGCATCGATGAACGGAATGCCGAGTCTGGCAGCTAGCCTTCGGCCGATCGACGACTTGCCGGCACCCATCATACCGACGAGCACGATCGAGCGGTGGCCGAGCGCACGAACTACCGCCGATTCCGGGCCACTGTCCGCCGGCTTTTGAACGGCGCCGTTAACCATGCTATAGTTCCAGTACGACTCCACGGTTCCATATACCAGCAATCACGCCAACCGCGAGGGCAGTCTTGCCAGCGGTTCTGGGACGTGGTCGTAACCCGCCTAAAATCGCTAGGCGCTGGTGCACGGAAACTTGCCGGGTTTGCTCATGCCGAGTCTATTCAGATTTCTGATCTTTCTTGGCTTGCTTGTCGGGCTCGGTTACGGCGCGGTGTTTTCGCTCGCCACCTTTGTTAAATATCAGCCGCGCGAGATCATCGTGACCATTCCACCTGACAAATTTCTCAAAAACCACTGACGCCGGACACAAGCGAGGCGATGACCCGCCGGCCAAGAGCATCCGACGAAGCGTTGGTCGAATTGTTTCTCGACATGCTTGCAGCTGAGCGCGGTGCCGGCGCGAACACGCTTGCCGCCTACCGCAATGACCTGGAGGATATGTCGGCGCATCTACGCGCATCAGGTCGTTCGATCACTAGTGCGACGACCGATGACCTGCGTGACTTTATCGCGAGTCTCTCCGACCGTGGATTCAAAGCGTCATCGCTTGCGCGTCGACTGTCGGCGGTCCGTCAGCTCTATCGCTTTCTCTATGCAGAAGAACGGCGCAGCGACGACCCTGCCGCAGTTCTGGAAGGGCCGAAACGTGCGCGACCCCTGCCCAAAGTGCTTTCGATCGGAGATGTTGAGAAGCTCCTCAAAAAGGCGCAGGCAAACAGCGAGAACGCCAGGCAGCCGCTTGCGCGGCGCCTGCGAGCCGCGCGCCTATTTTGTCTTCTGGAAGTGGTTTACGCCACGGGACTGCGTGTATCGGAGCTTGTGACACTGCCGGCGTCTGCAGCTCGCCGCGACCAGCGGATGCTGGTTGTGCGCGGCAAGGGGGGCAAGGAACGTCTTGTGCCCCTCAATGCCAAGGCCAAACACGCGATGTCCGAGTATCTTGAACTGCAGGCTTCGACCGAGCGGGATATCAAGTCGAAATGGCTGTTTCCTTCCTTTGGTGCGCAGGGCCACCTGACCCGACAGCACTTTGCGCGCGAGCTCAAGGCACTCGGGCAAGCCTGCGGCATTCGATCGGACCGCCTGAGCCCGCATGTGCTGCGTCACGCCTTCGCCAGCCATCTCCTGCACAACGGCGCTGACCTGCGCGTGGTGCAGACACTGCTCGGGCACTCAGATATTTCGACAACGCAAATCTACACGCATGTGCTGGAAGAACGTCTGAAGACGCTTGTGCGCGACTTGCATCCTTTGGCCGAAACCGGCCAAAAACGTACCTGAGAGCCAAATTTAACGCGTTTGCTTGACTTAAGGGCTTCGCCCCCGTCACTTCGCTTCGAAAAAGCACATTTTACACGGACCCAATGCGCAGCTACCTCGATTTCGAAAAGCCCGTAGCCGAACTTGAGGCCAAGGTCGAAGAATTGCGCGCCATGGGCGAGACGGGTGACGCCGTCGCTATCGGCGAAGAAATCGGTCGACTCGAATCAAAAGCGGCGGCGGCGCTAAAAGAGCTCTATGCCGACCTCACGCCCTGGCAGAAGACCCAGGTCGCCCGGCATCCGCAACGACCGCATTGTTTGGACTATATCTCCGGGCTGATCGAAAATTTCATTCCTCTCGCTGGCGACCGCAAATTTGGTGACGACGCCGCGATCGTCGGCGGCTTCGGCCGCTTTCGCGGAGAAAGTGTCTGCGTTATTGGCCATGAGAAAGGTTCGGACACCGAAAGCCGTCTCAAGCACAATTTTGGAATGGCCCGCCCGGAAGGGTACCGAAAGGCTGTCCGCCTGATGGAAATGGCTGACCGATTCGGAATTCCGGTGATCTCGCTGGTCGACACAGCCGGCGCGTACCCTGGCATCGGTGCGGAAGAACGCGGTCAGGCTGAAGCGATCGCACGGTCGACGGAAACCTGTCTGTCGCTCGGCGTCCCGAACATTGCGGTCATCCTCGGCGAAGGCGGTTCTGGTGGCGCAATCGCGATTGCCACAGCCAACCGCGTCCTAATGCTGGAGCACGCCATCTACAGTGTGATCTCCCCCGAAGGCGCTGCATCTATCCTGTGGCGTGACACAGCCAAGGCCCAGGAGGCTGCGACCAGCATGAAAATCACCGCCCCGGACATGGTGCGTTTCGGCGTGATCGACACCATCGTGGAGGAGCCCACCGGCGGGGCCCACCGGGACCCCCAGGCGGCCATAGCGCTAGCCGGGGACGCCATTGCAAGCGCCTTTTCGGAGCTGCAGGGCCTCGATCGAGAGGCCATCCGTAAGCACCGCAGCGAAAAGTTCCTCACAATGGGACGGGATGCCGGTTAACGGGTTGGCAATTTACTTTTTGCGTACCATGGGGTTAGCGGTCGGCGAGGATAGTGGGGAACGCCTTGCGGATGCCACATCTTATGGGTAACCATTGGGTTCTGAGGGACCCGCCGCTTCGGGGAGTACCAGTTTGAAACGACCTTTCGCTCGCGCGCTGCTGGCATCTGCGGCTATTGCCGCTGCGATCGTTCTGGCCGGTTGTGACGGCGAGAGCATTTCTCCCACGGGCCGAGCGAAGGCCCCGCTGTCCGAGAAGATGGTCGCCGAGATCGCGGCGAAAAATATGGACAAAGAGTCTCCGATTCTCGGTCGAATCTTCAAAGAAGAGTCGGAAATGGAGATTTGGAAGCAGAACCGCGATGGCGAGTTCGTGCTGCTGAAGACCTACCCGATCTGCCGCTGGTCCGGTGATCTCGGTCCAAAGAAAAAGGAAGGCGACCGGCAGGCGCCCGAGGGCTTCTACACGATTACCCCCGGACAGATGAATCCGAATTCGAGTTATTATCTCGCCTTCAACACCGGCTTTCCGAACGCCTACGACCGCGCCATGGGCTACACGGGCGGAGAACTGATGGTTCATGGCGACTGTTCGTCGCGCGGCTGCTACGCCATGACCGATGAACAGATCCAGGAAATCTATGCGCTCGCTCGCGAGTCTTTCTTTGGTGGGCAAAAGGCGTTCCAGCTGCAGGCGTTTCCCTTCCGCATGACTCCACTGAACATGGCGAAGCACCGCAACAATCCGAACTTCGCGTTCTGGAAGACGTTGAAAGAAGGCTACGACCACTTCAATGCCACGCGCCGGGAACCGAAAGTCGCCGTTTGCGACAGCCATTATGTTTTTGACGCCGCGGCGGCGGATGATTCCAACAGGCCGCTCTCGTTTAACCCCAAGGGCGCTTGCCCGGCCTATCAGCTCGATAAGACGGTCGCCGACGCGGTGCTCAATCACAGGCGGCAAGAGCAGAACAAAATGGCGGAATACATCGCCAGCGGAGTTGCCACGGTTCCGTCCCGCGCCGGCATCGATGGCGGCATGAATCCCGTATTCGTGGCGAAGCTTTCGCCTCAGGCCGGATTTGACAACAACGGACGTAGCTATCAGGTGGCGAGTGTCGGGCCCGGTGCCTTGCCGCGTGTCGAGAATGCGCCTGGCTCGCTTCCGCGCGATACCACGCCACCGGCTGCTGCCGCGGAGACCCCGGCCAAGACCGCTCCTGCGGCAAAGCCCAGCCAGCCGACTGTAGCGGCAAACGTGCCGATGCCGCGGACGGCGCCGCAGGCCCAACAGGGCGAAGCCCCTGCCCCTGAGCAAAAGCCGACCACGATTGCGGGCTTGATCGGCAGCTGGTTCAGCGGTTCGAAAACGGAAACGCCCGCATCGCCTGAGAAAGACCAAGCGGCCGCGCGCAGCGCCAGTACGGATACAAAGTCGAAGCGCGCCGCTCCGGTCCGAACCACGACTTCAGCGCCCGTGCAAAGCGCGCAGGCCGCCCCGACACCAAAGCAACGCGAGGCCTCGCCAAAACCGGCCGAGCCGGCCGTCCGGCCTGCGACGCCCGCACTAGCCCCTGCCGTGCAAACCGCAAAAGCTGAGCCGCCACCGCAGCCGGAAATTCGTACCGCTTATACGACGCCGGCGAGCAATAACGGCTTGCTTACGGGTGCCCAACCGGTTGTGCCGGTCGGTACGTTCAACAGCTCCCGGTAGCCGCCAACAAGATGGACGAAACATGGACTGCTACGTCTATGTTCTCGGCACCGTCACGCGTAACCGCCATCTGACTTACGTCGGTTGGACGGACGACGTCGCTCGGCGTCTGACGCAACACAACGCCGGGA